>CALCQG010000173.1 GCA_937897575.1 uncultured Synergistales bacterium | reverse complement strand
CAGTGAGAGCGGGAGGGGGAGAAGGTCGCCGAAATCCTCCAGCTCACGGGCCAGAGCCGTCACGGCGCGCTCCCTCGCCTCCCACAGCCACGCAGCCATGGTGGCCATGGCCTGGGAGAGGGGCCTCAGGGCTCTTCCGGCGCGAAGAAGGACGGTCCTGTGCCGGACCGCCCTTTTGAAGTCGCTCAGCCGCTTGGCGTAGAGGGGAAAGAGGACGGCACAAAGCCTGTCCGCGAAGGACCGGCGCCCCGACGGCGAGCCGTCGATCAGGGTCATGTCCCTGGGGAGAAAGGCCAGAGAGGGTATCTTCCACCGGATATCCGAGGAGGAGATCCTCTGCCCGTCGCACTTGAGCACCGTCGTCCGTCCGATGGCCGCAGCGGCGAAGAGATCGTCGCCCCCGGAGAAGTTGCCCGTGACGAAGGCGTACTCCTCGCAGCCGT
Source organism: uncultured Synergistales bacterium (assembly GCA_937897575.1). Taxonomy (GTDB): domain Bacteria; phylum Synergistota; class Synergistia; order Synergistales; family Aminobacteriaceae; genus CALCQG01. The sequence continues at coordinate 27,899 of CALCQG010000173.1, read as the reverse complement.
CCCAGGCCCTGAGGTCCTTCCGGTCGCCCAGGGGCCCCCACCCCAGGAGGATGTGCAGGCCCTCAAGGCAGTTCGTCTTCCCCGCCCCGTTGCGCCCCGTCAGCAGGTTCAGCCCGGGGTGCCACCGCACCCGGCACTGGGAGAAATTCCGGAAGTTACGCAGAAGGAGGTCGGAGCACCACATGCCTCTCCTTACTCGGCTCCGGCGCCCGCCTCTCCGTTCTCGTCGTCGTCATCCCGGGACAGATCGCTCTCCGTCAGCTTGATGGGCATCACCATATAGAGGAAGTTCGTCTCGCCCGGACGGAGCATGGTCATCTGCCCCTCGGAGCCGTTGAAGCTCATGGAGGCCTTCTCCCCATAGAGGGCCTTCAGGCCGTCGAGGAAGTACCCCACGTTGAAGGCCACTGTCAGGGGCTCCCCCTCGATAGTCCCGTCGAGGATCTCCCGGACGGAGCCCGTCTCGGGCGCCTTGCCCGTCAGCGTCAGATCGCCCTCGGGCGAGAGATGGAAGAGCACCATCCGAGTGAAGTCCCGCACGACGATATCCACCCGCTCAAGGGCCGCTATGAGGGCATCCCGTTCCACAGTAAGCGTCGTGGTGCTCTGCGGGTTCAGTATCTTCTCGTAGTTCGGGAAGGCCGTCTCCACCTTCCGGACGGAGAACTCCATGGAGCCCATCTGGAAGAACACGAGGGAGTCGTCGGCCACGACGCGGATGGGAGCGTCCCTGTCCAGGGCCGAGAGCAGTCTCTGGAGCTCCCGGACGCCGGCGATGGGCAGAAGAAAATCCCCATCGGGCCCAGTCTGGCTGGGGTAGCACTTCGAGAGGGAGAGCCGCCGCCCGTCCGTGGAGATGACGCGCAGCTCCTTGTCCCGAAGCTGGAAGAAGGCGGTGCCGAGGTACTTGGGAAACTCGTCGCCCGTCGTGCTCGCCACGGTCCCCTCGAGGATGGTGCGCAGCAGGTCGGCCGCTCCGATGGTGCAGAACAGAGGGGCGCTCTCGGAGACGGGGAGCTTCGGAAACTCCTTCGCCGGATAGGTGGTGAACCGGTACCGGTTTCGTCCCGCCGTGATGGTCCCCTTGCCGTCAACGATCTGGACAGTGAATTCGTCGGCCGGGGCCTTTTTGAAGAGGTCGCCCACGATGCGGACGGGCAGGACCACCTCCCCCTCCTCTTCGATGGTCACGCTGTTCGAGACGCACTTGATGGAGGTCTTCAGATCCGTCGCCTCGAGGAGGATGCCCTTGTCCTTTCCCTCGGCCCTGAGGAGGATGCCGGTGAGGGAGCTTATGGTGCTCTTCGAGCTGGTGCTTCGTTCGGCCGTCTGCCAGTCTTTCAGAAAATCGCCTTTTCGTATGTGCAGCTTCATGCTTTTCCCTCCCAGGAGTGGTATCGCTTTCCGTTATTATTATTCTTTTTGTTTCTGGAAGCAGTAGGAGTAATAAGGGCTGTGTGTTCTGTGGACAAGGGTGCTTTTCGTTGGGGCGGCTGGCCGAAGGCCTGTGTATGGATAGGTCCTTGAGCTGGGTATGCCGTCCACAACGTCCACAAAAATGAGCGCTCCCTCTCCCTTCCTTTTATGTATGCACAAAAAGAGCGCACTCGTTCACAGCTTCTCCTCAATGCTGTCCACCATCTTCCGTATGCCCTCCTGATCGCGGACGATCTGGGATATCTTGCGGTGTGCGTGCAGGACCGTCGTGTGGTCCTTCTTCCTGAAGGACCGGGCGATCTCCTGGAGGCTCGCCTCGGTGCACTTCCGGCACAGGTACATGGCGATCTGCCGGGCGAGGGCGAGATCCGACGTCCTCTTCGAGCTGAGGATGTCCTCGATGGTCATGTTGAAGGCCGACGCCACGGAGTTCTGGATGCTCTCGAGGCTGATGGGGCCCTTCGCGTCCTTCCTCAGGACGTCCTTGAGCCAGTCGGAGGTGTTCTCCACGGTGATGGGCTCGCTCGACAGCTCGGCGCAGGCCACCACCCTGTTGAGGGCCCCCTCGAGCTCCCGGATGTTGCTCGGGATGTTGACGGCCAGAAAGGAGATGACGTCCTCGGGGATGTCGAAGTGGCGAAGGTGGGCCTTCTTCTGAAGAATGGCGATCCTCGTCTCGAGGTCGGGCGTCTGGATGTCCGTCACGAGGCCCCACTCGAACCGGCTGACGAGCCGGTCCTCGATGCTCTGGATCTCCTTCGGGGGCCGGTCGGAGCAGATGACGATCTGCTTCTTCGTGACGTGGAGCTGGTTGAAGGTGTGGAAGAACTCCTCCTGGCTGCTGTCCTTGTTCCCGAGGAACTGGATGTCGTCGATCAGAAGGACGTCCACGTTCCGGTACTTGGACTTGAACTCGTGGGTCTTGTTGTTCCGGATGGACTGGATGAACTCGTTGATGAACTTCTCCGAGCTCACGTAGGTGACCTTCAGGCCGGGGTTCCTGTCGAGGATGTAGTGCCCCACGGCGTGCATGAGGTGGGTCTTCCCCAGGCCGACGCCGCCCCAGATGAAGAGGGGGTTGTAGGCCTCCCCCGGCGTCTCGGCCACGGCGAGGCTTGCCGCGTGGGACAGCCTGTTGGACTTGCCGACGACGAAGGAGCTGAACAGGTAGCCCGGGTTGAGCCCGCTGCGGGACTCCGAGTTTCCCCCCGATGCCGCCCGCTCGGCCCGCTGCTGCTCGTCCTTCTTGGTCTCGGCCCCCACCTGGAGCTCTATGGACTGCCCCTTTCCGCTGTCCTGCAGGAGCTGGACGAGGTCCTTGAGAAAACGGCTGGAGATCTGCTCTTTCACGAAGACGTTCGGGACGTCGAGGGTCAGCACCCCGCCCTCGAAGCGTGTGGGAACGCAGGTCGTGAGCCACAGGTCGGCGGTCCCCGAGGGAAGGGTCGACGAGGCGTCCTTCAGGAGGGCGTCCCAGAGTTGCGTCAATTGATTGTTCACTGCGCGTCACCTCGTACCGAGAATGGGACAATCTTACCACAGGGGTGTGGATAATTCCCCCCTTCCCCTCGGGGGACAAAAAAGTGATTTGTCCTCCGAAAAGAGAAAATTTCCTATCCACAGGCGGTTGATAGGACGGATTTCTATGTGGATAAGCATAACCCGCGATGGCAAGACGTGTAACGAATTTGTTACAAAATTCGCCACCCGGCGACAATATTTTTCACCCCTTCCGTTACCGTTCGGACGCGTTGTCCACAAATTATCCACAACTGTGGATAAGACGCCCTGGCGAACGGGCGCAAAAGGGGTACAATGACGGAAGAAGAACTTGCTGAGAACGAGGAGGACGGAAGGATGAGCACAGCCCCTCTGCACATCATCAGCCACACCGATCTCGACGGCGTCGCGGCGGCGGCCGTGGCGTGGCATCGCTGGCGCGACCGGCGCCCCCTGAAGGTCTCCCTCGCGGGGTACGGCACGGTGGACGCCCTGATCCTCGAAAGCCTGGACGCCCGTCAGGACTTTATCGTCCTGGACCTGTTCTGCCAGGACGGACGCACCGTCGAGACCCTGGACCGCGTCCACTCCGACGGGGCGCCCCCCTTCGTCTTCGACCACCACGAGACGACGGCGGCCCGGTACGGGGCCAGGCCCTGGCTCGTGACCGACACCTCCGTCTGCGCGGCGAAGGTATATTACCAGTGGCTTCTTCGGAACGACCCCCAGGGGCTCGACGGCTTTGCGCCCCTGGTGGACCTGGCCAACGACCGGGACCTCTGGCTCAACCAGAACCCCGACAGCCGCCTGTGGCAGGCCCTCATCACCCTGTGCGGCCCCTACAGCCTCTTCACCCGTCTCGCCGTGAACCCGGGGACGGCCCTCGCCCCCCACGAACGAACGGCCGCCATGGACTTCGTGGATCAGCAGGAGAAGCGCTTCGCCGTTGCCCTGCAGAGGACGGGGACGGGAAAGGGGTCCATGACCTTCGTCGAGCCCGGAATCCTCGAGTTCGGCGACGTCTCGGACTTCGGAGGGCTCGTGCTGGACCGGATGGCCGAGCCGCCCCTCCTGGTGGCCGTGGTCTCGAAGCGCTTCGCCGGCGACTGGGCCGTCTCCCTCAGGAGCCGGGACGAGACGGCCGGGAAGGTCGTGGGGATGCTCCGGGACGGACGGAAGGTCCGGGGCGGCGGTCACGGCGATTCGGCCGCGCTCTACTTCCCGGCCTCCTACAGCCCGGATCAGATCCGAAGCTCCCTCGAGGCGGCGCTCCGGACCATCGAGGAGTCCGAGCGTCCCACGGGGTTCACCCTGGGCGACCTCATGGCCCGTTCCTCTTCCGGAGCGCGGCGCCCCGGGCCGTAATGTTGTTTTTACCCTCCCGATACATTTCTCCGCCCCTTTCGTAACCCCTGACCAGGAGAATGGGGTCAAATTCTCCAGAGGAGGGGTATGAAGCAATGAGAAAGACACTGTGGACAAAGATGGCGGCTGCGGCGCTCGTCGTCCTGGTCTTCGCCTTCGGGGCATGCGCCGAGACGAGAAATCAGTGGGACGGGCAGAGGGCCAAGTACGTGTTCGTGTTCATCGGTGACGGCCTGGGGCTGCAGCAGGTGAACTCGGCGGAGGTCTACAAGGGGTCCATGGACCCCCAGGGATCCGAGCCGGCGATCAAGAAGCTGACGCTGAGCGGCCTTCCGGTTCAGGGAATGATCACCACCTATTCGACGAACTCCTTCATCACCGACTCCGCCCCGGCGGCGACGGCCCTCGCCTCGGGCTACAAAACGGAGAACGGCGTCATCGGCATGGACGCGACGAAGACGAAGAAGTTCACCTCCGTGGCGAAGATGGCCCACGACAAGGGCATGCGGGTGGGCATCATCACCACCGTGTCCCTGAACCACGCCACCCCGGCGTCCTACTACGCCTCCCAGGCCTCCCGGAACGACTACTACGAGATCGGTGAACAGCTGATCGGCAGCGGCTTCGACTACTTCGCCGGCGGCGGAATCCATCAGGCGACGGGCAAGAAGAAGGACAGAAAGGACCTCTACGACGTGGCCAAGGAGGCCGGCTACAGCGTGCTCCGCACCAGGGACGACATCCTCGGCGCTGCGCCCGGGACGAAGCTCATCGCCGTGAACCCCGTCATCGACGGCAGCAACGCCATGCCCTACGATATGGACCGCACGGAGAAGGAGCTCTCACTGGCCGAGTTCACGAAGAAGGGCATCGAGCTTCTGGACAACCCCAACGGCTTCTTCATGATGGTCGAGGGCGGCAAGATCGACTGGGCCTGCCACGCCAACGACGCCGCGTCGGCCATCCACGACACGCTTGCCTTCGACGAGTCCGTCAAGGTGGCCGTCGACTTCGCCGAAGCTCATCCCGACGAGACGCTCATCGTGGTCGTCGGCGACCACGAGACGGGCGGCATGAGCATCGGCTTCGCCGGCACCCAGTACGAGACCTTCTTCAACAAGGTCTCCTACCAGAGCGAGTCCTACGAGTCCTTCGACAGAAAGATCGCCGAGTTCAAGAAGCGCCCCGATGCCGAGAGGACCTTCGACAACATGATGCCCCTCATCAACGAGGTCTTCGGCCTGAAGACCGCCTCGGCCGACGAGCGCAAGGCCCTCGGGGAGAAGGCCAAGGCCGGCGACAGAGAGGCCGGTAAAGAGCTCGCCATGGTGCTCTCGGACCTGGAGCTCGGCGAGGTCAGGGCGGCCTACGAGCGCAGCATGCAGGGCGAGGAGGAGCGGTCGAAGGACGAGGCCACCTATCTGCTCTACGGGGGGTACGAGCCCCTCTCGGTGAAGCTCACCCAGATCCTGAACCAGAAGTCCGGGATCGGCTGGACCACCTACGCCCACACGGGCATCCCCGTGCCCATCTTCGCCGGCGGCGTTGGTTCGGACCTGTTCGCCGGGTACTACGACAACACCGACGTGGCCTGGAAGACCATGTCCATCATCGGCGTCAACTGAGAGACGGAGCGCCGGGACCATACGGGCCGAAGGGGACTGTCCCCTTCGGCCCGTTCGTGAAGAAGGGGGATTGTCCATGAGGGCCAAGCGGCACGACCATATCCTGACTCTGATCTTCCTCGCCGTCACGGTGGGGCTTTTCTTTTTCCCGTCCTGGGAGGCGTCCTACAAGGACGACGCGGAGCGCGTCAAGGTCCGGATCCTCACCGTGGACAACGAGAACATGAAGCAGCATGGCATCGTCCGGACGGGGGACCAGGGGCTCGAGATCGAGGTCCTTCAGGGCACCTTCGCGGGGCGGCAGATGAAGGCCGTGAACCACCTCATGGGGCGCCTCGAGATGGACAAGATCTTTGTGCCCGGCGACAGGGCGCTGGCCGTGGTGCAGGAGGGGCTCGAAGGAGCGGTCAGCGCCAACGTGCTCGACTACTACCGCCTGGATGTGGAGGTGGTTCTCCTGGGGCTCTTCTGTGCCCTGCTCGTCCTGTTCGGCGGCTGGATCGGGGCCCGGGCCCTGCTCTCCTTCCTCTTCACCGGCCTCATGATCTGGAAGGTCCTCCTGCCCTGGTACCTCAAGGGGTGGGACCCCATCGTCTCCTCCCTCGTGGTGGTCCTGATCCTGACGGCGGCCACCGTCTTCCTCGTCGGCGGCGTCAACAGAAAGGGCATGGCCACCTTCCTCGGCTCCATGCTGGGGATCCTCTTCACCTGCGCCCTGTCCCTCTACTTCGGCGGCGCCTTCAGGATCCACGGCGCCGTGAAGCCCTTCTCCGAATCCCTGCTCTACAGCGGCTTTCCCCATATCGACCTCACGGGGATCTTCCTGGGCGGCATCTTCCTCGCCTCGTCGGGCGCCGTCATCGACCTCGCCATGGACGTGGCGAGCGCCCAGTGGGAGCTCGCCGAGCGGAAACGGGACATCACCAGAGCGGAGCTCATCCTGTCCGGCCTCTCCGTCGGCCGGGCCGTGGTGGGCACCCAGATCACGACGCTGCTCCTCGCCTACACGGCGAGCTACTCGAGCCTCCTCATGACCTTCCTGGCCCAGGGCATCCCGTCGGCCAACATCCTGAACATGCAGTACGTCTCGTCGGAGATCCTCAACACCCTCGTGGGAAGCTTCGGCCTGGTGATGGTGGCTCCCCTGACGGCCGTGGTGAGCGGCTTTCTCTTCGTCGGAGGAGAAAAACCCCTCCCCTGACGATCGGCGCAAAAAGGGGTACAATGGGGCATATTTCGTATAACCGGAAGGGAGAATGCCCCATGTATATGAACAATGCCGCCACCACGTGGCCCAAGCCGGAGTGCGTCGGCCGGGCCATGGCGGACTTCCTCGCCGGAGGCGGGGCGAACCTGGCGAGAGGGACCGCCTCGGGGCGGGATCTGAAGACCCTGGACCTCGTCTTCACCTGCCGCGAACGCCTTGCCGCCCTTCTGGGGGGGTGGGGCGCCGACCCCCGCCTCGTCACCTTCACGTCGGGCGTCACCGAGTCCCTGAACGTCGTCCTGAAGGGCTTTCTCGCCCCCGGAAGGACGGTCGTCACCACCTCCATGGAGCACAACGCCGTGATCCGCCCCCTCCGCCGCCTCGAGTCCGAGGGCGTGCGCGTCGAGATCCTGCCCTGCGACGGCGAGGGCTTCCTCCCCCCCGCCGCGCTGGAGCGCGCGCTGAGGGACCTCTCGCCCGACCTCGTGATCCTCTCCCACTGCAGCAACGTCTGCGGCACGATCCAGGACCTTCCGGCCCTGGCGGCCCTGTGCCGGACGGCGAAGGTACCCATCGTGGTGGACTGCGCCCAGACGGCCGGCCTCCTTCCCCTGAACGCGGAGGAGCTCGGGCTCGCCGCCCTCTGCTTCACGGGGCACAAGGGGCTCATGGGCCCGCAGGGCATCGGCGGCATTCTCTGGAACCCGAAGTTCGCCCGGGCGGTCCGCCCGCTCGTCGAGGGCGGCACGGGCAGCTTCTCCCACCTGGAACGCCAGCCCGACGCCATGCCAGACAAGTTCGAGTCCGGGACGCCGAACCTCCCGGGGATCGCCGGCCTCTCCGCCGCCCTCGAATGGATCGATGCGACGGGCCTGGACGAGATTCGGGCCCGTGAAGAGGCCCTGGGAGCCCTCATGCTCGAAGGGCTCCTCGCCATCGAGGGACTGTCCCTCTCGGGGCGGCGCACTATGGCGGGGCGTCTGCCCGTGTTCGCCGTGAACGTCGAGGGCGTGGACAACGGCGATCTGGCGGGGTTCCTGTCCGAGGAGCGCGGCATCGAGACGAGGCCCGGACTGCACTGCGCCCCGAGGGCCCACAGAACCCTCGGGACCTTCCCCGGCGGGGCCCTCCGGCTCAGCCCGGGGTGGTTCTCCACCGAGGAGGAGGTCCGGACGACCGTGGAGGCCATCGCCGCCGCCCGCTGACCCCTGCCCGAGCCTTTGTCCGGGCGCCGCGATGTGATATCATTGCTCAGCAGGTCGCAAAGGCCTGCCGAAGGAATGGTGAGCGGGCAATGAAGATAGTCGTCGTCGGAAGCGGCGAGGTGGGGTACAGCGTGGCTCAGACCCTCTCGGAGGACGGGCACGACGTGACCGTCGTGGAGGAGAACGAGGAGCGGGCGGGAGTCGTGGACAACGAGCTGGACGTCATCGTCGTCCGGGGCAACGGCGCCCGGCCCCACGTCCTCGAGGAGGCGGGGGTTTTCCCCGGGTGCGACGTGGACATCCTCGTGGCCTGCACCGATCACGACGAGGTCAACATCCTCGCCTGCTGGATCGCGAAGCGCTCCGGCGTCAAGCGGGTCATCTCCAGGGCCAGGGGCCTCGAGTTCACCGACAGCCCCACGTGGGCCAAAAGCCTCGGCATCGACGTGATGAACTCCCCCGAGCGCTCCGTGGCGCGGGAGATCCTGGAGCTCCTCTCCGTCACGTCGGCGGTGCACACCGCCGAACTGCTCGACGGCCGGGCGGGGATCTACGCCTTCCGGATCGCGAAGACGTCCCCGCTGGTGGGCGTGACCCTCAAAAACCTCCGTACCCTCTACCCTCAGTTCGTGTCCGTCATCGTCTACGTGGAGCGGGACGGCGAGGGCATCGTCCCCAACGGTGAGCTGACGCTCCAGGAGGAGGACCTCTGCTACCTCGTTGGCACCAGGGAGCAGGCCTGGCAGGTGGGGGAGCTCTACCAGATGGAGAAGACCCGGCCTCTGAAGCGGGTGCTTATCATCGGCGGCGGCAAGCTGGGCTTCCAGGTGGCCTGGAAGCTGGAGAACCAGTACAGAAATCTGGACATCCGCCTCATCGACCACGACCGGGAGAAGTGCGAGCGCCTCGCCGGGGAGCTGGAGCGGACGCTGGTCCTGTGCGGCGACGGGGCGGACGGAAACTTCCTGAAGCAGGAGGGCATCGAGGAGGCCGACGGCCTCGTGTGCGCCACGGAGAGCGACGAGGCGAACCTGCTCTTCGCCGTGGTGGGCAAGGCCCTCGGCGCCAGGAAGGCCATCGCCGTCGTGCGCCGGAAGATCTACATGAACATGGACCACTACATGCCCGTGGACTCCATCGTCAACCCGAACATCGCCCTGGCGTCCGTGATCCTCCGCCACGTCCGGTACCCCGAGAACGTGGGCGCTCTGGCCATCATCGAGAAGATCGACGCCGAGATGCTCGAGATGGTCCTCGAGCCCGACAGCCCGGCGGTGGGGCGCTCCCTCATCGCCCTCGCCCTCCCCAAGGGCATTCTCATCGCCCTGATCGTGCGGGCGGGGGTGGTCTTCGTCCCCGTGGGCTCCACGGTGCTCCAGAGCGGCGACAAGCTCATGGTCTTCGCCAGGACGGACCAGATGACGGAAGCGGTCGATCATCTCGGAGTGAGATAGGGTGCACTTCCGCCTCGTCTCGAAGGTCCTCTCCCTTCTTTCGGCCACCGTCTCCCTCTCCATGGTCTGGCCCCTCTTCTGGGCCCTTCGCGACGGGACGGGGGACGCCCATGCCTTCGTCGTCTCCATGGTCTTCGGCCTGACCTTCTCGGGGCTGCTCTTCGTCCCCGGCTGGCGGGAGCCCTACAAGGACCTGGGCGTCAAGGACGGGTACATCGTCGTCGGCCTGACGTGGCTCATCGCGTCCACGATCGGGGCCCTGCCCTACTACCTTCACGGGTGTACGTCCTCCTTCGCCGGCGCCTTCTTCGAGGCCGCCTCGGGCTTCACCACCACAGGCGCGACGGTGCTCGCCGACATCGAGGCCTGCCCGAGGGGCATCCTCTTCTGGCGGAGCCTCACCCACTGGCTCGGCGGCATGGGCATCATCGTCTTCACCCTGGCGCTGCTCCCCTTCCTGGGGGTTCGCGGGATGGAGCTCTACAGGGCCGAGGTCCCCGGCCCCGTGGCCGAGAAGGTGACGCCGCGGATCCATCAGACGGCCCTGTACCTGTGGGGCATCTATACCATGCTCACCCTCTCGGAGTCCGTGTTCCTCATGTTTGGCGGCATGAACTTCTTCGAGGCCGTTACCCACTCCTTCGGGACCATCGCCACGGGAGGTTTCTCCCCGCTGAACAAGAGCATCGGGCAGTACGGCTCCCTCTACTTCGAGACGGTCATCACCCTCTTCATGTTCCTCTCCGGGGCGAATTTCGCGCTCCACTACCGCTTCCTCAGGGGGGACGCCCGCGCCTTCGCCCGGGACGAGGAGTTCAGGACCTACGTCTGGATCGTCCTGGCCAGCGTCGGGGTGATCACCGTCGACCTCCTGCTGCGCGGGAACTACGGCTCCCTCTGGCAGGCCCTCCGGCACAGCGGCTTCCAGGTGGTGAGCGTCATGACCACGACGGGGTACATCACGGCGGACTTCGAGTACTGGCCGGCGCTGAGCCAGTGGATCCTCCTCCTCCTCATGGTCGTGGGCGGGTGCGCCGGGTCCACGGGCGGCGGCGTGAAGGTCCTGCGTTTTCTGCTGTTATCCCGCCATTCGAGGGCGGAGTTCAAGCGCATTCTGCACCCGAGGATGATCCTGCACGTCAGGGTGGGCGGGAAGATCGTCGACGACGCCGTCGTCGGGTCGGTGGCCACCTTTTTCGTCCTCTACATGACCATCTTCGCGGCCGGGGTCCTGACGCTGACCGCCCTCGGCCTGGACGTGCTTTCCGCGCTGTCGGGCGCGGCGGCGACCCTCGGGAACGTGGGCCCGGCCCTCGGCGTCCTCGGGCCCATGGACAACTTCGGCGTCGTCTCGGAGGGGGCCCTGTGGGTCTTCTCGGCCCTCATGCTTCTGGGGCGCCTGGAGCTCTACACCCTGCTCCTGCTCCTCGTCCCCGGGACGTGGAGAAAGTAGGAGGGCGGGCCGACATGCCCGCGACGGGAGCGTGACGAGCCGATGAACGCCCGCCTCATCTCGAAGGTCATGGCCGTCCTGACGGGCATCGTTTCCGCCGCCATGATCTGGCCCCTCCTCTGGGCCCTCCACGACGGAACGGCCGACGCCCAGGCCTTCGTCATCTCCATGGTCCTCGGCCTGACCCTCTCGGGGCTGCTCCTCTTCGCCGGGCGGAACGCCGACTTCAAGAAGGTCCGCATCCAGGACGCCTTCGTCGTGGTCTCCCTCTCCTGGGTCGTGGCCTCCGTCATCGGGGCCCTCCCCTACTACCTCCACGGCATGGTCCCCACCTACACCGACGCCTTCTACGAGGCCATGTCGGGCTTCACCACCACGGGCGGTTCCGTCCTGGTGGACATCGAGGTCCATCCGCGGGGGCTCCTCTTCTGGAGAGCCCTCACCCACTGGATCGGCGGCATGGGGATCATCGTCCTCAGCCTTGCCATCCTGCCCTTCATCGGCGTGGGAGGCATCCACCTCTACAAGGCTGAGGTCCCCGGCTTCGCCGTGGAGAAGCTGACGCCCAGGCTGCACCGGACGGCCCTGCGCCTGTGGGGCGTCTACATCCTTCTCACCGCCGCTCAGGTCGTCCTGCTCCACCTTGGCGGCATGAGCCTCTTCGAGTCCCTCGCCCACTCCTTCAGCACCATCGCCACAGGCGGCCTGTCCCCCCTGAACAGGAGCATCGCCCACTACAACTCCGCCTACTTCGACTGGGTGATCACCTTCTTCATGTTCATCTCCGGGATAAACTTCGTCCTCCACTACCGTTTCCTCCTGGGCAACCTCGGTATCCACGGCCGGGACGAGGAGTGCAGGGTCTACTCGGGCATCGTGCTCTTCAGCATCGTCACCACGGCCGTCGTCCTCCTCCGAAGCGGCGTCTACTCGACGGTCTCCGACGCCCTCCGGTACGGCGCCTTTCAGGTGGTGAGCGTCATCACCTCCACGGGGTTCTTCACGGCGGACTACGAGCAGTGGCCGGCCTACACCCACTTCCTCTTCATCCTGCTCATGTTCCTGGGCGGGAGCACGGGCTCCACCGCCGGAGGGCTCAAGGCCCTCCGAGTCCTGGCCCTCGCCCGCCTCGTCCGGGCCGAGACGGTCTCGTCCCTGCACCCCAGGGGCGTCTTCCCCGTGCGGGTGCGGGGGAGGATCGCGACGTCCGAGGCCCGCGCCTCCATCACGACGTTCTTCGTGCTGTACATGGCCATCTTCGCTCTTGGCGCCGCGGTGCTCGCCGCCCTCGGCCTCGACTTCATAACGGCCGTCTCGGGCAGCGCCTCGGCCCTGGGCAACACGGGGCCGGGGTTCGGCGCCATCGGGCCCACGGACAACTTCTCGGCCATCCCCATGGCGGCCAAGTGGGTCCTCTGTCTTCTCATGCTCATGGGCCGTCTCGAGCTCTATACAGTCCTCCTCATCGCGAGGCCGTCGGTCTGGAAAGGGTAACGTGGGAGGCGGAGGGGATGCACTCTCCTCCACCCCGAAGTCTCCGCCGCTTCGTGGCTGTTGTACGTCGATCCCTTTCCCTCGTCTTTCGGATAGCACGCTCCCTCTTCTTTTTATTAAAGGAATAGCATATGATGAAAATGGATATGTCGTCCTCAGCGTCGGAGGTTTCAGAGAGCAACGGCGCTGTGCCGGCCGGACCGAGCCCGGTGCGCGCTGGGGATCGAAGGAGGCTCAACGTCCGGGGGACGACCGGAGGCTGATCTGCCGGTATGGCGACCTGGTGGGTGAACGACCAAAGAATGGTTTGACATAAAGGCATTGAGGTGTTAGAATGCCAAAAAGAGAAGGGAGTGCGTTCCATGAGCGAGGTTGTCGTCATCTCGGAGGCTGTAACGCTGGCGTTGCACGGAATGGGGCTACTGCGGAAGGGCGGACGGATGAGCGCCAAGGAGATGGCGATCGCCTTGGACGTGTCGGAGTCCCATCTGGCGAAGGTGTTCCAACGGCTCGTTCGCGCCAGGCTTGTCCGCTCCACGCGAGGCCCCTCGGGTGGGTTCGAGCTGCTGAAGGACCCCACCGAGATCACCCTCCTCGACATCTTCGCCATCATCGAAGGGGATGCCCCGCAGGGCATCCACTGTCTGCTGGGCAACAAGGACAACTGTCCTTTCGACGAGTGCGTCCTGGGCGATACGCTCAAGCGAATGACGAGCGAGTTCGTGGATCATATGGGGAAGACGTCCCTGGGCTCCACAGCGGAGAACGACGAGGAGGGGAAGACCGTGCTGAGAAAGATCATCACCATCGACGAGGAGAAGTGCGACGGGTGCGGCCAGTGCGCCACGGCTTGCCATGAGGGCGCAATAGCCATCGTGGACGGTAAGGCGAAGCTCGTGAGCGACATCTACTGCGACGGGCTGGGGGACTGCATCGGCGAGTGTCCGCAGGGCGCCATCACCTTCGAGGAGCGCGAAGCGGCTCCCTACGACGAGGAGGCCGTCCGGCGCCGGCAGATGGAGCTCAAGGGCGAGGCCTCTCTTCCCTGCGGCTGCCCCGGGACCGCGGCGAGGGCCCTGCGGGGCACGTCCCCGTGCCATGCCGAAGAGGATCGGGAGAGCCACGGCGAACCCGCCCCCACGCTTCCGAACTGGCCGATTCAGCTGCAGCTCGTGCCGGAGAGCGCCCCCTATCTGAAGGGCGCCGAGCTCGTAGTGGCGGCGGACTGCACGGCCTTCGCCTTCCCCGAGTTCCACAGGACCTTCCTCACCGGGGACAAGGCCGTCTGCCTCATCGGGTGCCCCAAACTGGACGACGCGCAGCGGTACGTGGAGAAGCTGACCCGAATCATCCGGGAGAACGAAATCGACCACATCACCGTGGTCCGGATGGAGGTCCCCTGCTGCGGCGGGCTGACCCGAATCCTCGAGTCGGCCTGCGAAGCGGCCGGACGCAACACCGCCCTCAAGGTTTTCACCGTGGGGGTGCACGGCGGCATCGTGGACAAGGAGACGATTCGTTTCGCCCACAACTGACGGTGTGGAACGACATTACGTGAAGAGGAGGAGTGCGTGACATGTTCTGTTATCAGTGCGAACAGACGGCGAAGGGAACGGGGTGCACCATACAGGGGGTGTGCGGGAAAAATCCCGATGTGGCGGGGCTTCAGGATCTGCTGCTCCACGTGACGAAGGGGGTATCCATGTACGCCCACCGCGCCAGAGCCCTCGGCGCCGTGGACCACGACGTGGACGTCTTCGTTATGGAGGCCCTTTTCACCACCGTGACCAACGTGAACTTCGACGAATCCCGCCTTGAGGCCCTGATCCGCCGGGCGGGAGCGATGCGGGACCGGGCGAGGAAGCTCTACGAGGACGCCTGTCAGAAGGCTGGCTGCACGCCCGAGGCACTCAGCGGCCCCGCGACGGACGCGATCCCGGCCACCAGGGACGAGATGGTCGCAGCGGGCGGGAAGGTCAACCCCGAGGCCTGGAGCAAAAAGTACGGCGAAGTGGTCCAGGGGCTTCGGGACCTGATCCTCCTCGGGCTTAAGGGCAGCGCCGCGTATATGGACCACGCCAAGGTCCTCGGTCATGAAGATCCCAAGCTGTACGGCTTCCTCCACGAGAAGATGAACTACCTCGGCGGCGAGACGCCCTCCGTGGACGACCTCGTGGCCCAGGCCATGGACGCGGGCAAGTGGAACATCTCCGTCATGGAGCTCCTCGACGGGGCGAACACGGGCGTCTACGGGCACCCGGAGCCCACGAAGGTGCGCGTCACCCCGGTCAAGGGGAAGGCCATCCTCGTGTCGGGGCACGACCTGAAGGACCTGGACCTTCTGCTCCAGCAGACCGAGGGCAAGGGCGTCAACGTTTACACCCACGGAGAGATGCTCCCGTGCCTTGCCTACCCCGGGCTGAAGAAGTACAAGCACCTCGTGGGGAACTACGGCAGCGCGTGGCAGAACCAGCAGGTGGAGTTCGAGGCCTTCCCGGGCGCCATTCTCATGACCACCAACTGCATCCAGAGACCGCGGGCCACGTACATGGACCGCATCTTCACCACAGGGCTCGTGGCATGGCCCGGTGCCGTCCACATCGGGGACTCCAAGGACTTCACCCCCGTGATCGAGGCGGCCCTCGCCGCTCCGGGGTTCACGGAGGACGGCAAGGAGAAGTACATCACCGTCGGCTTCGGCCGCAACGCCGTCCTCTCCGTGGCGGAGCCCGTCATCGACCTCGTGAAGGCCGGCAAGATCCGGCACTTCTTCCTCGTGGGCGGGTGCGACGGGGCGAAGATGGGGCGGAGCTACTACACGGACTTCGCCCAGGCCGTGCCGGAGGACTGTGTGATCCTCACCCTCGCCTGCGGCAAGTACCGATTCAACAAGCTCGACTTCGGCGACATCGCGGGCATCCCCCGGCTGCTCGACGTGGGCCAGTGCAACGACGCCTACTCGGCCGTGCGCATCGCCATGGCCCTGGCCGACGCCTTCCAGACGGACATCAACGGTCTGCCTCTGACCCTCGTCCTGTCGTGGTACGAGCAGAAGGCCGTCTGCATCCTGCTCTCGCTGCTGTACCTCGGCGTGAAGAACATGAAGCTCGGGCCCTCCCTGCCGGCCTTCGTGAAGGAGCCCGTCTTCAAGGTGCTTCAGGAGAAGTTCAACCTCCAGCCCATCACGACGCCCGAGAAGGACCTTCAGGAGATCCTCGGGTAATCGGGGAACAGGGAACGGACAAGTGGGGCGGCGCCGATCTTCCGGCGCCGCCCCTTCGCCTTGACACCGCCATGGCGAGTGGGTATAGTTGCGAAAAACCGGGATGCGGGGGAGCTTGCGCCGTGCGGGCTGAGAGGACGGCAGCGGCCGTCGACCCCTGAACCTGATCCGGGTAATGCCGGCGGAGGGAAACGTTTCGATATGGGCAGGCCGTCTTCGCCGACAGGGGGAGGCGGCCTGATGTCGTCCCCGACCGCCACGGATCCCCCATCCCTTTCAAAGGAGGCTCCATCCATCGTGAAGCCCTTCGATCTGTCGCTCTATCTGCTGACCCACCCCGTGGAGAACCTGGAGGAGAAGGTCCGGCTCGCCCTGGCGGGCGGTGTGACCCTCGTCCAGTACCGCGACAAGATCCACGACGACGAGGCGTTTCTGGTCATGGGGCGGCGCGTCGGGGATATCGTCCGGGCCGCCGGCGTCCCCTTCATCGTGAACGACCGGATCGACCTCGCCCTGGCTTTGGACGCCGACGGCGTGCATATCGGCCAGGAGGACACGGAGGCCGGGCGTGCCCGGGCCATGATCGGGCCGGACAGAATTCTGGGCGTCACAGCCGGAACCGCTGCCGAAGCCCTCCGAGCTGTGGCCGCCGGGGCGGACTACCTCGGCGTGGGGGACGTCTTCGGCACGGGCACCAAGAAGAAGGAGACGGGGCCCATCGGGCCGGAGGGGCTCGCCGGGATCGTTCGCGCCGTCTCCGTCCCCGTGGTGGCCATCGGCGGCGTGACGGCGGAGAACGCGCCTCTCGCCATCAGGGCCGGGGCGTCGGGCGTCTCCGTCATATCGGCGGTCCTCTTCCAGGAGGACCCCCGTGCGGCGGCGAAAGGCCTTCTGGAGGCCGTCCGAGCCGCCCGGAGATCGGGACGATGACCGGATCCCGGGCGAACCCCTCGCTCCGTCGGCCGAGGATTTGACATCGCCGTGTCTCGGCCCCCCGATTGCCGGAACGTCGCCGTGACGAACAAAGCGGCATGCGCTACCAAACGCCCCGACAGGGCGACGCTGTCGCTGCGCGAAAAATTGTGAGGATCGCACCCTGAGCGACGAAACAGTGCGGAGCCTCTTGCGAAGAGCTACCAGGTCACGCTGTGGAGCACGGCGAGCACATCCTGGTGTCGCAGCAGTTTTTTCAGCGAGCCCTTCACGCTGTTCCGCAGGGCGGAGATGTACACCAGCGTGTCCGCATCGGGGTAGACGAAGAGGTCGCACACCGGAAAGTAGGACTCCGGCGAGGGGGCCTGCTTCGCCACGAGGCACCGGGCGCCCTTGAAAGTGCTCTCGTAGGTCTCGAACAGCCTGAGGTCCCCCACCCTCGCCTCGATGGCCCTCAGAGCCCTCCTCTGCTCCTCGTAGCTCCTGAACGCCTTCCCTTTCCACGCCGCGACCGTGTACTTGAGGCCCTCGAGGTTCACGATCGCCCTGTCCAGGACGTTCATCGCCGCCGTGGCCCCTTCCGGGTACGAGAGGGTCACCCCGGCCCCCGAGAAGGTCCGCACGGGGGCGCTGAAGGCCCCCGGTTCGAGGCCCGCGTCGGCCCAAGCCGAACCCTGGAGGAGGAGCGCCAGCACCGCAAGCAGGGCCACGGCCCACCTGCCCGCCCTCGTGTCCCGGCCGGCGGGGGGCTCAGCCCCGAGGGAGGGACGCCTACCAGGCCACACTGTGAAGCACCGCCAGCACGTCGGGGGTCAGAAGGTCCAGGAGCCTTCCGGAGGAGCCTCTGGCCTCCACGGTGATGAGGGCCTTCTCGCCGTTGGGGAAGATCAGGAGGGTGCAGGACGCCTCGGGGGCGGCGGGGGCCTCCTCGAACAGGGCGATGCAGGAGGCCTTCCCGAAGGTCTCCTGAGAGAAGGCGAACCCCGGCTCGGCGCGCCGTCCCAGCACCTTGTGGATGCGCTCCTCGTAGGTCGTTCCGGGTTCCTTCCTGAGGGTCACCACGGTGCCGTTTTCGCCGGGGAGGTCGATCCGCGCCGACGCCCCGAACACCGCCCGGGACGCTGCCGGGTACGCGATGGTCACCCCCGAGGCCGTGCCGGTGTGGACCGGGCCGCTGAAGGCCCCCGATTCGAGGCCTCCCTTGCTCCCTTTCAGCGCCCAGGGCGTGCCGTTCAGGCGGTTGGCCAGCTTTCTGAAGAAGGCCTCCACGGCGTCTGGAGCCGATGACCGGCTCGAGAGGGTCGTGCCGTCGGACCACCGGGCGGAGAGGGAGTAGGTGGTCTGGTCCCGGACGAACGGACCGGCAGAGAGGTCCTTCGAGCCGTTCCCGTTCCTCTCCGCGAGCCCCAGGAGGTCGTGCTCCAGAGCGAGGAGCCGCAGGGCCTCCATGTCCGATCGCTCCACCTCCCGCCTCTCGAAGACGATGTCCCCCCTCTGGGCGGGGAGCCAGCAGTCGAAGAGGACCTGCCCATCCTCCTCGTCAAGGGTGAAACGGAAGCACTCCGTCCGCATCATGTGGTTGCGGGAGTAGGCGAGCTCCATGAGGGCAGGGGGCGGGGCGGCGAGGGCGCTCCGGCACGTCATGACGAGCAGCGCTGCGGCGCAGAGGGGGCCAAACGCCCTTCGGACGCTCCTGAAGAGATACGCTTCGCCGGAGAGCCGCTCCGGCAGAGATGCATACCGATCATGAGGTGTCATGGGCTTCCTCCTGTATGGTTTTGCGACGCGCAGCCCCTCCATGGGGCTCCCGGCTCTCCGGGTGCCCGTTTCCTGCAAGGGACGCCGTCCGCGGCGACGGGTTCACGATTTCATCATGGGGTGCCCGCACCCCTTTGTCAAGGGTGGGTTTCTCTCCCGTGCAGAGGGTGGGGCGCTCCGTCCGCGGGAGGCGAGGCGATAAAAACCATATAAATATAGTATGATTTTTCGCTCTCCCCTGCTATAATACATGTAAAGAGAAGACCTTTCACAAACGATGCAGCAGAGAGGAGGAGTGTATGATGTCCAGATTTACCTATTCAGTGCCCGACATGACCTGCGACCACTGCAAGATGCGCATCGCGAAGGCCATGGAGGCTGCAGGGCTGAAGGACTACGTCATCTCCGTGGAGGAGAAGACCGTGTCCGTGGAGGCCCCCGACGGCGAGACGCCCAAAAAGATCATGGCCGACGCCGGGTACGAGGCGACGCTCAGAAGCTGAACGTCGCAAGAAGGGGCGCTCTCCCTCCGGGGGGAGGGCGAGCGGCCCCGAAGGAGGAGCGCATGGAGGGGAACGAGCGACAGTTCAAGACGAGCCTGACCGTGACGGGAATGACGTGCGCCACCTGCGCCCGTATGGTGGAGCGCGCCCTGAGAAAGGTGGAGGGCGTGGACTTCGCCGCGGTGAACCTCGCCACGGAGACGGCCTTCGTGGTCTCCGGACGGGAGATTCCCCGGGAGACCCTGGAGGAGGCGGTGCGAAGCGCCGGCTACGAGGTCTCCCACGAACGCCCCCAGGACCTCGAGACAAAGCGCTACGCCCGGGTGCGGAGGAACCTCATCCTGTCGTGGGCCGTCACCGCCCCCCTCATGGGGCTCATGGCCCTGCACATGATGGGGCGTCACGTGCCCGGCTACCCCTGGGCCGAGGTCCTGGGCGGCGCCCTGGTCCTCTTCTGGGCGGGGCGGGACTCCGTCCGGGGGGCGTGGATCGCCCTCACCCACGGGCACGCCAACATGGACGTCCTGGTGGTGGCGGGGTCCGCGGCGGCGTGGACCACGGCTGTCCTCTCGTTTCTCGGGCTGCCGGTGATCTCCTTCGGCGCCGTGGGGGCCATGATCATGGCGCTCCACATCACGGGGCGGTACATCGAATCCCACCTCCGGGACAGGGCCTCCAAGGAGATACGGTCCCTGCTCGCCGTCCAGGCCCGGGAGGCCAGGGTGATGGAGGGGGACCGGGAGCTCCTCGTCCCCATCGAGGCGGTCCAGGCGGGGATGACCCTTCTGGTGCGCCCCGGGGAGCGCATCCCGGCCGATGGCGTGATGATCGAGGGGGCCACGTCGGTGGACGAGTCCATGATCACGGGGGAGTCCCTCCCCGTGACGAAGGGCCTCGGCGACGAGGTGACGGGGGGCTCCCTCAACCTCACCGGAGCGGTCTCCCTCCGGGCGACCCGCGTGGGTGAGGACAGCTTCCTCGCCCGGATGGTGTCCCTCATCCAGGAGGCCCAGGGGGCCAAGGTCCCCATTCAGGCCTTCGCCGACAGGGTGACCAACTCCTTTGTCCCGGCGGTGGCGGCACTGGCGGGGATCGCCGGGCTGCTCTGGTACTTCGGGGCCGAACGCTTCACGCCGCTGCTTGACTGGGCGGGGCGCTGGCTGCCCTGGGCCACCGATCTGCGGGACCCCCTCTCCCTCGCCGTGTTCGCCTTCATCTCCACCATCGTCATCGCGTGCCCCTGCGCCTTGGGCCTCGCCACGCCCATGGCGCTCATCACCGGGACGGGGGCGGCGTCCAGGCGGGGGCTCATCATCCGGAACGCCGAGGCCATCCAGACCGCCCGGGAGGTCTCGGTGGTGGTGCTGGACAAGACGGGGACCATCACCGAGGGACGCCCAGCCGTGACGGAGACGGACCTCTCCGCCGGGGACCTGGACGCCGCGGCGTCGCTGGAGTCCTTCTCGAACCACCCCCTCGCCAAGGCCATCGCGGAGGCGTCTTTGACCCGCCTTCCCGTGGAGGACGTGAAAGAGATCGTGGGAGAGGGCATAGAGGGCACGGTGAACGGCGCGGCCTACTTCGTGGGGCGGCCCCGGGAGAGCGGGCTGTACGACGGGCACCTCGAGCTGGGGCGCACCGTGGTGGAGGTCCGGAGGAACGGGGAGCGGGCGGGCTTCATCGCCGTGGAGGACCCCCTGCGCGACGACGCCGTGGAGGGGGTCAGGCGCCTTGCCGACATGGGGATAACCTGCGTCATGGCCACGGGGGACAACGAGAAGACCGCCCGGGCCGTGGCGAAGCGGGTGGGGATCACGGAGGTGTACGCCGGGGTCCGGCCCGACGGGAAGCTCGACCTCATCCGGCGTCTTCAGGCCCGGGGAGGCAAGGTGCTCATGGCCGGGGACGGCATGAACGACGCCGCCGCCCTCAAGGGAGCGGACGTGGGCGCGGCGGTGGGCTCGGGGACCGATCTGGCCATCGACAGCGCCGACGTGATCATCGTGAAGGGAGGGATTTCCCGCATCGCCGATGCGGTCTCCATCTCCCGAAAGACCTTCTCGGTGATCCGGCAGAACCTCTTCTGGGCCTTCGCCTACAACCTGGTGGCCATCCCGCTGGCCATGGCGGCCCTGCTCCACCCCGTCATCGCCGAGGGGGCCATGACCCTCAGCTCCGTCTCGGTGATCCTGAACTCCATGCGGGTGAAGTAGGCCCCCGGACCCCGGCCGTGCCGGAACCCGCCTCGTCGCCGATCTGGAAAGCCGAAGGGTATCGGATGGACCGAGAACAGATCGAGAACGGGCACACGGCCCTTCCCCTGAAGGGCCGCACACAGGAGGTCCCTATGGCCACGTCGGAGGAGTTCATCGAGTACGTCTGCGAGAGCGTGCGGGGTGCCGGGTCCGTCCGGTACCGAAAGATGTTCGGCGAATACATGGTGTATCTCGACGAGAGACCCGTCCTTCTCGTGTGCGACAACACGGTGTACGTCAAGAAGCTGGACTGCGTGGCCGGGCTCATGGAGAGGGCCGGGACAGGGGTCCCCTATGCCGGTGCGAGGGAGCACTACATCCTCGACATCGACGACGAAACTCTCTGCCGCGAGGTCTTGCCTCTTCTCGCGGCGGCGACGCCGCTGCCGAAGCCGAAGAGGGAAAAACGGGCTGCCCTGTGACCGGCTTCGCCGCGTCAAGACCGACCCCCTGTGAGAGAGGGCGCCATGAGGGCCAAGGAGAGCCCTAGGGCGCAAAAAAACGGGGCTCCCCTGTCGTAGGGGAAGCCCCGTTTCCCTTCATGGGCGGCTAACAGCTGCCCGAGCAGCCCGATCAGCCGCCACCGCACTGGCCGCTTCGAAGGCGCGCGATGGCCGGGATGAACACGTCGAGGATGGGCTGCAACTCCTCCGTCCCCGCCGTCCCCTCCTCCACGTCGAAGTGCCCGAGAAGGCCGTCTACCGTGTCGACCCCGTCGGCCGCGGCCTGAACCACGTCCCGAAGGGTGATGTTCTTTGACGGAACGACCATGGTATCCGCCGGAGCCCGTCCCCAATCCATGCAATCTCCTCCTCATTGTCCGTTCTCGTCCGCGCGGCGAAAGATCCATGAAGCGCGGTGCGGGGTCATTATACCGTCTTTTCCCCCTCCGCCGCCACCCCTTTGCCCGCGAGGTCCAGTACGGTGTCCAGGTCCTTGTCCCCTCGGCCGGAGAGGTTCACCAGAAGGATCCTGTCCCTCGGCAGGGAGGGGGCCGTCCTGATGGCGTAGGCGAGGGCGTGGGCGCTTTCGAGGGCCGGTATGATGCCCTCCAGGCGGCTGAGTCGGAAGAAGGCATCCACCGCCTCGTCGTCCGTCGCGGAGACGTAGGTCGCCCGCCCCGTCCTGGCGAGGTGGCTGTGCTCGGGCCCCACCCCCGGGTAGTCCAGCCCGGCGGAGATGGAGTAGGGGGGCAGGACATCGCCGGCTTCGCCGATCATGGCGTAGGAGTAGAAGCCGTGGAGCACCGACGGCCGCCCCACCGCCATGGCGGAGGCGTGGAGGCCCGAGGCGATGCCCTTGCCCCCGGCCTCCACCCCAACGAGGGCGACGCCCTCATCGGGGACGAAGGCGTGGAACGCGCCTATGGCGTTGCTTCCGCCGCCGACGCAGGCCACCACCGCATCGGGCAGCCGTCCCTCCGCCTCGAGGATCTGGGCCCTCGCCTCCACGCCGATGATCCTCTGAAAGTCCCGCACCATGGTGGGGTACGGGTGGGGCCCCAGGGCGGAGCCGATGACGTAGAAGGTCTCGGAGGCCTCTCCCTCCCAGACGCGGAAGGCCTCGTCCACGGCGTCCTTGAGGGTCCCCTGCCCCGACGTCACGGAGACCACCTTCGCGCCGAGGATCTTCATGCGCGCCACGTTCGGAGCCTGGCGCCGGACGTCCTCCTCCCCCATGTAGACCACGCACTCCATGCCGAAGAGCGCGGCGGCCGTGGCCGTGGCGACGCCGTGCTGCCCGGCGCCCGTCTCGGCGATGACCTTTTTCTTCCCCATGCGCCGAGCCAGGAGCACCTGCCCCAGGACGTTGTTGATCTTGTGGGACCCCGTATGGTTCAGATCCTCCCGTTTCAGGTAGATCTTCGCGCCCCCCAGGGCCTCCGTCATGCGGGAGGCGAAGTAGAGGGGCGACGGGCGGCCGACGTAGTTCTTCAGCAGCGCCGAGAGCTCCCGGCCGAAGGAGGGGTCCTCCGTGCACGTCACGTAGGCGTTTTCCAGCTCCTCGAGGATGGGAACGAGGGTCTCCGGGACGTACTGTCCTCCGAATTCTCCGAAGTACATGGGCAGTTTCGTTGTCATTGCGATTGCTCTCCTTTCATTGGGTCTTCCCGTATTTTTTCGGTACCGATCGCTTGTCCGACGTGGATCGCAGTACGTGTTCCCGCTCCTTCAGGTTCCCAAGACGCGCACCTCCTTTGCTCCGGAATATGAAAAGGGGGAGGGCCCTTGTCGGCCCTCCCCCTTCGGGAAAAAACAGACCGCGGAAGATGATCCCTTTCAGGACCTGCCTCCGCGGCCGGATGAACGCGCTTATGGTGCTGAGCTCGCGATCTCCGTGGTCACGTGGGGCAGGCGTCTAGGCCTGCCACCACCAATTTTGACTGAGCATGGTGTTTCGTCTCACAAAAAGCGCCTCCATACTTCGAATGGCGGTACCGTACCACAACGGTTCGACGCTGTCAAATCCTCTCGGCAAATGGACCGGGCGAAGGGCTGGACTGCGCGGTTTTGACCACGCCGGTCCGGGGCACTATACTCTTCCTGCGGGGGCTCGCCATGCCCCTCCGCGGCGCCTTCGCCCGGGGAACGGTCGGCCTCGCATTCCCGGAATTCGATGGGCGCTCCCCGTGAGGAGCTCCGGAGTTTGTTTGCAGGGAGGGACGGCAATGTCTGGACGATACACCGTCATCGACGAGAAGAACTGGAAGCGGGCGATCCACTGCTCGGTCTTCAGGGACTGTGTTGAACCGGCGTTCTGTGTAACCTTCGAGCTGGACGTCACCGACTTTCTGCGGTGGACGAGGGAGCGGGGGCTCTCCTTCACTCTGGCGCTGATCTTCGCCGTCTCGAGGTGCGCGAACGCCATCGAGGAGTTCCGGTACCGCTTCGTGGACGGCCGGGTCGTGCTGTTCGACAGAATAGACACCGCCTTCACCTGGCTCGACGGGGAGACGGAGCTTTTCAAGGTCGTGCGCGCCGAGATGAGGGACTCCATGGAGGAGTATGTGGCCGCCGCCGCGAAGGCCGCCGAGGAGCAGAGGGAGTATTTCACGGGGCCTCTGGGCAACGACGTGTTCCAGTTCTCGCCGCTCCCCTGGGTGTCCTACACCCATATCTCCCATACCGTCTCGGGGAGGCGGGACAACGCCACCCCGCTGTTCGACTGGGGGAAGTACTTCGAGCGGGAGGCGCGGACCGTCCTTCCGTTCTCCGTGCAGGTCCACCACTCCTTTGTGGACGGACTCCACGTCGGCAGGTTCGCGGAGTCCCTCCAGCGCTCTCTCGACGAGTACGGAGCGTGAAGGCCCTGCCCTGACACGAGGGGAACAGGTCCTTTGGAGTGAGTCTCTCGACCCGACGGGCCTCTCTTGTGGCTTGGATTCCTGGCGGCGGCACAGGCTCTTCCTCTCCGGTCGGGAGCTTCCCGGTATGGAGCGAACGGTGGGTGCTGTCCCGTCGGACTGCTCGAGACGTCGCAGGGAGACCAGAGGAACGCCAGAGGGGCAGGGGCTCTCGAAAAAAACAGGGCATCCTCCCGATCCGGGGAACGCGTCTTGTGACCGGAGAGCGCCGTCGGCGGCCTTCAGCGAGAGAGGGGACGTACAGGAACTCCCCTGCTCCGGAGGGCGGACAGCCGGCCTCGGGGGAGCGCAAAAAGACCGCCGGAGCCCAATCGACAAAAAGGAGGGACAGGAGGCATGCCCCTGTCCCTCATCCGGTGTCTGAAATCTTTCGGTATCTGGTGGAAGGTCTTCTGTTATTCCGGCTCGCCGTCCCCGCAGCAGGGCTCGAAGGCGAGCCCGTCGTCGTGGTAGGCCATGGTGCCGGCCTTCTCCTCGAGGTCCACCATGAGGGTGAACACGTCGGGGCGGGCGTAGTGCCCCACCACGTCGAAGTCGAACCGGGCGTCTATGACGTTCCCCATGTCGAGGTCCGCCACGATGATCTCCTCCCTGTTCCACACGGGGCCCGCCACGTAGTTTCCCAGGGGGTCGACGATGGCGCTGCCCCCCCGGCACATGAGGTCCGGCTGGGCGGCGAGCTCTTTGTAGCACGCCAGGTCTCTGGGGTACATGTCCTTCGTGACGAACTGGTTGCACGACAGGACGTAGCACCGCCCCTCCAGGGCGATGTGGCGCATGGAGCACTGCCAGCCGTCGCGCTGGTCCGCCGTGGGGGCCAGGTAGATCGAGACCCCCTGGGCGTACATGGCGCTCCGGGCGAGAGGCATGTAGTTCTCCCAGCAGATGAGGCCGCCCATGATGCCCCAGGGCGTCTCCACGACGGAGAGGGTGCTTCCGTCCCCCTCCCCCCAGATGAGCCGCTCGCTCCCCGTGGGCTTGAGCTTCCGGTGCTTGGCCAGCAGCTGCCCGTCGGGGCCGAAGGTGACCATGGTGCAGTAGATGGTGCCTCCGTCGCGCTCCATGACGCCGATGGCGAGGTACGCCCCGGCCGCGGCGGCGGCTTGCCCGAGAATTTCGGTCTCGGGGCCCGGCACGTCCACGGAGTTGTCGTAGTACCGCCCCCAGTCCTTTCTGCCCTCGGGGGACCGGCTTCCCACCACAGAGCCGAAGGTGAGCCCCCTCGGGTAGCAGGGGATGAAGGCCTCGGGAAAGAGGATGATCTTCGCGCCCCGTCCGGCGGCCTCCTCGATGAGCTTCAGGGCCTTCGCGATGGTCTTGCGCTTGTCCATGATCACTGAGGCGGCCTGGACCACCGCCACCCGGACCGTCTCCCGCGACAGCGCGGCGCTCCTCCTCATGGCGAGGCCGCTCCTCAGAGGGCCGCGTGCTTCGCGGCGATGTCCGCGGCGAGTGCATCGAGGGCGGCGAACTGCTCCTCCCCCGGCATGCCCTTGCAGATGACCGTGCCCAGGCCCCAAATGGCGTATAATATCCCCAAAGCAACCCCAAAGGAGGGCGGCGAACTGCTCCTCCCCCGGCATGCCCTTGCAGATGACCGTGCCCAGGTGCTCCGCCTTGAGGCCCGAGACGAGCTTCGCGATCTCCTCGGCGATCTTGTTGCCCCACCCGTAGGAGCCGAATATGGCCGTGTGCCGGAGCTTCGGGCGGAGGACGCCGGCCAGGTAGGCCGTCGAGACCACCACGGGGTGAGGGCCGACGTGGACGGCGGGCGACCCCACGATGAGGGTGGCGGCGTCCACGAGGCTCATGGCGAGGCGGCCGATGTCCGTGACGGAGAGGTCGAACTTCTGGACCTCCACGCCCCGCTCCACGAGGGCGTCCAGCAGATGGTCCGCCATCATCCCCGTGCTGCCGTGCATGGAGATATAGGGCATGACGGCCACGTTCGCGACCCTGTCGGAGATCCAGTCGCGGTAGGCGTCGAGGATGAAGTCCGGCTCGTCGTAGACGGGGCCGTGGCTCGGCGCGATCATGCTGAAGGAGTACCCCTCGAGCTTCTTCATGTTGTTCCGGATCATGGACCGGAAGGGCATCATGATCTCGGCGTAGTAGCGCTTGGCCCCCAGGTAGATGGCCTGGTCCCGTCCGGCGAACATCCGGGACGTGGCAAGGTGGGACCCGAAGAAGTCGCAGGAGAAGAGGATCTTGTCCTCCTGAAGGTAGGCGCAGATGGTCTCGGGCCAGTGGACCCACGGCGTATGGAGGAACGTGAGGGTCTTGCCGCCCAGGGACAGGGTCTCGCCGTCGCCCATGGTCCGGAGCACCTCGTCGTCGAGATGCAGGTGGTCCTTCAGAAGCTCCTTCGCCTTGGGCGAGCAGAGGACCTTGGCGCCGGGGTAGCGTTTCAGGAGCTCGGGGAGGAGCCCCGAGTGGTCCTGTTCCGTGTGGAGGGAGATGAGGTAGTCCACCTTCTCCACGTCGTCGAGCTGGGCCCGGAGGACATGGGCGAGAGCGGGGTCCGTAGTGTCGATGAGGGCCGTCTTGTCGGTGCCCTCGACGAGGTAGGCGTTGTAGCTCGTCCCGTCGGGCAGGGGGATGAGAGCGTCGAACAGGGTGCGGTTCCAGTCCACCGCGCCAAGCATGGAGACACCGCTGCACAGGGTCCTTTTCTTCATGGTATTCTCCTTTCATGAGACACGAAATACTGGGAAGGCGACGACCCCGTCGCTCCTCCACGGTTATGCCAGTTGCTATTATAGCAAGACTGCCCTCTGTCCCCAAGGGAGGGGGGAAGCGCCTCATGGCGAGTGCGCTTCGGAGAAGGTGCGGGCAGCGGGCGGGAAAAGGGCTCTTCCCGACCGGCGCGAACACAGAGCGCCCGT
This sequence comes from uncultured Synergistales bacterium, assembly GCA_937897575.1. Lineage (GTDB taxonomy): Bacteria > Synergistota > Synergistia > Synergistales > Aminobacteriaceae > CALCQG01. Next base: position 238 of record CALCQG010000173.1, on the reverse strand, counting down.
GTCCCCGTCGAGGGAAGGCCCCCGGGATCGAGCGACGCGGACGACCGCCCGGGTGCGGCGAGCCCTGGTCCCGTAGGGCGGTGACGGACCCACTTACGGCGGCCCGTCCATCCCAAGATAGTGGGGGCCGGCATACCCTCAGGGCGCTATGAACCGAGGAGCGTCTTTCATCCTCCGTGCAGTGGACGAAAGGGGCGGCGTCCGGGTATCCTTAAGTCGTTCTCTCACTCTCTCTACC
>CALCQG010000172.1 GCA_937897575.1 uncultured Synergistales bacterium | reverse complement strand
GGTGGGGGCCTTCGAGGCGGCGGGGTTCTCCGTCATACCGTATCGGGCCTTCATCGGGGACGCCATCGCCCCCTCCGGCCCCATCGGCGGCCGGGCCGTAACGGACCAGGAGCGGGAGGACGTGGACTACGGACGGAAGATCCTCTCGGCCATCCTGCCTCTCTCCTTCGGCCAGGCGATCGTCGTGGCGAAGCGTTCCGTCGTGGCCGTGGAGGCCATGGAGGGGACGGACGAGATGATCCGGCGGGCAGGGGCCATCCTCGGCGGCAGGGGCGGCGTCGTGGTGAAGATGATGCGCGCCGACCAGGACGAGCGCTTCGACATCCCCGTGGTGGGCCTTCGGACCCTCGAGGGGATGAGGACGGCGGGCCTGACGTGCCTCGCCGTGGAGGCGGACCGCACGATCATCCTGAACCCGGACGAAGTACGCGCCTTCGCCCTGGCCTCCGACATGGCCCTGGAGGGAATCGAGGCCTGATGCCGGAGGTGGGCGGCATCTTCGTCAGCTGCGGCGAGGCCTCGGGCGATGGCTATGCCGCAGGGGTCATCAAGGGCCTGCGAGATGGCGGGTATGACGGTGCCGTCTGCGGAATGCTCGGGCCGAAGGCCGTTGCCGAAGGCGGCGAAGCGGTCGCCGACTACTCGGAGCTGCACATCATGGGGTTAAAGGGCGTGCTGGCGGCGCTTCCGCGGCTCGTCGACCTCAAGAGGAGGCTCACGGAGGCCGTCCTTGCTCGGAGACCGTCGGCCGTGGTCGTCATCGACAGTTCGGACTTCCACTTTCCGTTCATCGCCGGCCTCAGGAAGGGCGGATGGACAAGACCTGTGGTGTATGCCGTCCCGCCGGCCGTCTGGGCGTGGCGTTCCTGGAGGGTCCGGTTTCTTGCCCGAAACGTGGACCTTTGCCTGCCTCTGTACCGCTTCGAACAGGACTTCCTCTCCGAACGGGGCGTCCCGTCGGAGTGGCGGGGGCACCCCATGGTGGACCTCTTTCCGGCAGTGCCGACCCCGCCCGAGGCAGGGAACAGAACCGTCGCCCTCTTTCCGGGGAGCAGGGGGTCGGAGGTCGACCGTCTCTTGCCGCCGCTCATGGACTGCGCCGACCGTCTCGAGAGGGCCGGCTATGAAGCGGTCTTCTCCCTGGCGCCGGGGCTCTCTTCGGGGGCGAGGGAGCGCGCGCGGGCGGCCCTTCGCGGACGGGCCGTCTTCGAGGGGGAGGGGGCCGACCTCCTCGCGAGAACGGCCTGCGCCGCCGGTGCCAGCGGGACCCTCGCGGTGGAGGCCATGATGCGGGACCGCTTCATGACGGTCCTGTACCGCTTCGGAACCCTCGAGGCGATCGTGGGCTGGGCCATGGTGCGGGCACCCCGCGTCTCCATCCCCAACATCCTCGCCGGAGAGGATGTCTACCCCGAGCTGATCCAGGGGCAGGCCACGGGGGAGAACACGGTCCGGGCTCTT
>CALCQG010000171.1 GCA_937897575.1 uncultured Synergistales bacterium | reverse complement strand
CGATGCACACGCAGAGGCACCCGTCGATTTCCGTCGTCCGCGAGGTGGCGAAGGCCCCCCAGAGGCGTGCCGTCCCGAAAAAATTCTCCACGATTGAAGAGCGAAACGTTGCTTCGTCCATTTTTTGCACGGATCTCACCTTGCTTTTGCCGGGGATATGGGGTAATTGTATAGGAAAACCGGGCTGAAGGAGCATGGTCCTATGCTGTTCGGACGGATGTCAGGGCGAGCGATGAAGGCCCCGATCTCGGCACCGGGTTGCCTGCGGCTGCCGGTCGTTCCTACGGCGACGGCCGGGCCGAGAGGGTGTGAACGAGTCCCCGGAAGATGGACAAGAACAGGAGTATGTCCGGAAAGGTGCGGCCTGTGACGATGAAAGGGTTCTCCCTCCTTGCCGGAGGAAGTGGATACCGTGTCCACGTGATCTTCCAGGGGCTCGCCGTGGGGCTGACGGCCGGGTTCGCCTCGATCCTCTACCGCATCCTCCTCGGTCAGGCGGAGCGCTTTTCGTTCTTCGCCCTCTCGGGCGAGGAGCCCATCCCTATCCCTCTGCTCGTCCCCCTGTGGTGCCTCGCGGCCTGGGTCATAGGCCGGATCATGGAGTGGGAGCCCCTCGCCCGGGGGAGCGGCATCCCCCAGGTGGAGGGCGAGCTCCTCGGACAGATCTCCATGAACTGGTGGCGCGTCCTTACCGCGAAGTTCCTGGGAGGGGCCCTGTCCATCGCCCTCGGCCTGTCCCTCGGCCGGGAGGGTCCGTCGATTCAGATCGGTTCGGCCTCCGGCAAGGGCATCGCCCGGCTGGGAAAGAAGGACACCCTGGAGGAGCGCCTCATGATCTCGAGCGGCGCCTCCGCAGGGCTTTCGGCGGCCTTCAACGCCCCCCTCGCCGGCGTGGTCTTCGCCCTCGAGGAGGTGCACAAGAGCTTCTCCCCGTTGATTTTGCTCTCGGCCATGACGGCCTCTCTCGCGGCGGATGCCGTCTCCAAGTACGTCTTCGGCCTCGGTCCCATTTTCTCCTTCGGCGCCCCGGAGCCCCTTCCCCTCGGACTGTACGGGTACCTCCTGCTCCTCGGCGTCCTCTGCGGGGTGGGGGGCGCGCTCTTCTGCCGGGTGATCCTCTCGGTGCAGGACCTCTACGGAAAGATCGCCGTTGCGCCCAGGTATCGAATCGTCCTGCCCGCCCTGGCCGCCGTCATTGTCGGCCCCGCGCTGCCCCTGGTCCTCGGCGGGGGGCACCCCATGGTGGAGCACCTGGCGCACCACGGCGGCTCCCTCGGCTTCATCCTGTCGCTCTTTCTCGTCAACCTGCTCTTCACGGCCTTCTCCTTCGGCTCAGGCGCGCCGGGCGGCATCTTCCTCCCCATGCTCGCCCAGGGAGCGGCCCTTGGCGCCCTCTACGGGACGGCCGTCGCCCAGCTCTGCGGCGTCGACCCGTCCACGGTGACGAACTTTCTCGTGGTCGGCATGGCGGGGTTCTTCACCGCCGTTGTCCGGGCTCCCATAACGGGCATCCTTCTCATCACGGAGATGACGGGCTCCTTCTCCCATCTGCTCGCCGTGTCCCTCGTCGCGCTCACGGCCCATATGACGGCCGACCTTCTGAAGGCGCGCCCCATATACGACGCCCTGCTCGTCCGGCTTCTGAGAAGGTCCGCCGACAGCCGGGGTCAGAGGGACCTCCTGCTCGAGGCGTCCATCTGTCCGGGGTCGCCCCTGGACGGCCGGGCGATCCGCGAGGCAGCGCTGCCGAAGGGGTGCCTGTTGGTGCACGTCCTGCGCGGGGATGAAAAGATACTGCCCCGCGGGGACACGGTGCTCGCCGTGGGGGACCGGCTCATCGCCCTCGCAGACGGAAGCAGGGCGAGGCGGGTGCGGGAGGTGCTGCTCGAACTCGCGGGCGTTCCCTGTCAGAGAGGCCGCGGGTACGTTCCTCCCGGCGAAGGGGAGGACGACCTCAGGGACGCAGGGGGCGATCGGAGAGGAGAATGAAGCGGAAGCCCCGCCGCTTCAGCTCGGGGAGAGCGTCGCGGAGCCCCTCGAATGTGGCGCCCTCGGGGCGGTTCATGTGAAAGAGGACGATCTCGCCGCCTGTGAGGGCGAGAAGACCGTCGACGATCCTCTTTCGGGGGGAGGTCGCGCCGCCGTCGCCGTTCAGGGTGTAGCCCACGACCTTGTGCCCCATCGCCTCCGCCAGACGCACGGCCGCCTCGTCGTAGTGGTTCGTGCCGGAGCGGAAGAGGGTCGTCGTCGTGCCCGTGAGGCCGGCGAGAAGGGCGGCGTTTTCGCCGATCTCCCGCCGGACCTCGTCGGGGGAGCGGGTCCCCTGAATGCGGTAGGCGGAGCGCCCCGAGACGGACAGAGGGCGATGGTTCAGGCCGTGGTTCGCGACGAGGAAGAGAGGGTCGGCCGCCAGCTCCCGGGCCGTCCCCTCGTTCTTCTCGAGCCACCGGCCGCTGATGAAGAGCGTGGCGGGGATCTTCTCCCTCCGGAGGAGATCCAGCAGCTCCCGGTCCACGGCGGAGCCCTTCGGGCCGCCGCAGGCGTCGAAGGTCAGCGCGATCTCCCTCCCCTTCGGCACGAACCGACGCAGGACGCCGGGGACGGACTGCCCCCATTCGGAGGTGTCCGCGGAGGTTTGAGCGCTCCATGAAGAGAGCATCAGGAGGAGCAGCCCCGTCTTGAGAACCCTTCGTGTGAAAAACGCGGCGCCGTGACGCACTATGAAAGCCTCCGAACTTTCTCTATAATGCACTGAAAGCAAGTATATCAGACGGGAGCGTGGCCATGATGAATCGGAACATGCGAAGAGCCGACCGGGAGATTACGGACGAAGGGGCCATCGACGGAATTTTTCATGAAGCGCTGGTTGGGCATCTGGGGCTCTGCGACGGAGATGAGCCCTATGTGGTTCCCATGAACTTCGTGCTGTGCGGCTCGGCCCTCTACCTGCACTGCGCCCACGAAGGCCGGAGAATGGATATCCTTCGGAAGAATCCCAAAGCCTGCCTGCAGACGGAGGTGGGAACCGCCCTGACGGCGGGGCCGCACCCCTGCGACTACGGCATGGACTATCGAAGCGCCATAGCCTCCGGTACAGTACGGGTGGTCGGGGACAATGACGAGAAGAACAGGGCCCTTGTGGCGCTCATGAAGAAATACGCCGGCGAGGATTTCTCGCATGCGTTCTCCGAGAAGGAGCTTGCCGGGGTCACCGTGCTCTGCCTCGACATCGAGGAGAAGCGCGGGAAGGCCCGGGTCAGCAGACCGTCGCCCCAATAAAAAAGGGGCGCGCACGGTCTGCGCACCCCCGGCATTCAGTGCAGGGTCAGGCGATGGTGACGCCCTTCTCGAGGTAGACGTCCTGCACGGCGTGAATGATCTCCACGCCCTCCTTCATGGGTTTCTGGAAGGCCTTCCGGCCGAGGATGAGCCCCATACCGCCGGCGCGTTTGTTGATGACGGCCGTCTTCACGGCGTCGACCAGGTCGTTGGCGCCCGACGCCCCGCCGGAGTTGATGAGGCCGGCGCGCCCCATGTAACAGTTGGCCACCTGGTACCGGGTGAGGTCGATGGGGTGGTCCGACGAGAGGGTCGTATACACCGCCTTATCCGTCTTGCCGAACTTGATGGCGGTGTATCCGCCGTTGTTCTCCGGAAGCTTCTGCTTGATGATGTCCGCCTGGATGGTGACGCCGAGATGGTTGGCCTGGCCCGTGAGGTCCGCCGCCAGATGGTAGTCCTTCTCGCTCGTCTTGAAGGCGTTGTTGCGCAGATAGCACCAGAGGATCGTCGCCATCCCGAGTTCGTGGGCCGCCTGGAAGGCCGCCGAGACCTCCTGGATCTGCCGGTCGGACTCCTCGCTGCCGAAGTAGATCGTCGCCCCCACGGCGACGGCCCCCATGTCGTAGGCCTGCTCCACGGACGCGAAGAGAATCTGGTCGTACTTGGTGGGGTAGCTCAACAGCTCGTTGTGGTTGATCTTCATGACGAAGGGGATCCTGTGCGCGTACTTGCGGGCCACGGAGCCGAGGACGCCCAGGGTGCTCGCCACGGCGTTGCATCCGCCTTCGATTGCGAGCTTCACGATGTTCTCGGGGTCGAAGTAGATGGGGTTCGGCGCGAAGCTCGCCCCGGCGGAGTGCTCGATCCCCTGGTCCACGGGGAGGATGGAGAGGTACCCCGTCCCGGCGAGCCGACCGTGGTCGAAGAGTTGCTGCATCGACCGCATCACGGGGATGGAGCGGTCCGACGGTGCGACGACCTTGTCCACGAAGTCGGGACCCGGAAGGTGGAGCATCGCCCTGTCGACGGTCTTGCACTCGTGCGCCAGCAGGTGCTGCGCCTCGCTCCCCAGCAGCTGCTCGATACGGTTCATGGATTTCATGATCTTCCGCCTCCTTTTGGTTTACAATACGGACAAGTCACCGGCCTATGAGATGATTTCGCCCCTATTGTACCCCGAGAAGGGAAAAAGTGGGTGCACCGGGGCGATGGCGGGCTATCACGGTCAAGGAGGTCGTTGCAATGGGTGCGGACAAGGGGAAGACCGTTGTCGGATTCATAGGGTTGGGCGTCATGGGGCACAGCATGGCGGGGCACATTCTCGCGGGGGGGTACGACCTGCTCGTGTACAACCGCTCCCGGGACAAGGCGACGGAGCTCGTCGCCCGCGGGGCGCGATGGAAGGACGACATTCCGTCCCTTGCGGCGGAGAGCGACGTGGTGATCACCATCGTCGGATATCCGAAGGACGTGGAGGAGGTCTACCTCGGCGCGAAGGGGCTCGTCGCGAACGCCAGGCCGGGGACGGTCCTCGTCGACATGACCACGTCCAGCCCGGCGCTGGCCGTTCGTATTGCCGGGGCGGCGGCGGAAAGGGGCATTTCCGCCCTTGACGCTCCCGTCTCGGGAGGAGACAGGGGCGCGCGGGAGGGGACGCTGTCCATCATGGTCGGAGGCGAAAAAGAGGCCTATGAGCAGGTGCTGCCCATTTTTCACCTCCTTGGGCAGAACGTCGTTCTCCAGGGTGGGCCGGGGTGCGGCCAGCACACCAAGATGGCCAACCAGATCGTCATCGCATCGAACATGATGGGCGTCTGCGAGGCCCTCGCCTATGCGAAGGGGGCCGGGCTCGATCCGGAGCAGGTCCTCTCGAGCATCTCGGGCGGCGCGGCGGGGAGTTGGTCCCTGTCCAACCTCGGCCCCCGGATCCTTGCGGGGAATTTCGCCCCGGGCTTCTACGTGAAGCACTTCATCAAGGATATGAGCGCCTTGCGGCGAAGGGCTGCGGGGACGACGGCACCCAGGCCCTGTACAAGCTCTACGACGGCGCGTGACGCCTATCGGAGCGGGAGAGCGGAGGGAGAAAAATGATGGCGGAGGAGATCGTCATCCGCGAGTACGAACCGGGGGACGCGAGCCTGGTGTCCCATCTGCACATGCGGCTGTACGGAAGGACGTACGGCTTCAGGGGAATCTTCGAACACTACGTCATGGCCGGCATGGCCGGATTTCTGAGGGACCCGTCGGGCGGGCAGCTCTGGGTCGCGCTCCGGGACGGGGTGGTCGTGGGGGCCATCGCTATCGTCAAGAGCGGTGAGGGTTCGGCTCAGTTGCGGTGGTTCATCGTGGACGAAACGGTCCAGGGCAGAGGGCTCGGGCGCAGGCTTCTGGACCGGGCCATGGCATTCTGCCAGGAGCGGGGGTACGACAAGGTCACCCTGTGGACGGCCGAGGTTCTGCACGCAGCGCGCCATCTCTACGAAGAGTACGGCTTTGTCCCGGTGGAGAGGAAGGCCAACGATGAATGGACCGACGGCGTGATCATTGAGGAGCGGTGGGAGCGCTCCGCGCCGTCGCCGAAGGGGTAGAGGCGGGGTCATTCCCGCGGGGGGTCCTTCGCTGGCCCGTGGGGCCGACGACGTTGCCGAAGGTCGGAGCGTCCTGGCGAATGCCTCAAGGAGATTCTCCCCGACCCTTTCCTGTATAATAGAAGGACAAGAACTCCCGCGTCCCTTTGGGACGCGGGCCATGGAGAAAAGGGAGCTGGTTCGATGCACAGTCTTGAGCACATAGCCGGCGAACTGCGGAAGAGAAAGCAGAAGCTCACCCCCCAGCGTCGCCTTATCATCGAGATCCTCTCGAGCGATCGGTCCCATCCGACGGCCGATGACGTGTACAGTCGCGTCGTCGCCGTCATGCCCGAGGTCTCCCGGACGACGGTGTACAATACGCTCCGCGAGCTGGTCGCCATGGGTGAGATTCGGGAAGTGCAGGGTCTGAGCGAGAGCGGGGTTCGATACGACACCTATGGGGCGGAGCATCAGCACTTCTTCTGTGTGCAGTGCGGGGTCCTCGAGGATATCCCCTGTTCCTCATCTTCGGCCTGCTGCGGGCAGGAGGGGATGGAGGGCTTCACGGTCCTCCGGACGGAGACGACCATGTACGGGTACTGCCCCCAGTGCGGCGAGGCGAACGCGAGGGAGCGGTGAACGTCGAGGTGACAACACAACAAAGGGGGAGGGCGTCAACCGACGCCCTCCCCTTTATGCTGCGGCAGAGTCCTACACCCTTTTTTTCAGCGCCTGGATCTCCAGGGCCCGCGCGGTCCCCTTCTCCTCGAGGCCTATGCGGTTCACAACCACCCGTTCGTTGACGCATCTGAAGACGACGCCGAGGGCGTCGGAACCCGTTATGTCGAAGATGAGCTTGTTCCCCTGGACCTCCCTGAGCACCGCCTGGACGGTCACCGCCGTCCCCAGCATGACGGGGACCTCGTGCCCCAGCTCCATCCGCTGCCCTACGGAGAGATAACCCTCGGGCAGTGTGCTGTCCGTGATGGACATGCAGGCCTTGACGGCCAAGTCGATGCAGGCCGACGTGGAGAGGTACTGGTTCAGGTATGAGGATGCGTTTCCATAGGCGTCCTCGATGTCCACAACCCTTCTGACCTCGGCGTGCATCCCCGGTGCAAGGATAGAAGTAATATCAAGCATCATTCTCACCGTCCTTTTTTGATTCAGAATACTTTATGGACTATTGTACCCTTTTTCCCCGCCAAAGCAAACCGTTGGCGGCGTCCCCGGAAAAGGGCAGGTGACGTCCGACCCTATCGGCGGCGCGCGTCTTCTGTAGTACAATACGGAGGCGCAGGCAGTTCCCGGAACCTCGAAGAAGGGGGCTGCGCAGGAGGTGTACCGTGTCCCTGATCGAGATGCTCCTCTCCGCCGCATCCCTCTCCATGGATGCCCTCGCTGCGTCCCTGGGCATCGGCGCGTGTCTCGGAGCCGTGACCCGTGGGGCGGCTGGCCGCGTCGCCGTTGCGTGCGGCGGATTCCAGTTCGTCATGCCTCTTGCGGGGTGGCTGCTCGGCACCACGTTTCTCGGCCTCATATCGGGCTACGACCACTGGGTGGCCTTTGCGCTGCTCCTCATCGTCGGAGGCAACATG
>CALCQG010000170.1 GCA_937897575.1 uncultured Synergistales bacterium | reverse complement strand
GATGCCGCCCGTGAGGACGAGTATAGTTTTGTTTCGCTCCGCGGCCCAGAGCATGGCCGGCGCGAGAAGGGCGAAGGTTTTGCCGACGCCCGGCGGCGCTTCGGCTGCGAGGATGCGCCCGGGAGCGTCCGAAAGGGTGGCCTGCACCTGTTCCGCCAGTTCGACCTGCTGCTGCCGGTATTCGAATCCGGAAAATCGGCGGGCGAAAAGCCCGGAGGGGCCGAAGAGCTCGTCCATGGACGACGTTTTCATGATATTTTCTCTCTTTTCCTTTCGGCTCTCTTGCTAACAGAGCGGAAATCATGCTAGAATGTCGTGGTTCCACCGGGAGGAGGTGAGCATCCATGCCGAACAAGAAATCCGCCGAAAAACGGATGAGAACCAGTGAGAAGAACAGACTCTACAATCGCTACTGGACGACCCGGTGCAAAAACGCCGTGAAAAAGGTCCTTGAAGCCGTCGAGCTGAAGGACACGTCCCTCGCCGTGAAACGCCTCGATGTCGCGCAGAGCGTCATCGACAAGGCTGTCGTGAAGGGCGTTATGCACAGAAACACGGGCGCCAGAAGAAAGTCCATGATGATGAACAGAGTGAAGTCCCTGACGAAGGAGCCGGCCTAAGCGCGCCTTTCGCCATAGGGACAAGCACTGCAAGCCGGAGGCGTCACGCCCTTCCGGCCTTTTTTTCGTCCTCTGTCGCCCCCAGACATTGGAGAAGAGCCGCCTCGAAACCGTACCAGCCCTCGGCTACGGCGGTCTTCTCCTTCCAGGACAGCGCCGCCAGGTTCAGCGCCAGGGCCTTCAGAGCCGCCGGAGAATAGTTTTTCCCCGCCTCGGCGGCCATCCTGCCGGCGTAGTCCCGGACTTTGAGAAGCGCCGCCACCTTTTGCACATCCCGCTTCGAGAAACAGGAGGCGTAGACCGCCGGTCGGATACGGTTGTACAGAGCGGTGAGCAGGGGAAGGACGCTCGGCTCCCTCTTCAGGTGGTCGAGCAGTGAGAGCACCTCCGCCGCCCGGGCGCCGCAGAAGGCGTCCAGAAAACGGAGGACGCGGCTGTGCCCCTCGTCGAAGGCGAGGAGCTTCACCATCTCCTCCGTCACCGACCCCCCGGCGGCGTATGCGCCAAGGTCCTCCACCCGAGAGCGGAGCTCTTCGGGGTCCTCTATCATATCCACAAGCAGGGCGGCCGCTGCCCCCTGAAGGGCTATCCCCTTCCCGGCGGCGAACTGGACGAGCCACGCCCTTCTCTTCGACGGCCAAAAGGGGACGTCCTCCCCCTTGATGAAGGTGATCCTCTCACGGCAGGGGGCCGGATAGTATTTTCTCGTGTCCCCCCCGTAGAGCAGGACGAACACCTCGTCGGCTCCCTCGCCCTCGAGAAAGGGGACGAGGTCCTCCGGGAAGGCTCCGAGCAGCTCCGCCTCTTCGACGACCGTCACCTGCCGTGTGCTGAACAGCCCCGCGGAGCGTCCGGCGGCGATGAGCGCCGTCCACTCCCCGCCCTCCTGCACTGTACCCCGGCTGTAACCGGCCGTCACCAGACCTTCGACCGTCTCGTCGAGCAGACGCCGTCCGCCCGCTCCCCCCTGTGCGATGACCAGAAGACGGGGCACTACCCCTTCACCACCACGTTGACCAGCCTGTCCGGCACGGAGATCACCTTCGCCACCTGCAGTCCTTCAAGCCGCTGCCTGACGGCGGGAAGGGCGAGCACCCGCTCTTCGAGCTCCTCCCTCCCCAGACCTGCCGGAAGTTCGGTCCGCTCGCGGACCTTGCCGTTGATCTGGACCACAATGGTCACGGAGTCGACCTCGAGAGCCTCCTGGTTCGCCTCGGGCCACGGAGTTCGAGCGAGAGGGGCATCGTGTCCGATGAGCCCCCACAGCTCCTCGGTGATGTGCGGACAGAAGGGGTTCAGGCAGGAGAGAAGGGCGTCCACGCCCTCCTGAAACAGAGCGATCTCCTCATCCTTCGATGGGTGGAAGGACCCGAGGGCGTTCTGAAGCTCCATCATCCTGGCGACGGCCGTGTTGAACTGCTTCTCCTCGGCGATATCCCGGGTCACGTCCCGTATGGTGGCGTGGATCTTCCGCTTGAGCTCCTGCAGGGTCTTCTCCCCGTTCGGTGCTGCGGGGACGACGGGGTGATCCTCCCCTCCCCTTCGGAGCAGATCCATGTTCTCCGTCACGAGCCGCCATACCCGGTTGAGGAATCGGTGCGCGCCTTCGACACCCCGTTCCGTCCAGTCCAGATCGTTGCCCGGAGGGGCGGCGAAGAGGATGAAGAGACGCGCCGTGTCCGCCCCGTACCTGGCGATGATCTCATCCGGGTCCACCACGTTCCCCAGGGACTTGGACATCTTCGCGCCGTCCTTGATGACCATGCCCTGGGTCAGGAGGTTCGTGAAGGGCTCCCGCGCATGGCACATACCCAGATCGGCGATGAACTTCGTGAAGAAGCGGGCGTAGATGAGGTGCAGGCAGGCGTGCTCGATGCCCCCTATGTACTGGTCCACAGGCATCCAGTACTTGGCGTCCTCGGTGTCGAAGGGGGCAGAGTCGCTCCAGGGCGTGCAGTATCGGAAGAAGTACCAGGAGGAACACACGAAGGTGTCGAGCGTATCGGGCTCTCTTCGCCCGGGACGACCGCAGACCGGGCAGGGCACGTTCATCCACTCCTCGTCCTCGGCGAGGGGCGATCGGCCCTCCCTGGAGATTTTGACCTTCTCGGGGAGCAGCACGGGGAGATCCTCCTCGGGGACCGGCACGATCCCGCAGTGATCGCAGTAGATCACGGGGATGGGCGTGCCCCAGTACCGCTGCCGGGAGACGAGCCAATCCTTCAGGCGGAAGTTCACCTCTCCGGTGCAGTAGCCCTGCTCTATGCCCCACTGGATCATCGCGGGGATGGCCTCTTTCGTGGGGAGCCCGTCGAACTGCCCCGAATTGCAGGCGACGCCGTCCTCGCTGAAGGCCTCTTCCATGGTCGCGCCGTCGAGGGTCTCCCCTACGGGGTTGATGACCGGACGGATGGGGAGGCCGTACTTCCGGGCGAAGTCGAAGTCCCTCTGGTCGTGGGCCGGCACGCCCATGACCGCCCCCGTGCCGTAGTCCATGAGGACGTAGTTCGCGATCAGGACGGGAACTTCCTCTCCGTTGACGGGGTTGATCACGGTGTACCCCGTGAACAGCCCTTCCTTTTCCTTCCCTACGGCGGTCCGATCGATGGAGCTCTGGCTCACACAGTGGTCCACGAATTCCCGGATCTCCCGGCCCTTCGGCGAATGGGCGATCATCTTCTCGACGAAGGGGTGCTCGGGCGCCAGGACGAGGAAGGTGACGCCGAAGACCGTGTCGAAGCGCGTCGTGAACGTCTCGATCGACTCGCCCGTGGACTGTTCGGTGAAGGTGAGCCTGGCGCCGTCGGAACGGCCGATCCAATTGCGCTGCATGATCTTCACCCGCTCCGGCCAGCCCGGAAGGTTGTCGAGGTCGTCCAGAAGCTCCTGGGCGTAATCCGTTATCTTCAGGAACCACTGTTCGAGGTTCCGCTTCACCACGGGCGTGTCGCAGCGCCAGCAGTGTCCGTCGTTGACGACCTGCTCGTTGGCAAGCACCGTGTTGCAGCTCACGCACCAGTTCACCGGGGCGCTCTTGCGATAGGCGAGCCCGCGCTTCAGGAGCTGAAGGAAGAACCACTGATTCCATCGGTAGTAGTTCGGGTTGCAGGTCTCGACCCGCCGTCTCCAGTCGTAGCTGCACCCCATGTGCTTCAGCTGGTCCGTCATGTGTTCGATGTTCCGCCAGGTCCACTCGCTCGCCGGGGTGTTGCTCTTCATGGCGGCGTTCTCGGCGGGAAGACCGAAGGCGTCGAATCCGATGGGGTAGATCACGTTGTACCCGGCGCGCCGGAAGTAGCGGGCCATCATATCGCCGATGGAGTAATTCCTGAGATGCCCCATGTGCAGCGCACCGCTAGGATAGGGGAACATCTCCAGGCAGTAGAACTTCTTCCTCGCCTGATCGACGTCGGCGTTGAAGGTCCCCTCCGACTCCCAGAGATGCTGCCACTTCTGTTCGATGGCCCGGTAATCGTACACCATGTCCTCCGCTCCTCCTTAAAAGTGCCGGTCGTTTCGCAGTCCATAAAAAAGCGCGAGACGCTTCGCCGAGAATCCCCCGATGTCCCGCGACGGATGCCGTGTCGGCCCAAGAGATCACTGTGGGATGACTATGTAGTATATACGAAAAAAAGGGAAGTTCCAACACTCCGCGCGAAGGACGCCGCGGAAGCCATCGGGTATCCTCCGGCTTCCGCGGCGATCAACCGCATTGCCCCATCGACACGGAACGAGGTCAAAGGGAGGGGCGCCGGTTCATCTTTCAGGCGGCCCCCCGGTCTCTCCCCTTTACCCTTCACTCTTCTCGGGCTCGGGCTCCTCCAACAACGGTGGTTCCTCGTCCCGTCGTCTGGCCGTCATGGACTCGAGGAACGGTTTCACGATATCCATGGGGAAGGGGAAGATCGTCGTGGAGTTCTTGTCCGAGCTGATCTCCCGCAACGTCTGAAGATAGCGGAGCTGAAGGGTGATGGGGGAACGCTCCATCTTCCACGCCGCCTGACTGAGTTTCTCGGCCGCCTGAAGTTCACCCTCGGCGTTGATGATCTTAGCCCGCCGCTCCCGCTCGGCCTCGGCCTGCTTGGCCATCGCGCGCTTCATGCTCTCGGGAAGTTCGAGCTCCTTCATCTCCACGGCGCTGACCTTGATGCCCCAGGGGTCGGTGCGCTCGTCTATGATCGACTGGAGCTCGCTGTTGATCTTCTCTCTGGACGACAGCACCTCGTCCAGATCGACGGATCCCACCACGGAGCGGAGGGTCGTCTGGGAGAGCAGGCTCGTCGCGAGGACGTGGTTCTCGACCTCCACGACGGAGTTCGCCGGGTCCATGACCCGGAAGTAGACCACCGCGTTGACCTTCACCGGGACGTTGTCCTTCGTGATAATCTCCTGGACGGGCACGTCCAGGGTCACCACCCTGAGGTCCACCCGAATCACCCGGTCGATCAGGGGAATAACGAGCACGATACCCGGCCCCTTGGCCCCGATGAGCCGGCCGAGACGAAAGACGACCAGCCGTTGGAATTCGGGCACGATCCTGATCGCCGAGGTGAGAAAGAACAGCACGATGAGCAGAAAACCAACGGACGTTCCTAAGCTCGTCACAATCTCCATAAGGTCGTACATTACCGCGATCCCTCCTTTTCTTCCTTGGAGTTCTTCTCCATCTGCCGGTCATCCTCGATGACCAGCGTCATCCCCTCTACCCGGACCACCCGGCCGGTTGCGCCCCTGACCATGGTCCGTCCCGTGCCGCTCCGCCCGCCCCATATCTCTCCGTGACACTTCACCTGTCCGTCGGGGGCGAGGTCGAGCAGCACCTCCACGGGGGCTCCGATCATGCCCTCTCTGCCCGACGAGGCTTGCCGACGCTGGGATTTGAGCACGAGGTAGAGGACGAGGAGGAAGAAGAGCCCCAACGCCACCGACAGACCGACTATGAAGTGCACCGATACGTTCAGGAGCTCCCCTCCCGGCGTTCTGAACAGGATGAGGCCGGCGGTGGCGATCGCCGCAATCCCGAAGAGGCTCAAAATCCCTATGCCGCCGACGAGGAGGTCCACGACGAGGACGGCCACCCCGGCGACGAGCAGGACGATGCCCGCCCAGTTGAAGGGGAGCATCCTGAGGCCGAAGGCCCCCATCAGGACCATCACCGCGCCGGCCGTCCCCAACACGAACCCGCCGGGCGACAGAATCTCGAAGATGACGGCGAGGGCACCGGCCGTAAGGAGAAGGTAGGCCACGTCGGGACTGGAAATAAAGTGGAGGACCCGCTCCCTCAGCGTCATGTCGATGTCCACGACCGCGTCGCCGGGGTTCAGCTCCACGTCCTGGCCGTTCACCGTCACCGTCCGGCCCCTGAGCGCGAGGAGCAGGGTCCTCATGTCCGAGGCAAGGAGGTCCGCCACGCCCTGCCCAAGAGCCTCCTCCGCGGAGAATGAGAGGCTCTCCGACACCATCCGCTCCGCAAGGGCGGCGTTCCGCCCCCGCATCTGGGCAAGGGAGCGCATCTGTGCCGACAGGTCGTTCGTCACCTTCCGGCTCATCTCCTCGTCGGAGACGTCCTTCCCGGACGCCATGACGGGGTGCGCCGCCCCCACATTCGTGCCCGGAGCCATGGCTGCAACGTGGGCTGCCTGGAGCAGGAAGGCGCCGGCCGACGCAGCGCGGCTCCCCTGGGGAGCCACCCAGACCACCACCGGGACCGGAGATTCCAGAATGTCCGAGACGATCCTCCGCATGGACGTCACAAGGCCACCCGGCGAATCGAGGCGAAAGACCACGAGCTCCGCTCCTTCTGCGGCGGCACGGGTAAGGACATCCTCGGCGAAGGCCTCCATGGCCACGCCGACCGTCCCCTCGAGAGGAGCCGTGAAGACCGCACCGAAAACGTCCCGGGGCGCGAAGAAAACCAGGAACCCCGCGAGGAGCACTCCGACGACGGCCCGACCACATCTGCCCACCATCATTCCATCACCGCCTTCAATCCCTCTTTCAGGCTTGCCGCCTGGACGATCTCCAGGGGAAGCTGCTTCTGTAAGCTCTCCCTGGAGCTGATGACCGCTCTTTTAAAACCGAGGCGCGAGGCCTCCTGAAGACGCCGGGACAGGCGCACCACTGGGCGCACCTCCCCCGCCAGGCCGACCTCCCCGAGAAAGACGCAGTCCCCGGGAAGAGGGACGTCGCGGACGGCCGACGCGATGGCGGCGCAGAGGGCGAGGTCGGCTGACGGTTCCCTGAGCATCAGCCCTCCCGCCACGTTCATGTAGATGTCGAAGAGCCCGCACCCGACGCCGCATCGCTTTTCCAGGACAGCGGAGAACAGCTGGACCTTGCTCACGTCCACTCCCCGGGCGGTCCGCTTCGGGTAGGGGAAGGCCGTCCCCACGGCAAGGGCTTGAAGCTCGGCGACCAGCGACAGGGAGCCTTCGAGGGCCACGGTCATGGCCACGCCCGGGACCGTCGCCCCCCCTTTGTTCCAGTACAGCCCGCTCACGTCCTTCACGGGGTGAAGACCGTCCTCGGCCATCTCGAAGATGCCCAGCTCCTCGGTGCTGCCGAACCTGTTCTTGTTCACCCGGAGCGTCCGGTATTGGGAGTAGTCCTCCCCGCTGAAGGAGAGGACGCCGTCCACCATATGCTCGAGGAGCATGGGTCCGGCGATTCGTCCCTCCTTCGTGATGTGCCCCACGAGGACCGTCGGGATGGATCGGCTCTTCGCCGCCTCGATGCAGGTCTGGGCCACGCCCCGTACCTGGGACGGCGTGCCCGGCCAGCCACTCTCCTCCGGTGCCCGCATGGCCTGGACGCTGTCCACCACGAGGAAACCGCACCCGTCCAGAGCGGCGAGGGCCAAGGCGAGGTCGCTGTCGCAGAACAGACGGAGGTTTTCCGATCCGGCCCCGAGTCGGCGCGCCCGAAGGGCGACCTGGGACTCGGACTCCTCGCCGGACACGTAGAGGACCTGGATGCCCCGGTCGGCCATCCGACCGCAGGTCTGGAGCAACAGCGTGGACTTCCCTATCCCCGGTTGTCCGCCAAGGAGAAAGACCCCGCCCGGAACCCAGCCTCCGCCCAGCACCCTGTCGAGCTCCTCGAAGCCGCTCGAGATGCGTTCCTGAGCCGGGACATCCGTCACGGAGACGCTTTTAACCGACCCGGCCGACCTCGGGCTCTCGCCTCCCGTCGTCGGAGCCTCCCGTTCGAGGGTCCCCCATTCGCCGCAGGTGGGGCAACGCCCCGTCCACACCGGCGATACGGCGCCGCACTCCGTACACGCATACCGCACCCGGTCGCCCTTCGCCACTTTGCACCACTCCTTCGGGGACGTCCGCCCGGCGCGTTCTCGTCCCGTCCCTTTTACATCGCGCCACCTTAATGATATCATCCCGCGAAGGCCGCGACGTGACGTGCCGACTCCGTATCGCAATACAATGCAGGGAAAGTGGGGATAGAACTGGGACAGGACGTGGTTCATCCTCTTCTTAGCGGTCAGGGTTGAGACGATGTGTCTTCTGCCATGGGAGATATTTCTCACTCTCGTAAAGCCCTGGGGAGTCCCTCTCCACCAAAGGGAAGGGGTGTTGAGACGGCTCTTGCTCTCTCGGCAGGGGACGAGACGGTTCCCGAGAGGGAGGAACTAACCTGTCACCTTAGGGTGGAGCGCCGCACCCTCGGCCTGACGCCGTATGACGTCTTTGGTGAGCCGAAGAGGCGCGCGGGCCTCAATCGCCCCAGGGGGAGATCACGGAACGCCCGTCCCGATTGGCGAGAGCCAGGAGGATCTCCGTGAAAGAGGGTTTTTCAAGCATCATGACGGTGCATCGGTCCCTCGAGATGCCCGAGAGGCGGTGGGCATCCGAGGAGCGAAGGAAGACCCTGTCGGGATATCGCTCCCGCCATGTCCGGAAGTCGGCGTGAGAGACCGCAGGGGAGAGCTCGAGGGCGTGGCACGGGAAATCGGACGGGACGGGCCCGAGGACGGCCTCGTAGGAGAAGGACGGCCTGTCGAGGTGCGCCGGAATGACGATGGCCCCCATATCCATGGCCTGCTGCGCCACCTCGTCCACGCTGTACCCCACCCCCTGGATGAGCAGGATCTCCTGCTCATCCAGAATCGAGTTCTCACCGTCGATGATGAGCTGGTCTCCGAAGATGTCCGGGCGGTTCTGCGTCGGAGGCATGGCCTCCCAGAGCCATCGCTGGTACTCCCTGGCCCCGTCGAAGTCGGGAAAGAGGACGACGACGTGAATGTCCTCCGAGGACTGCACCTCCATGCCGGCGAGCACGACCGGATCGCCCGACGCCGCCCATGCCACCGCGGGGGCATTGTCCGCAGCGTTGTGGTCTGTCACGGCGCAGAGGGCGATCCCGGCGCTGCGATAGGCCTCCGCAATCTCCGGGGCCCCCATCTCCAGCTCCCCGCACGGAGAGAGGACGGTATGCATGTGAAGATCCACCCAATAGGGGGAGAGGCCCATGATGCTCCTGATACTCCTTCTAGTCCGACGTGCACCCTGCTTCGTGCAGCCGCCAGGCGATCTCGTAGGCCGAGTGCCCGCTCCCGCAGAGGGTGATGTTCTCCAACCGGCACCGTTCCACAAGGTCCTCGGCCGGGGTCCGTCCCGAGGCGACAAGGATGAAGGGGACCTCCTTCAGCACGGCCACGGCGCACACGTTCAGATGCACCTGGATCGTGATCCAGAGCCAGTCTGTGCGCGCTTCGGCCATGATGAAACTGAGCAGATCGCCCGAGACGACGCCCGTTACGGCGCGGTCGAGATCGCCCTCGGAGTAGACGGTGAGGCCCAGGGCGTCGACGATCTCCCTGCTCGTCATGACGGTTTCCTCTTTCTTCTGGAGTAGAGCGTGTGCGGCACCTTCGAAGCGAGCTCCCCTATCTCCTCGCTCAGGGAGGAGATGCGCTCCCTGAGCTTGAAGATGCAGTCCGTCTCGCTCCCCAGGCCGCGAACGATGTCCTCGGCAAGGGCGCGGCAGGACGGACGCCCGCAGGACCCGCAGTCGATGTGCGGCAGCGTCGCGTAGATCTCGTCCATCTCTCTGAGCTTCGCCATGGCCTCGCCGATATCCTGGGAGAGCGGGGCGCGCTCCTTGACGGGCAGGGGCGAAGGAAGGCGCCAGAGGCCCCGCTTGTACTGCGATCGCACGACCTCCATCTCCTCCTGAGGCGGCAGCAAGGCCGTGTCCAGATTCTGGAGGCGAAGGCGCGAGAGGTACCGGGACTCGTAGGTCCCCGTGCCTCCGATACAGCCCTGAGAACAGGCACGACACTCTATGAAGTCCACTCCGTCGAGCCGGCCGAGCTCCAATTCGTTCAGGAGGTCGATGGTGTTGCGCAGGCCCGAGACCGACAGGGACGTCAGCGTCCTGTCGGAGAAGGCGGAGACCTGCCTCGTCTCGCCTCCCGTTATGGACCACAGGAGCCAGCGCTTGCTGGACTCGCTTCCGTTCGACCCCGTCGCCCGTATGTTGGACGCGAGAAGGTCCCGTATGACGTTTTGCACGCTGACCACGTACTTCAGCGCACTCCTCTTCCGCCCCACGGGGTTCCGGACGAGGAGTGCGCTGAAGTACGTGGTCAGCGTGCAAAAC
>CALCQG010000169.1 GCA_937897575.1 uncultured Synergistales bacterium | reverse complement strand
CCTCGACTTCAGCCAGATCCTGCCCGCCCTGCCCCTAGGTACGGATCAGCGGGCTCTGCTCCATACCCTCGGACATGCCCTGCGGCTCGCGGGCGCCACGTACCTGGACATCCTGAAGGCCGGCGGCGGCATCCTGTCGTCCGTGCGGCGGGTGCACGAGACCTCCGAGGGCGACCTCTTCGAGGCGACGCTGGGCCTCGCCCTCTCGGCGCTGTCCTTCGGCACCACGACCGTTGAGATAAAGAGCGGCTACGGCCTCGATACGGAGAGCGAGCTCAAGATGCTCCGGGTCATCGCGCGGGTGGGGCGGGAGTCCCCCCTGGACGTGGTCCCCACCTTCATGGGCGCCCACGCCGTGCCGGCGGAGTACAAGGGGAACGAGGAGGCCTTCGTGGACCTCGTCGTCCGCGAGATGCTCCCCGCCGTGAAGGAGCAGGGGATCGCCAGGTTCTGCGACGTGTTCTGCGAGGAGGGCGTCTTCTCCGTCAACCAGACGCGGCGCATCCTCGAGGCGGCGAAGACGCTCGGCTTCAGGTTGAAGATTCATGCCGACGAGGTGCACGACACGGGCGGCGCCGTCCTCGCCGGAGAGCTGGGCGCCCAGTCCGCCGAGCACCTTCTGGCGGCGGGCGACAGAGGCATCGCCTCCCTGGCGTCGGGGGGCACTATCGCCGTGCTGCTGCCGGCAACGGCCTACAGCCTTCGGAAGCCCTACGCCCGGGCCCGCGCCATGATCGACGGCGGTGTCCCCGTGGCCCTCGCCACGGACTGCAACCCCGGCTCGTCCTTCACGGAGTCCATGCCCTTTGTCTTCGGCCTGGCGGTCATGGGTATGGGGCTCACCGTGGAGGAGGCCCTCGTGGCTTCGACGAAGAACAGCGCCCACGCCATCGGCCTCGGCGCCAAGTGCGGCACTCTGGAGGTGGGCAAACAGGCCGACTTCCTGATCTTGGACGGCGAGACGCCGGCCATTCTCGCCTACCACGCGGGTGTCTCCCCCGTGGAGGCCGTCTTCAAAAAGGGGGAGCGGGTATGGTAACGAAACGGGAAAAAGAGGTCGTCCGCCTCGACGGTGTGTCCCTGGCCCTTGACGATGTGCTGAACGTGGCCCGGAGGTCATACGCCGTCGAACTCGACGAAGAGGCCTGCCGCCGGGTTGAGGCGGCCTCGGCGGCGGTGCGGGCCTGGGAGAACTCCGACGACGTGGTCTACGGCGTCACCACGGGCTTCGGCGACCTGTCCACGGTGAAGATCTCCCGCAAGGACCGCCGGCTCCTCCAGGAGAACCTGCTCAAGAGCCACGCCTGCGGCGTCGGAGAGCCCTTCCCCGAGGACGTCACGCGGGCCATGATGCTGCTTCGTATCAACAGCCTCATTCGGGGTTTCTCGGGGATCAGCCTGGAGACCCTGAACCTCTTCGTGGCGCTGCTGACCGAGGGCATCC
>CALCQG010000168.1 GCA_937897575.1 uncultured Synergistales bacterium | reverse complement strand
CTCCTTATGGGTGCGAAGTTTGATGGGTTGTCGAAACCGACGTGCACCGCCTGCGTTCTACCTGAAAAAGAGGGACATTGCGCGTCAGCGTCATCTCAGAGACCCCACGGCGTCGAACGGGATCAAAAAGTCGCTCGCGTTATGTGATCGGCCCCCCCGATGTGTCTCCCTGAGCATCTCTCGTGGCAATGACGGCGTCCGGTTTGAGGCCGAGAAAGTCCACCCCTGCAAAACAGACCTCGGGGACATCCCCCTTCAGGAACTTCCTCCACCCTTCGATCACCTGAACTTTTGGTCCAAGGAGAGCACCTCCTGCCGGTCATGTCCACGCTTCTTCGAGAGGTGCCCCGATCATGGAGAACAGGAATATCGTATCACAGAGGGGCGCGGGGTGTACGAAAAAGCGGACGCCCCTGTGCATCCAGGGGCGTCGGTCTACTGCTTCAACCACTGTACGAGCCATGAAATTCCCGCGACGACCGCCGCGACCAAAACAATGAGGATTCACGGCGGGCAGACGAAACCCTCTCTCTTACGCATGATCAATCACCCCCTGGGGGTATTGTATCAACTCTGTCTTGTCCACAACAGCGGAAAATACGTATTGTGGCCGCGGCTTCTCTCTTGAGTTCGCCATTCCGACGAAACGCTCTTTGAATGAGAGATAGGCAAGTATTGCGCAAAAGATGATAGAATACGCTGTACAGGAGAGTGCTTCTGTCCCTCATGATTTTCAGAATTGTTCCGGAAACAGGTGCACCCATTGTCCCGCTCGACGATACGTTGAATACGGCGAAAGCTTCGGCGTTGGTCATGTGCTCGATAGAGTACGATATGAGCGAAAGATGGTGACCGTCATGAACTGAGCGACCCGATGGCAAGGGGACGATGGATTCGCGGCCGGGCCCGCGGCTCCTGAACTTTTTTTATGCTGTGCCCGGGCGAGTGTTCCGTCACAGATTTTCCTCTCGAACGCTGGGTTTTATCTTCGGTAATCGTGCCTTCGCACTATCATTTTTATCTGAGGAGGAGATGCCGTTATGGAAGAGCAGAACGAGAAGCGCGGAGCCCTTGATTGGTACTTCAAGTCCAACCTTTTGGCGAGAATTCTTATCGGTCTCATACTAGGAGCAGTGGTGGGCATCGTCCTGGGCGGTTTCTTCCCCAACGCCGTAGCGCCCTTCGTCGCCTGGACGAAGTTCTTCGGCGACCTGTTCATCCGGCTGCTGAAGATGATCGTCGTCCCGGTCATCCTGTTCTCCCTCATCGCCGGCGCGGCAAGCATTGAACCGTCCCGCTTGGGGCGCGTGGGCGCCAAGATCATGAGTTACTACCTCTTCACGAGCGCTTTGGCCGTCGTTTTCGGCCTGCTCTTCGCAAATCTTCTGAAGCCCGGAGCGGGTTTCAACGTCGTGGGCGACGCGGCCGTCAAGGGGCGTCTGGCGGAGGCCCCGGCCATCTCCCAGGTCCTGCTGAACATCGTCCCCACCAACCCGATCGAGTCCCTCGCGAAGGGCGATGTTCTGCCGATCATCTTCTTCGCTGTGGTCTTCGGTCTCGCCCTGTCCTATATCAAGACGTCGAACAAACCTGAACTTGCGCGGATCGGCTCGATGCTGCTCGATGTGGTGAACGCGTCGGCCGAGACGATCTACAAGATGGTGACGGGGATCATGCAGTACGCCCCAATAGGCGTCTTCGTCCTCATCGCCCAGGTCTTCGCCCAGCAGGGACCCAGGGCCATAGGGCCGCTGCTCATGGTGACGGTGGCCGTCTACCTCGGTCTCATAGTCCATGTGATAGTGTGCTACGGCGGATTCCTGGCCATGTGGAAGCTCGGGCTCATTCGCTTCCTCAAGGGAGCCAATGAGGCCATGGTGACCGCCTTCGTGACCAGGTCATCCAGCGGAACCCTGCCCGTGACCATGCGATGCGCGGAGGAAAACCTCGGTGTGCCGCGGAGCATCTGTTCCTTCACCCTGCCGCTCGGGGCCACGATCAACATGGACGGCACGGCGATCTACCTCGGTGTCTGCGCCATGTTCATCGGCAACGCCGTCGGCCTCCCGCTCACGTTCAACCAACAGGCCATAGTCGTGCTGACGGCCACCCTTGCAAGCATCGGAACAGCCGGAGTCCCTGGAGCGGGGGCCATCATGCTGCTCATGGTCCTCGAGTCCATCGGCCTGAAGGTGACGGAGGGCTCGGCCGTGGCGGCGGCCTACGCCATGATCCTGGGCATCGACGCGCTCCTCGACATGGGACGTACATGCGTCAACATCACGGGGGACATCGCGGGATCGGCCATTGTTGCGAAGAGCGAGGGGGAGCTCGACCTCGCGAAATGGCGTTAGCAGTTCATCGGAAGTAGATTCTGATCCAGCATAAAAACATCGAGGGGCATGCCTTTTCTCTGCGGCGTGCCCCTCATTGATGTCATGAACGGTATGGGTACCTCTCCGGACGACTCTTCGGGAATGAACCCTACCTCAGGAAGCCGATGAAGTCCACGGGTGCCCCCAGCTTCAAGGAGATAAGCAGGCAGGCCTCCTTTATGGCGGGTATCATCGCCCGGGTCACGTCATCGGTGAAACGGACCGTGGGCCCCGAGAGGGTCATACATCCCACCACCTGTTGTTCGTCGTTCATGATGGGGACCGCAATAGAGTATACGCCGCGCTCTCTTTCGGAGTTGCTGGTGGAGAACCCTTCAATACGAATTTTTTCCAAGAGGGCGTAGACGGTTGATTTATTCAGAATCGTGTTTTCCGTCAGAGCTTCCGCTTCCTCAAGAATCAACGCGACGTCTTGTTCTTTCATAAAAGCCAAGAAGCAGCGCCCAGCTGCACCCGCCCAAAGTGTAAATTTCGCTCCGAGTTTCGCAGTACGCTTTAAATCCCAAGAGCTCTCGACCTGCTCGTAGCAGGTCCTCATAAAGCCTTCGCGAACATAAAAATTCACCGTCTCGTTAAAACGCTCTTTAAGATCCTGCATGTATGGAAGAACAAGATTACGAAGGCCTCCCGTTTTTTTAGCCATGGAACCAAAGAGATAGCATTTAAAACCCAAATGATAGGCTTTTGTGTTCCTGTCTCTCTCCAAAAAACCCTCTTCTTCGAGTGCCCTTGCTATCCTCGATGCTGTAGGCATCGGAAGATCAAGACATCTTGCTATTTCAGTCAGTGTAAGCGATGTGTTCTCCCACGTGAAACAGGAGAGCACGGAGAGCCCTTTTTTTAATGAATTCGTGCCTTCCGGCGAACGCTTGTTCTTCATGTACATCTCCCACTCCTCGTACTGTACACGGGCAAATATAAGCGAACAGGGTCATGAGGTACGCTCTCAATCAATCGTAATCATTGAGTTATAGCTGTTATTATATCAATTTCCCTTTGGCTACGATGGCGCTTTCAATTACGGCAAAGCGAAAACAGTGTGGTATCCGCTGAAGAAAAACATTGTAAGGTACTCGGCTGTACATGTTTTCGTGTATCCACGGCTGGTTTCTTGACAGAAATGCTCGTGGAATAATATAATCGCATTACCAAACTAAGAAATCAACTTCCATATATTGGAATTAAGCTTGTTTTTTGTTTACTTTCATGGAAAGAAGGGACTTTAAATGCTGATTTTAACCCCGGTCGCTGATTCCGTCATAAGCTCACTGAAAATTTACGATAAACTGGAAATAACAGGTTCGATTTATACGGGGCGTGATGCTGCTCTGCCAAAATTAGTACAAATGATTGAAAAAGACGAGCTGGAGAAGTACGGAATCAACCTGAATGGCAGCATAATATTTCACACTGCTGTGAGTCCTGCTGGCATAGGTCCGACTTCAAGCAACAAACTCGATATCGAAGGTTCCATCCCAATGCTCTCCAAAGCCGGCGTGAAAATTCACATCGGAAAGGGCAGGCTCTCTCAAACCACAGTGGATGTGTTGAAAGAGTATAATTCGATTTTTGCCGTTAATCCCCCCGTCTCCGCACTGCTCACCTCCACGATTCAGAACAAAAAAATCGTCGCTTTCGAAGAGGAAGGGATGGAGGCGATGCATGTCCTTCAGGTGAAAAATTTCTCTGCTATCGTGGCGATCGCACACGGTCAGTCAATATTCGATGATAAGGGTGACAAGTGATGAATACGCTTAAGGACGTCACGGTAAAGACAGCCGAAACTCTTGTGAAGGCGAGCACCTCTTTCGGAGAGGATCAGAAAGAAGCATACCAGCGAGCGCACGCATCGGAATCGAATGAGCACGCTAAGTGGGTGCTCGAGACCATTCTCCAAAACGCCGAAATGGCGGAGAAGATGCAACTTCCTCTTTGCGACGATACCGGTATTCCTCATGTGCTGCTTGAAATAGGCGACGCTGCCGCTGTCCCGGCGGGATTTCTGAAAGCTGTGGAAGACGGAATTGCTTCGGGGCTTCGGAAACTGCCCGGCAGACCAATGGCTGTCCGTGGAGGCGATCTGGAGCGTCTATCTCAGTCCAGAGGACTCTATGAGGACTCAGGTGCCCTCGCGATGGCACCTGTTCAAATCCGTCGTGTTGAAGGTGGCTCGATTGCCCTTACGGTGCTCATGTACGGAGGAGGCCCCGAAATTCGTGGAAAAACATTGCGCGTTTTTCACAAACACTCGGCTGATACCGTGATCAATGAAATGATCGCCTGGGGAACAGAGGGGGCGAAGATGCTGGGCTGCCAACCGTGTGTTCTTGCATACGGCATAGGGCGTTCGCATCTTGAGGCAGCTTCTCTTAGTCTTGAAGCGATGGCAAAGGGGAATTTCTCCCAGCAATCTGAGATTGAACAACGGATAACGCAAGGCGTGAACCAATCCGCAGTCGGTGCGTTAGGCCTCGGAGGTGACACGACCGTTTTAGGGACTTTTGTCAAGGTGGGACCACAACGGGCGAGTGGTATACGCGTCGTTTCGCTGAGAACTGGATGTTGCTTTGACCCGCGACGGGCTGTGACGAATTTTACATTCTAGAACACGGGAGGGACCTGGCGTGAAGATTTTCAAGAACGGCGTAGTGGTTACGGGAGACGGGAAGACGATGTACGAAAACGGCGCAGTCGTCGTCGTTGATGACACGATAGTGGGCGTGGAGCAGAGTCTGGACCCGTCGCTCGATGCATATGCGGAGGAGGTCATTGATTGTACCGGAAAGTGTGTTCTGCCCGGAATGATCAATCATCACCAACACGGCATCACCTTTGGCCCGATGTTCGCCAGTGGTTGCGAGAACTACGGACGCGATTTTATTATGAACCACCTTGATCGCAGCCTTCTGCAGGGACATACGACGGTTCTTAATATCGACGGTTTCGTCACGATGGATGAGGTCAAAGAGACGCAGCGGCATCATCCCATTCGCATAAAGGCTGCTACGACGCACGCACCGATTAATCTCAAGGCGGCTGATCTCTGTGACGGAAAAGGATTGAAAGAAGAACACCGCACCATGACAGTCGAGAAAATGCTGTCCGAGGGCGCTGTGTGTATAGGAGAGGTCGGTGGAGGGCATACTCTGGGTGGTGGCGGTCAGGATTATCTTTATATTCCGAGAGCCGTTAAAGCTCTGAAAGGAAAGGATATTGACTACCTTCAGGCACGGGCAATGAAGTTGTCCGTGCTTGGACGATACATAGAAGAAAGTTACTATGACAGAGACCGTGTTGCCGCAGCTCTAAAAGAACATAAACTGGACGATTTCCTGACACCTGAGGAGACGAGGGATATCGTATACAAGACGACCCTCTCTTCCGTCAAGGTCGCATTGGACGGTTATCGTGAGGCGGCAGATCTTGCAAAGAAATATAACATGCCGTTGATGATCCACAATGCACCCACGTCAAAATATATCGTCCATGAAATCGCGAAGATGGGGCTGAACACACTTATCGCTTGTCACTCGAACTATCTTTTCACAAAGGATGAGTGCGTTGAAAATGGAAAGTACCTCAAGCAGTTCCCCGGCGTCATTCTCGACGCAGCAGTGCATGATCCCTTCGGTGCCAAAAAGCTTGTTGCGACTCCCGAGAACCTCTTTGCCTTCTATGAAAACGACTTGGTGGACATCATTTCGACGGATTTTGCAGCTGGGGCGAGCGATTCCATGTTGGAAGGAATCCAGCATGCCAGCTTGGAGAAGAAATTGGTTGGTTTCGCGAAGGCGGTTGCTCAGGGAACCACAAAAGTGACAGAGGCTCTGCCGTTGATTGCGCCAAATCTAGGCCAGCTGAAAAAAGGGTTCGGAGCGGACATTCTTGTCACGTCCTACCCCGAGATCAAAAACGTAGAGAGGGTTTATGTCGGCGGGAAGCTCGTGGCAAAGGACGGTAAAGTTCTTCGATAGAAAAACTGCACAAGAGGGCCCAAATATAAATCTAAACAATTAACGGAGGGAATATACGATGAAGGTGAAAAAAGTACTGTGCTGTGAGTGTATGACGGGGTTCTATATGGATGACAAAGAGGCTATAAAGGCTGGAGCCAAATCTGACGGTTTCATATACAAGGGAGAACCTCTGACTGCGGGTTTCAAAACGATACGCCAGCCGGGAGTGGCAGTATCCGTCATGTTCGTTCTGGAAAACGGCGAGATAGCGTACGGTGACTGTTCTGTTGCCCAGTATGCGGCGAGCGGTGGTAGGGAGGTTCCGAACACTGGGAAAGCCCTGATGGATGTCATTGAGAAATATGTTGTTCCCTATTTTGAGGGAAAGGATATCACCGAGTTCAAGGCTACAGCGGAGCAGTTCGATAAGAAGCTCTTCGACGGTCATCAGCTGCCCGCTTCTATACGGTACGGTGTGACCCAAGCAGTGCTTGAGACGGTTGCCAAGACGAACAAGTGCACCATGACTGAAGTCATCATGAAGGAGTACAAGCTCCCTCTTGACCTCACGCCTGTCCGGATCAACGCTCAGTCTGGCGACGAACGGTACACAAACGTCGACAAGATGATCCTCAAGAAAGTAGGTATGATGCCCCACGGTCTTATCAATAATGTCGAGGAAAAACTCGGCAAGGACGGCGAAATCTTCCTGAAATGGGTGAAATGGGTGAAAAACCGCATTCAAGAGATTGGCACCCCGGACTATAAGCCAGTGATGCGGTATGACGTGTACGGGTGTATGGGAAAGGCCTTCAATGACGATCTTGACAAGGTTGTGGAGTACCTCCTTAAAGTCGAAGAAGCGTGCTCGCCGTACGAGGTGTTCATAGAAATGCCCATCGACCTCAAGAGCAATGACAAACAGCTCGAGGGGATGAAGTATCTTCGCAGAAAATTGGACGAGGCCGGCTCAAAGCTGAAGCTGATCATCGACGAATATGCGAACACCTATGAAGAGATCGTTCAGTGGGTCGACGCGAAGGGCGCAGATATGGTTCAGGTAAAGACCATTGACCTCGGAGGCATTAACAATATCGTCGAGGCTGTGCTGTACTGTAAGAAACACGGTGTTCTGGCATACCAGGGCGGGACATGCAACGAGACGGACAAGTCCGCCTTGGTCTGCGTCAATCTCGCAGTTGCAACCAAACCGTTCGCCATGGCGGGGAAGCCGGGCATGGGCGTCGACGAAGGAGTCATGATCGTAAACAACGAGCAGCAGCGCCTGCTGACGATTCTTGGGGCTAGAAAAGCGGGGAAGATATAACTTCCAAAATGTTTCATACCGCTTTGATGGGAGCCCGGAAGGAGAGAATAAAATGATATCCGTCGATAAGGGAAAATGCGTTGGCTGCACGGTATGCACGAAGGTGTGCCCCATGGGCGCCTTGGAGATGCGGGATAAGAAAGCATACCTTGCCGGTGACTGCGTGAACTGTCTCTCCTGCGTAAAATACTGCAAATTTGATGCGATACATGAGACTGCTGAAACAGAGGTGAAGCTCCTCTGTAAGAATTGCGGCGTGAAGTGCCTCATCCCTGAGGGGAAGTATGGCGCCTGCAAGCGTTTTTCGAATCATTCAGGGGAACTTGTCCGGAATCGGCCTCTGCAGATCCCCAGCGATGGCGAACCCTCCAGGAAACAAGTTGCGATCTCCTATCCGGTCATCTCGGCTGTTGGCGCAGGAGCGGGCTATCCGGATTATAAACCGGCACCTTATATTGTGACGCAGAAGAGGGACGATATCGATGTCGTCACGGTTGTGACAGAGGCGCCTATTTCCTACAGTTCCATGATGGTGAAGATCGACACGAACGCCCATATCGGCGACGAGGGGGCCGCTGTCAAGTACGAAGGGAAACCGGTGGGCTCCGTATCGGTGGAACAGTACGGATCACAGATTCTCATACTTGGCGGGGTGAACAAGGTCAAAGGCCCGGATGGCATGTACGTTGTGAAAGCTATGTCCGCCATAGGTAATCAGGAGCGGATAAAATTCACTGTTGAAAAAGGTGCGACGTTGGAGATCCAAGTCGGCCATCATCCGGTCATCAACGGCATCGTGGATGAAAAAATGCGCGTAGGATGCGGTGGAGCTTGCTGTGGCCTGTTTGCAAAATCCCTTGCGCCTCTTGTGGATGAAGCGATCATTATCGATCACCATATTACAGGACTCTTCACAAAGCATCCGGCAGGAGCCGAATTGAAGGCCTATAGCGGGGTCACTCCTGTCGGCAGATTTGCCACTCCAGGGCGGTATTTCTTCGATCATGGGGATGGTTGGGGCGGAACCGCGATTCAAAATCCGATTGAGGCAATCAAAGATATTGACATGTCCATTGCGCATCCTGGGCTGAAGATTCTTGTCGCCGAAACAACGTGGCGGCAGATTGCTCTTTTTGAAGTTGACGAAAAAGGGCAGCCTTTCCAGATCTCAATACCAAAAGAACTTGAGGAATTCAGGAAAATGGCCGCTGATTCTTGCGAGGACAGCAGAGTGTCTGCGATGTATTACGCAGGAGTGGGAGGCAGTGCAAGAGCAGGCGTAACCCCGGATCCCATACAGATTACGAAGGCAGTCCATAGAGGAGATGCGGTTCTTTCAATAGCAGGAGCCCCTACGTTCCTGATGCCCGGCGGGGGAATCACGTTCCTTGCCGATGTGGAAAAGATGGTGGATAGGCCGTTTACGTATACTCCTTCGCCTGCCGTCGTCGCGCCGATCGAATATACGATGACAGTGGATGAGTACAGGAAAATCAAGGGACATGTTCATGCAATGCGAACACTCGATGAAGTTTATGAAGAGGGACGATACCAACACTACGCGAAGAAAAAAGACTGATCCGCGAATCTCTTTTTATTCAATGAAAGGGGGCGGGTAAGGCAAACAGTCCACCGATGCCGTTTAAAACCCTCAGTTTATTGTCCCGAATGGTTGCGCTGACGATTCAAAGTGGTGATTTCTTTTGACAAAAGAGAGGGGTCGAAATGATGAAAAAGATTTGCGTGAAGTTCGTAATGTTGTCTGTTCTTGCCGTGTTTGTGGGTGTGGGATGCATGAGCGCCGCGGTGGGGCAAGCCGCTGAGAAGTACAACCTGTCCATATGCGGTGGTTCGATCGGCGGAGCATGGGCGGCGATCGGCGAAGGTGTAGGAGAGGTTATACGCAGAAGCTTCCCTGGTTCGAACACGGCGTATGAAGTCGGACAGGAAGCGGCTAACCTTGCACTGGTCTCCCGAGGAAAGATTGAGCTTGGTATAGCCCACGCGCAGCTTCTGAAGATGGGGATGGAAGGTGTTCCTCCCTTCAAAGAGAAGTATGACAATCTCCGTGCACTCTGTGTCCTCTACAAAGAGGCAGTGGAACATTTCATCGTACGTCGGGACAGCGGGGTGGAAAGCTTCGAACAGCTGAAGGAAAAGCAGTTCCCCTTGAAGGTGAATTTCAATACGAAGGACTCCTTTATGGAAATCGTTGGACGCGAAGTGCTCGCTGCCTACGGTATAACCTACGATGACCTTAAAAAGTGGGGCGGAAATGCGGACTTCATGTCCATGGGGGCCTCGCTCGATCTGATGAGAGATGGCAAGATCCAGGCCTACAGCAACGTTATCCAGGTCCCTTCCAGCCATGTCGTCGATATTTCGACGAACGTGGGCTTGAATCTGTTTGGGATGTCGGAGGGTGCTCAGAAGACGGTGAATGACAAATTGGGAACCTATTCAACGGTGATCCCAAAGGATAAGTACAACTTCCTGACAGCGGATGTCCCCACCGTCGGTGCGACCGTTGTCCTATTCACGAACGCCGATCTTTCGGACGATGCCGCGTACGCGGTTGTTAAGGCGATCGACGAGAACTTCGAGTATTTCAAGAGTATCCATAGCTCTCTGAAAGATCTGACGCTCGAATCTCTGCACGATGTAGCCCCCGCACCGCTCCACCCGGGTGCGGAAAAATACTTTGCGGAGAAGAGCGCGAAGTAAGTACACGCGAAAAGCGCATGAGTACGCACTTGAAGTGCGTACTCATGCTTTTTCAAAGCAGAGATGGATATTCGCCTGTACGCTACAGTGCTGAAAGAGGGCGCTCTATTATTAGAGTATGGCCCTGTCACCATGGTCCTTGAGGCTGCGCGCAATGGTGGTCCGGATACGGCTCTTGCCTACCTCGGCGCGAAAAGCGTCTTGCACCATTTTGAAACGTTAACGACTATGCTGCCAGCAGCAAAGAAGATGGTCCCGTTTCATGAGGGAAAAGATACGGCGTATCCTCATGTCCTTCAGATGATGATTCATGCGGTCCGGGCGCTCGGAGAAAACGATTTTACTGCTATGGCAGCTGTTGCGGGAACACTTTCAGATTTGGCGGTAGGAGAAATGGCCCAGGCCGGCGCGGAATATGCCATGGCGAATAACGGTGGAGACATAGCCTTCAGGTTGTCGCAAACAAGAAAAGAGATTCGGGTTGGCATTGTCTCTGATCTCGCTAACGGTATTCCTACGTACAGATTGGTCATTCCGTACGAAAGCGGTATCACTGGGGTCGCGACAAGTGGTTTCGGAGGGCGGAGTCTTACACGGGGGGTGGCATCGGCCGTGACAGTTATGGCAAAAAGCAGCGCGTTGGCTGATGCCGCCGCGACTTCCATTGCCAACTCATGCGATGTCCAAGACCCCGCAGTGCAAAAGTGTTTAGCCGAAGAGATAGATTATGACACTGACATTCGAGGATTAAGCGTAACGCGTGCAATAGGGAATATGAGTGACGAAGCGATAGCGCACGCGCTGATGTCCGGTGCTGAAAGGGCTTCTGAGTTATGCTCGCGGGATATGATCGAGGGTGCGGTTTTATTTGTAGCTGGACGTATGGAGCTGCGATGGCGAGGAAAAGCAATGCCTTTCTCCCTGGAAAAATTGTCCTCATACAAAGATCGAGAATAGTGTGGGAGGTTTTTCACGATGAAGTCGACTAATCTTGGAGTTAAACAGGTTTTTATCGATGCTAAAGAGAAGGTCACCGGAACAGCCAAATATCTTGACGACATGGAGTTCCCGAATCTGCTCTATGGGAAGATCCTTCGGTCGCCTCATCCCCATGCCCGGATCCTTCACATCGATACATCCAAAGCGGAGGCAGTACCTGGTGTAAAAGCCATCATCACTGCAAAGGACACCCCGGGGCGCAAGTTCGGCATGGAGATTCCTGATGTGGATGTCTTAGCTGTCGACAAGGTTCGATATGTCGGCGACGAAGTAGCGGCTGTTGCGGCCGACACAGAGGATATTGCCGAAGAGGCCATAAGCCGTATTGAGGTCGAATATGAGCTTCTCCCTGTTGTGGATGATCCTGAGACTGCGATGAAGCCGGGAGCCCCTCTGGTCCACGAGAACGCTAAAAATAACATAGCAAAAGAGTACCACCTGAGCAGGGGGAATGTTGAGGCGGATTTCGCATCGTGCGACTATGTTTTCGAGCATGAATTCAGTACGCACCGAGTTTCCGGTTTGTATCTCGAGCCCTTCGGCGCAGTGGCTTGGTGGGGCAGCGACGGTCGCCTGACCATGTGGACGGGGCTCCAGGCCATGTTCCAAGGTCGTAACGAGTTGGCCCGTGCTCTCGGAATTGACCCCAGCCGGATTACGTTGAAATCCCCCTACGTAGGAGGAGGATTTGGCGCGAAGATATGGCTGAGAAATTTTCATCCTATCGCGGCGATTCTGGCGCAGAAAGCGGGACAACCGGTAAAGATAGTGCTCACTCGGGAAGAAGAACAGTTGACGACACGTCCCAGAGTTGCGCCTCGCATGCACGTGAAGCTTGGAATGATGAAAGACGGCACGATGGTCTGCAAAGAATCGAAAATCATTGCGGACAACGGTGCCTACTCTTGGGCCGCTCCCAAGGTTCTCCTAAATATGGCCATGAGAACCGACTGTCTTTATCGTTTTAAATCAAGCAAAGCGGATGCCTATCTTGTTTATACGAACCTCATCCCTACAAGTGGTTTTCGGGGCTATGGCAACAGTCAGATGCACTTTGCCCTGGAATCCTTTATAGATATGTGCTGCAGAGAGATCGGCCTTGACCCGGTGGAGGTGCGTCTGAAAAACGCTATCCGACAGGGAGACGTCACCCTTCATAAATGGAAGATACGAAGTTGCGGATTGTCTGAGTGCGTCGAAAAAGCCTCGGAGGCGATCAAAAGAGACCGTCTCCCCGCCGTCGACCAAGGCGGTCGGATTCGGCGCGGCATAGGTGTGGCGTGCATGACTCATGTCTCTGGAAATCGGAGTGGCGAGAAGTTTGATGGCTCATCCGCCATGATTCGCATTCATGAGGACGGCAATGTATTTGTCTTTTCCGGCGAAGCAGATTTAGGACAGGGTTCGAAGACTGTTTTTGCACAGATTGCTGCTGAGACGCTGGGGGTACCGATCGATACCATAACCCTCATGCCAATCGATACGGATGTGAGCCCATTCTGTCTCGGGACATATTCGAGTCGCGTCACAACGGTCGGAGGCAAAGCGGTCCAGCTTGCCGCCCAGCAGGTTAAGACACAGGTTCTGGATCTGGCAGCGAATATGACCGGACACCCTGTTCAGTCGCTTACCATGGAGAACGGAGTGATACACAGCTCGGAAGACGAGAATCTGACACTCTCTCTGAAAGAAGTAGCGCAGAAAGCGATACGGAGCAATGCCGGAGTGCCGTTGACGGCCTACATAACCTACGATCCACCCACAGAAGGCTCTGACAGCGAGTTCTACGGAGATTACTCCAGCGCATACACCTATGGAGCGCACGCTGTCGAAGTCGAAGTGGATACTGTTACGGGCAAGGTCAAGGTGCTCCGTGTAGTCGCAGCGCACGATGTGGGAAAGGCAATAAACACCCTGGGGCTTCAGGGACAAATCACGGGTGGTGTGGCGCAGGGAGTCGGTTGGTGCCTCTACGAGAACATGCAGTTCGATAAGGGACAACCGCTGAGCAAGGGGCTGCATGGGTACACCCTCATGACCATCGCCGATATGCCGGAAGTTCAGAGCATCATCGTCGAGACCAACGATCCGATCGGGCCGTACGGCGCGAAAGGTGTGGGAGAACCCACGCTCATCCCTACGGCGCCTGCAATAGCGAATGCCATAGAGAATGCGTGTGGTATTCGGATAACGGATCTGCCGATCACCCCCGAGAAGGTCTATCAGGCATTGAAGGCCGTCCAGAAAGAGACGGCCGAGTCACCGCGGATTCCCATCAGGACCGAGTAGCGCGTAGGTTTTCCATTAACCATAAGGATGGTGCTGAACGTGAAACTCAAAGAGCTGAAAGAGCAAGGTGCGAAAAGAAAACTTTCTGGAACGGACAAGCAGATCGTGCGCGTGATCGCAGTCGTCATGTCGCTCTATCAACTTGCCCAGGCTACGTTCCTCACAGTGCAACCGATGCTGCATTACAGCATTCACCTGACGTTTATTCTTATTCTCGCATCGCTCATGTATACTCCTTTTGCCAGCAGCGATCGGACGCGCATCCCAGTACGCGACTATGTAATTGGCGGTGCTGCGATGGCGACAGGTGTGTACTTTTTCATGAATATGGCCAGATTCATCACCCGATGGCCTCAAGTAGACCCTCTGTCGATGCCGGATATTGTCATCGGGATCACCATACTCGTCCTCGTGTTCTGTTTGACGAGGCGCGCCATGGGGTACATCCTCCCTCTGATAGGGCTGATCTTCCTTGCCTATGCATTTTTCGGTCACCTGCTTCCTGGTACGCTCTACCACAGACGTCTGTTGCCAGTAGATCTGCTTGACCAGGTCGTCTTCACTATCAACGGCATATTCTCATCGCCACTGGTCGCAGCATCGACGTACGTGTTCATGTTCGTCCTCTTCGGCTCCTTCTTTGCCCTTTCCGGCGCTGGCGATTTCTTCTACAAGTTCTCCATGGCCGTAGCAGGACGCTACGCCGGTGGCGCGGGAAAGGTTGCGATCGTCACCAGCGGACTGTTCGGCATGATCAATGGCAGTCCGACGGCAAACGTCGTAACGACCGGATCCTTCACGATACCGATGATGAAACGTTCGGGGTACGACTCCGAGTTTGCCGGAGCGATCAATGCCGTTGCCGCCACTGGTGGCGGAATAATGCCTCCTATCATGGGAACAGCTGCATTTCTCATGGTGGAGATGGCAGGAATCCCCTACCGGACGATTGCGCTCGCTGCGGCATTCCCCGGTGTTCTGTACTATCTCGCCCTTCTGCTCGTGGTGCATTTCAGGGCGAAGAAACGCAACTTGCAGGGACTCGAACAGAAGGATCTGCCTAACGCGATGAAGACCCTCAAGGAGGGCGGCATATTTCTGCTCCCGATACTGGTTCTCGTGGTCATGCTGATGCGCGGATACACGGCTTCTCTGTCGGCATTCGTCGGCATTATCGCCGTCATAGTGACAGCGGCGCTGCGGAAATCGACACGGATGTCGTTGCAGACCATTATCAAAGCCCTTGAGGATGGGGCGCTCTCTTCGATCATCGTCTCCCTGTCCTGCGCCGTGGCGGGCTGTGTCATCGCTGGACTGATGACAACAGGCCTCAGCGGAAAACTCGCCAGTCTCATACTGAGCATCGGTGGAGGCAAGCTTCTCCCCGCATTGTTATTGACCGCTCTTATTTGCACACTTCTTGGGATGGGGATGCCTGTGGCCGCTGCATACACCTTGACGGCAGCACTCTGCATTCCGTCTCTGTATGAGCTTGGACTTCAACCCCTTGAGGCGCATATGTTCGTCGTCTATTTTTCAACGCTTTCCGCCATCACCCCCCCTGTCGCCGTTGCATCATATGCTGCTGCAGGCATAGCAGGTGCAGATGCGGCTCGAGTCGGTTGGAAGGCCTGTTTCATCGGACTGACCTCTTTCCTCGTTCCTTTCATGTTCGTTTTCCAGCCTAAGATGATGATTCTCCCCTCCAATTTCAGCGTGTATAGCCTGTGGATCATGTGTACGGGTGTTTTAGGTGTATACGCGTTGTGCTCCGGCATTGAAGGCTACCTGAAGACGGAGATTGGAATCGTGAAACGAATTCTTCTCCTGGCCGCAGGCGTATTGCTCATGTACCCTGAGACGATATCGGACTTCGTTGGTCTGGGTCTGTTCGTTGCACTGTATATGCTTCAGAGTTCTTTGGGGAGGAGGGGCAAGGATGAGAATAAAACAGCAGCTATTTCCTAAGACCATAGAGGAGTGCATTGCCCTACTTGTTGAACATGAAGGAAAAGCGCGAGTGCTTGCGGGAGGAACGGATCTTTTCCTATGGCTAAAAGAGGGAAAGGCGCAGGCAGAAACGCTTGTCGACATCTCATTGATCGAAGAACTGAAGCACTTTGAGAGCGATGACAAACGAATGATACTCGGAGCCGCTCTCACTCATGCCGAGGTCGCTGCGCACGAAACGGTGAAGAGTTGTTTCGTTGCACTTGCCGATGGCTGCCGGAACGTCGGTTCCCCGCAGATTCGAAACATCGGCACATTAGGGGGCAATATCGTTAGCGCACAGCCGGCCGCAGATGCAGTTGTCCCCCTTGTGGCGATGAATGCGAAATGCATGATCATAAGCGCATCGGGAAAAAGGACCGAGGATATCGAGAATCTGTTCAAAGGCGTCGGTAAAAGCAGTGTTGATCCTTCAAGAGAGTTAATAACGGAAATCTACGTGTCGAAGCCCGCGGGAAGATACGGCACGGGATACGTCAGGATGGCACCGCGGGATGCCATGGCCCTCCCGGTTGTCAATGCGGCCGTCATGGTTGTTGCCCGGGATGGAACGATCACAGAGGCTCGTATTGTAACTTCCCCCGTTGCAGTCGTGCCTTTCAGGACGAAAAGAGCAGAAAGTTCGCTCATCGGCAAACATGTCGACGATCTGAGCGCTCTTGGCGCTGCAGCACAATTGGCCGAGCGGGAGGCCCAGCCGAGAGATTCTAAAGTTCGCGGATCGGGAGAATACAGGAAGTCTCTCGTGAAGGACATTGTCGAGCGCGCGCTCATCAAGGCCGTGGAGCAGATAGGATAGGAGGGAAGTACGACCATGCAGAACTTCGCATGCACAATTAATGGAAAGCCGGTACACATTGAAGTCGATCCTTCGAAATCGCTGCTGGACGTCCTTCGCAAGGATTTACATCTGACGGGAGCGAAAAAAGGGTGCGGAGAGGGGGAGTGCGGTGCTTGTACGGTGCTTTTGGACGGCCTGCCGGTAAACTCCTGTATCATCCCCGTGATGACGGCCAACGGTCGTGAGATTCTTACCATAGAAGGCCTCGCTGACAACGGCGAACTACACCCCATACAAGAGGCCTTTATCGAAGCCGGCGCGGTGCAGTGCGGTTTTTGTACCCCCGGGGTCATTCTGAGCGCGAAATACCTGCTTGATAAGTATGAGAATCCCACAAAGCAGGAAATCATGGAGGAGCTCTCCGGACATCTCTGCCGATGCACCGGGTACCTTCAGTTTTATGATGCGGTCCACTTGGCCGCGCAAAAAATAAGGCACAAAGGTATCAAGACCTAAACACAACCTAGCAGGAAGGATGAAGGCACAGTGGACAGACCGAATCTTTTTTCTCCAATAACGATTAATCGTCTCACGATCCCCAATAGAGTCATCATGTCGCCTATGTTCACGAATTCGGCGGCGCCGGGCGGTTTCGTCTCTCCAGATACCATCAAACACTACGTCGATCGGGCTCGTTCCGGCGTGGGGCTCATCATGACCGAGCATACGAGCGTAAGTTCGAAATACATCCACGCGGGACAAAGATTGCAGGTGAGCTCCGACGAACATATTGCCGGCCTGAATCGTCTGGTAGCAGCGGTCCATCAGGAGAACTGCCTGATCGGCCTTCAGATAGCCCACTCCATTTATGGTGCCGGCGTCAAGATCGATGAGCTGACGAATGCAGACTGCTACGGAATAATCGATGACTTCGTCGCCGGTGCCGAGCGGGCGGTCAAGGCGGGGTTCGACGTTCTGGAACTCCATTATGCCCACACGTATACCATGGCGGATTTCATCTCAAGAAGGACGAACACGCGTACCGATGAATTCGGAGGCGACGTGTACGGCCGAATGTTCATCCACCTTGAGATATTAAAACGTGTTCGAGCGTTGGTGGGCCCCGACTATCCCGTCTTTGCCAGGATCAGTGCCGAAGAGTTCGTCGTGGGAGGTAACACTATTGTCCAGAGCCGTATTTTCGCCAAAGAGCTGGTGGCAAACGGTGTTGACTGCATGGATGTCTCTGCGGGGGTCCGTTTTGATGATGCGCCTGTGAAGGGGTACAGTGACCAGCGGGGGAAACCTGGAATCGAATACCCGGATGGCCCGAACGTATACCTGGCCGAGGATATCAAAAAACATGTCAATGTGCCGGTCGTAACAGTAGGAAAGCTTGGAGATCCAAAATTTGCAAACGAGGTCATCGAGTCCGGGAGAGCGGATATGGTCGCATTGGCCAGACCGCTCATCGCAGACTCCATGTGGCTGAAAAAGGCCAGAGACAGGAGATACGATCATATCAAGGAGTGTCTCTACTGCACGGAGTGTCTCTACGAACGACACGATCCCAAGGCTCCGGTGCACTGTATGCGCTATACCTGCCAGAATGCATGCCCTTCCAATGTCCCAGTCCCCATTTATCTTGATCTGGCACGACAGAAGCGATACGAAGAGGCATACAGGGTTATTCAGGCGGAAAACCCGCTTGTTCTGGCCTGCGGCAGGGTATGTAACCACCCCTGCGAGGATCTGTGCAACAGGGTGAAGATCGACGAACCGATCGCCATTAACGGGGTGAAACGTTTTATCACGGACGTGCTTCTTAAGCAAAACGGCGTGCTTCCAGTCCCGGAGGTGGCAAAATCGAACGGGAAGAAGATCGCTGTGATCGGTTCGGGCCCATCCGGGCTCTCCTGCGCGTTCTATCTCCAGAAGAAGGGGTACAGCGTGACAGTTTTCGAAGAGACCTCGAAGATTGGTGGCATGCTGGTTCTTGGGCTTCCTGCGTATAGACTGCCCCGGGAGATATTTGAGAAAGAGCTTGATGTCTACAGATCCATGGGGGTCAAGTTTGAAACAAACAAGAAACTCGGAGTGGATTTTACGCTCGAATCCCTGAGGGATATGGGGTTTGTTGCGGTCTATATGGGAGTCGGCTCCCATGGAGAGCGAAAACTTGGGATTCCAGGAGAGGAGTATCCCAATGTCCTCTCCGGAGTACGCTTCCTGAGAAGCATTAACCTTGGTGAGCAGATCGACTTGAAAGGGAAGTCCGTGATCGTTGTCGGGGGAGGCAACGTGGCAATTGATTGCGCCCGGAGCGCCATACGGCTTGGGGCGGAAAAAGTGGGCCTCTACTGCTTGGAAAAGCTTGATGAAATGCCGGCTCACGAATGGGAAGTACAGGAGTGTTGTTCGGAGGACGCTGAAGTGAACTGCAGCTGGAGCCCTATGGAGATCAAGGGAGATTCCAATGGCGTGAAAAGCGTTGTGTTCAGAAAGTGTCTCTCCGTCTTCAACAAGGAGGGGCGCTTCGCACCGGTCTGCGATGATTCTCAAACCATGGAAGTGGACGCGGACTTTGTCATTGTTGCCATAGGTCAGAGCTTGGATGACTCCTTCCAGGAAAAACTGGAGGAAAGAATTGAACGCCGCGGTAATGCATTCGCTGCGACCTACGATGGGAATACGAATATCCCGTATCTCTTCGCCGGTGGTGACTGTATCACAGGTCCTGATTCCGTAGTTCGCGCCGTCAACGGAGGTAAACAGGCGGCTTCATCCATCGACAGATACCTTGGTGGTGACGGACAAGTTGTCGATAGGGTCACCTACGTACGTTCGCTCTCCAAACCGGTGGACGAGACCCCGTCAAAACGAGCCGTGATGAAGTCTGTCCCTGTCTGCAACAGAGAGGTCTGTTTCGATGAAATAGAAGAGGGGTTGACGGAAGAACAGATGATTCATGAGACATGCCGTTGCCTGCGGTGCGACGTGCTCAAAGTCACGCGTCTGTAGTATGAGATAGAGAAGTTGTCATGTCCCAATGCCTTGATCTTCGGGAGAGGGAACTCATATCGATAACAGGAGCGGGTGGCAAATCGTCACTTGCCTTCTCTCTCTGTGAATCAGGCGGACGGGGCGGAAAACGCGCTCTGTTTACGACCACGACCCATGTAGGAAGGAATCAGATTCCTTCCTACATGAAAGTCGTTTCCGGCCCTTTCGAGTGTATTGACAAGACGATACCTCATGCCTTCAGGCAATCTTTCTGTGTCGGAGTTTTCAGTGGTACTTCCGAAGAGAAGTTGACAGGATTCGGGGCCGAAGAGGTCGATAGGTTCTATCAATCAGGAGTGGCAGACTTTGTTATTGTTGAGGCCGATGGAGCGAAAGGGTTCCCAGTCAAAGGATACGAGGCCCACGAACCGGTCATTCCCGATAAGACAACATGCCATATAGTCGTTGTGGGAGCGGAACTTTTTTGTATGCCGTTGAACGAGGAAATAGTGTTCAGATATGCCCGCTTTCTTGCTTCAAGCGGTCTGGAAGCGAACATAAAGCCGAAGGCGTTGAAACTGGCAGAGATATTGGAGCACCCTGAGATTTTCCTGAAAGGGAGCAAAGACCGACCTGGCCGTCGCCGTATTCTTTTCATCAACAAGATGGATATTGTAGAAGATAAAGAGGATATGCTGCGAGTACGAGAGACGGTGGCCTCGTTGACCAGATTTGATGAAATATATGCAGGATCCCTGAGGTGGAAAGAGGATGGACGCACTGATTTTGGCAGCGGGCAGATCGATGCGGATGGGGACGAACAAACTTCTTCTCCCCTATATGGGAGGAACTCTCCTCTCCGCTGTTATCGACTCTGCCCAGAAGAGTGATTTTGACATGACGTACGTAGTAGTTTCCCGGGAGACCTTGTCCGTCGTAACGTCGTGGGGGTACAACCGCGTACAGTTCGTTCTCAATGAAAAACCGGAAGCGGGACAGTCCGGCTCATTACAGCTTGGGCTTCGCGCCATTGAATCGAAAGAGGACTCATTCTGTATTCTCCTTGGGGATATGCCCATGGTTACGAGCGAGGTACTAAGGGGGCTTCGATCTTCATTTCTCGAACTTCCCCAAAACAAGAGCGCTATGATCCCGGTCCGTGATGGTCGTTTCGGCCACCCCTCGTGGTTCCGCCCGATATGGAAACACCGATTGCTGGAGTCATCGGGGGATATGGGAGGACGGGAGATCATTGGACGATATAAGGATGAAGTATCGTTTATTTCAGGCGCCGATTACTGTTTTTTTGACGTCGATACCCCTCGGGATTATGAGTTGCTGAAAGGAAAAGAGGTGTGTCCCCCTGCCCCGTCTCAATGATCTTGTCATAGTACGAGGTGGAGGTGACCTTGCTACAGGAGTCATCTGGCGTCTTCACCGCATGGGGTTTCGGATTGTATGTCTGGAAGTCGAGTTGCCGACGGTAATCAGACGTACCGTCAGCGCTGCTGAAGCTGTTTTTCAAGGCGAAGTGACGGTGGAGGGGTTGCGATTTGCGGTCCAACAGGCAGGTGTACTGCCGACGGATTGGTCGTACGTTCCTGTCTGGGTCGATCCGAAGGGCGCCTACATACGTCAAATGCAGCCGCAATGC
Organism: uncultured Synergistales bacterium; assembly: GCA_937897575.1. Classification (GTDB taxonomy): domain Bacteria; phylum Synergistota; class Synergistia; order Synergistales; family Aminobacteriaceae; genus CALCQG01. Next base: position 35,240 of record CALCQG010000168.1, on the reverse strand, counting down.
GTAGTGGATGCCATCATAGCAAAGCGAAATACTGGCACATCGCGTGATATGGCTCCTCTCGTGATCGGACTGGGGCCAGGTTTCACCGCCGGGAAAGATGTTCATTACGTGATCGAAACAAAACGAGGACATTTTTTAGGCAGGGTCATTGACCGCGGTTGCGCCATTCCAAATACCGGTGTTCCCGGCATCATTGGTGGCGAGGGAGAGCGCCGTGTAATTCGTTCTCCAGGCGCCGGTTTCTTTGCAGCGCATCGGGAGATCGGAGATGTCGTGTCTCAGGGAGATTTTCTTGGATATGTTGGAGACGTACCCATAACAGCGAATATCGCTGGGCTTATCAGAGGGCTGATTCATCCGGCGGTTCCCGTTCATAAAGGCATGAAAATCGGCGACATTGACCCGAGAAACGTAGAAGGAAGTTGGCAAACGATCTCAGACAAAGCCTTTTCCATAGCTGGGGGAGTTGTCGAAGCCATGTTCAATGTGCATAAATACACAGGGTCTGCGATGCCCTTACATTACGCCGCGCATGAGTAAAGGGTTCCGATCAATCATAGAGGGCAACGTACCCTTGGAGGCAGAACAATGACGAACAAAGTTGGACAGGCAGGAACGCTCGAATCCTGCGACGCTTTGGTAATAGCGACAATACCATCGGAGGGGGAGGGTATAGAGATACAGTTAGACAGCCCGTCCCTTGTCTCCTTTGAGAAGGAGATGCGCGATGCAATCACCGGTGTACTTCAGGAATTGAACGTCATGTGCGGAGTTCTGAAGGTCCAGGATAGAGGGGCCTTGGACTGTACGCTGCGCGCACGCGTGGAAACAGCTGTTCGGAGAGCTCTTGCGGCTCTCCCGGAAGGAAGTGAACGGCCATGAAGACGGGGTTACGCCGGACCTCTCTCTATATTCCGGGCAATAATCCGAGTATGCTGCAAAATGCATCCGTATATGGTGCCGACTGTATCATCCTGGACCTCGAGGATGCCATTACTGTCACAGAGAAAGATTCGGCCCGGATACTCGTCCGAAATGCACTCCGCTCCATTAGGTACGGCACTACGGAAGTGACCGTTCGGGTCAACGCACTATCCACACACTTCGGACAGGAGGATTTCATGGAGATCATCCCCATGAAACCTGATGCCGTCCGTCTCCCCAAGTGTGAGGCCCCAGAAGATGTGGTACAGGCCGATCAGCTCATAACGGAGATCGAACGAAAAAATGGTATAGAGATCGGTTCCGTCAAGATCATCCCGATGATCGAATCTGCGTTAGGGGGTATCAACCTCTTGGATATTGTGCGATCGAGCCGGAGGATTACCGGTGTGAATTATGGCGCCGAGGACTACACCGCAGACATCGGAGCTGTCCGAACAAAAGAGGGTCGGGAATTAGACGATATTCGCGCGAAAATTGTCGTAGCCGCCAGAATAGCCGGTGTCCATGCATTGGACAGCGTTTTTGCGGATGTAAACGATAGTGACGGGCTCTTCGACGAGGCCTATGCTGCCCGCCGCCTCGGATTCGACGGAAAATCGGTGATACACCCCCGACAGATACCCGTAGTACACAGGGCGTTTACGCCGTCTCAAAAGGAAATATCCTTTGCTCGCCGTGTCGTACATGCCATAGAGGAGGCAAAACAGAAAAAATCGGGCGTCATAGCCCTGAACGGGAAAATGATCGATGCCCCGGTCGTGACTAAAGCTCGAAAAATCATTGCACTTGCCGAGGCGGCAGGATATCGCGATGAGGGGGTGCTCTCATGACATTGGACAAAAATGTCCGTGTAATACCGGACACGCTCCCTGGGATAAAGAATGTCCGTTCCTTTCAAGCCGGAGCTACCTCGTCCTTGGCCGAGATGCCTCGTACTCCCAAACGATGTGGGAAAATCGTCTCAACGGTACGCGAAGCGCTCCATAGAGCGGGAATACGGGACGGAATGACCCTCTCCTTCCATCATCACCTCCGGAATGGAGACCTCGTGGTGAATATGGTGCTGGATATCGTTGCCGAGATGGGCATCAGGGATATCACGCTTGCTCCATCGGCTCTTTTCCCGGTTCACGAGGCACTGTTGAGACACGTGAAAAACGGTGTTATACGGACGATTCAGGGCAGCGTGAACGGGCCTGTTGGACAGGCCGCTTCTCATGGCGAGTTTGTAGCCCCCGTTGTGCTCAGGTCACATGGAGGCAGAGTCCGGGCCATTCAGACAGGCGATCTCCACGTTGACATCGCAATACTCGCTGCACCATCGGCTGACCAGATGGGGAACGTTTCGGGAGTCATCGGCCCTTCTGCCTGTGGATCCCTTGGGTACGCTTTTACGGATGCACAGTACGCCGATACTGTCATAGCCATCACAGATAATTTGCTTCCCTATCCCGTAACTCCGTTCTCCCTGCTCCAAACGGAAGTGGATTGGGTTGTTCCGGTGGAGAAGATCGGTGTCCCGGAGAAAATCGTCTCCGGGACGCTCAAAATAACGCAGGATCCCATGAGGCTTCTTATTGCGGAACAGGTTGCTCGAGTTGTGGAAGAAAGCGGTCTTCTTATTGACGGATTTTCCATGCAAGCTGGAGCCGGGGGGATTTCCCTCGCTGCTTCCGCATGCATCAGAGAGAGCATGAAAAAAAGAGGAGTCAGGGGGAGTTTCATATCGGGAGGCATTACGGGGCAGAGTGTGGATATGCTCAAAGAGGGACTTTTCCGGACACTGCTCGATGTCCAGTCCTTTGACCTCGAGGCTGTGGCCTCCCTTGCGTGCAACCCCAATCATGTGGAGATGAGTGCGTCGTTTTATGCAAACACTGCCGCTAAGGGGTGTGTTGTCGATATGCTCGACGTGGCAGTTCTCGGCGCTACCCAAGTGGACACGGATTTCAATGTAAATGTGAACACTGAATCGGACGGCGTTCTTCTGCACGGTATAGGCGGACATATGGATACCGCAGCCGGAGCAAAGATCACGGTCATCGTCACTCCACTTTTCCGAGGACGAATGCCCATGGTGGTCGATCAGGTGATAACGCGGACAACTCCGGGAAATACGGTGGATGTGGTGGTTACCGAACGAGGAATCGCAGTGAATCCGGGGAGAAAGGATCTTCTCGATAATTTGAGGGGGAAGGGGCTTCCTCTCATGGATATTCATGACCTGAAGAAGATGGCGGAGAATATGACAGGCGTGCCCTCCATGCCTCCCTTCGGAGAAAGAATCATCGGCATAGTGGAATACCGGGATGGGTCCATTATCGATGTGATTCGTCAAAGAGTATAGAGCGTCGCTCTTTGAACCACCCTGAACCGCCTTGAACCGCCTTGAACCGCCTTCGGCGATGCTGTTCGAAGGCGGTCCCTTTTGTTCCTGTCCTTTTCGAGGTTGCAGGGTGAAAGCATGAGTTCTTTTCTTGTGCAGGTTGGTCGAACGTGTTACCAGGAAAAAACTACGCCCTCTCGAGCACGTACCGCGCGATCTCCTCGATCTCCTGAAGGGAGGGCGCCCGGAAGATGTAGCACATATCGCCCATGGGCGCGCTGAAGGCCTCGGGGATGGCGGACTGATGCATGAGTTTAGCCGGAAATGCGGCCACCACCTGCTCATGGCTGTGAGCGTAGTTCCGGTTCTTCCGTCGGCCGAAGAAGGCGCCGTGGTATTTCCGTTCGAAGGGCGGCGGAGTGTAGTCCGGCCAGGCGGTGATCCGCGCCCATTCAGCGTAGAGATCGACGTCCGCGGAGAAGTTGTACAGGTCGAGGAGCATGCCGCCGGGAGGGCGGATGTTGATCTCGAGCGCTACGAGGCGTTTATCGTCCCATGCCCTGAAGAACTCCACGTGAAAGAACCGCTCCTTCAGTCCGAAGGCGGCGACGATTCTGCGGCCGGCGTCCTCGAGGTCGGGCTCCAGCTTCCGGACGGTGTGGAGGAAGATGTCGAGGCGTTGCCCGCTCATCTCCATCATGCCGTCGGAGTAGCCCATGGAGGAGGCGAAGACGATGTTCCCCTTCCTGTCCGTCAACCCGTCGAAGGTCACGAGGGCGCCGTGCACGAACTCCTCCATGAACATAGCCGTTGTCTTTGGACGGGAGAAAAAGTCCTCCAGGTCCCGTTTGCTGGAGATCTTCCGCGCGTCATTCGCCCCGACGCCCCGGTCGGGCTTCAGTATGGCCGGATACCCCGTCTCACGGGCGAAGGCCCTCGCCTCCTCTAGGGTGGCGACGAGCCGCCCCTTGGCCACGGGGATCCCTTCGCGGAGGAAGATCTCCTTCATCTTCGACTTGGGCTGCGCCGCGGCGAGGTCGGCCGTCTTCAGTCCCGGGATCGCGAAGGCCTCCCTGAGCCTGGCATCGCTCTCGAGCCAAAACTCGTTGTGTGACTCCAGGCGGTCCAATGGGCCGTACTTCTCCCGAAAATAGGAGCACGCGGACATCATCTGGTCGAAGCGGACGAGATCGTCCACGCGGTAGTAGTCCGTCAGGGCGTCGCCGAGGCCCGGAGGGAGGAGCTCCCTGTTCGGGTCGCCTATGCCAAGCACGTTGACGCCGCAGGCACGGAGGCGGATGGAGAAGAGGGCGAAGTTGGAGGGAAAGTGCGGGGAGACCATGACAACGTTCATCGTGCCTTTTGCTCCTTTCGGTCGGTAGGCGATCAGAACCCGAGTTTCCCGAGAAAGTAGGGCATCTGGCGTCGCCACCAGGGCCAATCGTGGTTCACATCGTACCCCCAGTAGTCGAACCATGCGGGGATTCCCTTGTTCGACGCGATTCCCTCGAGGGTCCGCATATCCCGCAGTGATTCGTCCTCCCAGGCTCCCTGACCGCAGCACAGCACCAACCGGCCCTCGCGGATCCGATCGAGGTACCGTGGGTCCGTCAGATGGGCCATGTAGTGCACGGGGGAGTGGAAGTAGCTCCCTCCGTCGAGAGCTCCACCGACGCTGAACTGAAGATCGTAGACCCCGCTCAGCGCGACGACGAGGTCGAACCGGTCGGGGTGCCGGAAGAAAAAGTTGACGGCGTGATAGGCTCCCAGGCTGCACCCCGTGAGGGCGACGCGGTCGTTATTGGAGAGAACGCCGCGCACATAGGGGAGAACCTCGTCGAGGACATATCGTTCATAGCGTTCATGCAGGGAGACCTTCTCCGCCGCGCCCTTGCCCCGGGCCAGCCAGGTTTCGTTGTCCAGGCTGTCCACGGTGCACAGACACAGTGCGCCCTTCTCGATGAAAGGGGCGACGGCCTCCACCATGCCGAAGTCCTCGTACTCGTAGAACCGTCCCCCGGAGGTCGGAAAGACGATCATCGCCTTCCCCGACGTTCCATAGGTCATGAGATTCATGGGGCGCCCAAGGGCCGGGCTGTACCAGCTTCTGTGTTCTCTGTGCATGGCTGACTCTCCTCGGTCGCGGTCCCGGCAGTTCGGTTCAGAATAAACACTGGGTTCAGCGCTGTCAAGAGAGGGCGCCGTCCAGCGCACCTCGGTTCGTTGTATAATCCGGGGGAAGAGATGCATTTTCCCGATGGAGGACGTCGCCCATGAACTCAAGCCTTCTTGCCTATTTTTTCGTCATGAACTGCGCCGCTTTCGGTGCCATGGGGTGGGACAAGCACTTGGCCCGAAGCGGAGGGCGCCGCATTCCTGAAAAAACGCTCCTCGGCCTTGCCCTCTTGGGGGGAGGGGTCGGGGCATGGCTCGGGATGAAGCAGTTCCGGCACAAGACGAAGCACGTTCTTTTCGCCTATGGGTTGCCCGTCATCGCCATCGCGGAGTTCGCGCTGCTTGCGCGAATAACATAGCGGCTTCAAGAGCAGAGAGGGGAGTGTGGTACGAATGAAGGCATTGTTATGGTGTACGTTGATTCTGGGTTTGCTTGCAGTACCCCGCGGCGCCTGTTTCGCGGCCTCCTTCGAGGTGGACCGCTTCGTCACGCCCGCGGGGGAGGTGACGGTCACCTTTCTGGGACACGGGACGCTGCTCTTCTCCTTCGGCGGCACGGTGATCCACGTGGACCCCTATGGCAAGGTGGCGGACTACGGCGCCCTGCCCAAGGCCGACGGTGTTCTGATAACCCACGAACACGGGGATCACCTCGACACCTCGGCCCTCGCCCTCATCATGACGCCCGAGACGGATCTGGTGCTCAACGCCGCCAGTGCCGAGGTCCTCGGAAAGGGCCGGGTCATGAAGAACGGCGAGCGGGGGACCGTCGCAGGGATCGCCGTGGAGGCCGTCCCTGCCTATAATGTGGTTCACAAGAGGGAAAACGGACAGCCCTTCCACCCCAAAGGGGCCCACAACGGCTACATCCTGACCTACGGCGGCATGCGGTTCTATATCGCCGGCGATACGGAGAACAGCCAGGAGATGAGCGCTATGCAGGACATCGACGTCGCCTTCCTGCCGATGAACCTGCCCTACACCATGACGCCCGAGATGGTGGCCGACGGGGCGCTGGCTTTCAGGCCGAAGATCCTCTACCCCTACCACTACGGCGACACCGATACGAAGGAGCTCGTCGCGAGACTGGCGGACAGCGGGATAGACGTCCGCATCCGCGCGATGAAGTAGGCAATGGAGTAGGATGGACCACCCGTCCGCCCCGTGGCGGCGATAAAAAAACCGGCTCCTTCCCGAAGCGGGAGGGAGCCGGTCGTTCGTGCGATACAGAGCTTACTGGCTGATCGCGTTCACCGGGCAGACGGACACGCAGCTGCCACACTCGATGCAGTCTTCTGCAACCACGGCCTTGCCGTCCACCATGGAGATGGCCTCCACGGGGCAGGTCCCGACGCAGGTCTCGCAGCCGACGCATGCCTCCTTATCCACTACTGCCTTTGCCATAGGTCATTCCTCCTCGAAAGGGTATTCTGGACAAATTGTCACTGGTCCGGATTATAGCTTACTTTCGCCTTCCGGGCAACGTTGGTTTCCCCACAGGATGGACGGCGGGTACTCGGCCTTGAGCCCGCGCCCCATGAGCCGCTCGAGCTCCTCCTCCGGTGAGGAGTTCTCGTACAGAAGGCGGTGGATGGCCTGGGCGATGGGCAGCTCGACACCAAGCTTCTGGGCGAGGCGAACCACCGCCCGAACGGTGTACGCCCCTTCGGACACCTGCCCCACGGCCTCCTCGGCTTCGCTGAGGGACCGTCCCTCGCCCATGGCGAACCCGAGCCGGTAGTTCCGGGATTTCGTGCTGTAGCAGGTCAGGACGAGATCCCCCATCCCGGCGAGCCCTGCGAAGGTCAGCGGATGGGCTCCGAGAGGCTCTCCCAGACGCATGATCTCGGCGAGTCCGCGGCTGACGAGGCCGGCCCGGCCGTTGTCACCGAGGCCGAGTGCGGCACCCATGCCCGATGCGATGGCCATGATGTTCTTGACGGCCCCACCGATCTCCGTCCCGGTGACGTCGGCGGACGTGTAGATCCGGAACCGCGGTGTGCTCAGAAGCCTCTGCCAGAGCGCCGCCGATTGGTTGTCCTCGGAGGCCACGGAGACGACGGTGGGAAGACCGCGGACCACCTCCTCGGCGAAGCTCGGGCCCGAGAGGACGGAGTAGCGGATCGAGGGAAGTAGCTCCGACGCTATCTCGCTGATCCGCTTGGTCGTGGCGATTTCGATCCCCTTGGCGACGTTGCAGAGCGTTGTCCTCTCCGTGACGAAGGGGGCAGCAGCCGGGAGGAAGGCCCGGATCATCTGAGTGGGCAGGGCGAGAACCCAGAATGGGCTGAACCGGGCAGCCTCGGCCACGTCCGACGTCGCCTGGACTCGGGGGGGATCGTCATGTCGGGCAGGTAGTCCGTGTTTCTCCCTGTGTTGTTGATCTGTCGGGCAAGAGCGTCCCGCCTGCACCAGAGGGCCACGTCGTGCCCTGCGCCGGCCGCCGTGTGGGCGATGGCCGTCCCCCAGCTTCCCGCTCCAAAGATGGTCAACGTTGCCATGGTGTGTACCTCCTTATTGGTCCTGCCGCCGTCCGTGGGATACGGACCGCCCGTCGGGCGTCCGGAGGAGGAGCAACGTCCCGGACGCCATGAGAAGACATGCCCCGAGGATGGCCGGGATGAGCGAGTCCGTCGCGTCGCGCAGCATGCCCGAGAGAATGGGGGCGATGACCGCCGAGGACATGATGACGCCGTTGAAGAGCCCCACGGCTGCGTTCATGGAGCCGGGGTACCTTTTGGCCACGATGTCCCCGATCCACGAGACGGCGACGGGCGATAGAGCCGTGTTGCTGAAGGCGCCGAAGAGCAGGAATGTGGCGACAATCCCTGCGGCGGACTGCACCCTCGTGAGCAGAAAGAGCGCCGCTGCGCCGCAAGGGAGCACGAGCAGGGCGATTTTTTTGCGGCCGACCCGGTCCGACAGTTTCCCCCACAGAACGCCGCCAGGGAGCGCCGTGAGGGCGATCAGCCCCGTATATGCTCCCGATGTGGACAGAGAGAAGCCGCGTTCCACCTGGAGGAATGTGGGGCCCCACGTGGCCGCCACCCAGAAGCCGTAGAGCGAGCAGAAGGTCGCCAGGTTGATCGTCCAGATGTCCCGGTCCCGGAAGAGGGCGGCGTACGCGGCGAGGGAGGGAGGGGCGGGCTGCCGCACCTGTGGAATGTACCGCCGGAAGAGGGGGAGCATCAGAAAGGCGGGGATCGCCAGAATGAGGAAGGGCACCCGATAGTTGCCGAAGGCGGCGTAGAGGGGGCCGCTTGCCGTCATGCCGCCCAGAATGCCGAGGGCCATCCCCATGCCGATGTACCCGGAGCTGCTGCCTCTTTTCTCCGGAGGCACCGCGTTGAGGAGCGTCCCGTAGCTGCAGGGGTAGTACGCGCCGGCGCCGAACCCGTGAATCGCGGAGAAGAGGAGGAGCAGCGGATAGGTCCCCCCAAAGAGCCCGATGCCGAGCATGCCCGCCGCCGCGACGGCGTACATGGTCACGAGCACCCGTCTTGTCCCCCATCGGTCCGCCGCCATGCCGCTCGGTATCTGCATCAGGACGTAGAAGAAAAAATAGGCGCTCATCAGTCCGCCGGTCCGGGCCGATGAGATGCCGAGGGACTGGGAGATGACGGGGAGCAGAGGGTAGAACGCCGTCCGGTTCGCATAGAGAATACCCCATCCGAGCAGGAGCACGACGACCAAAACATTCCCCCCTTTCCCGAAGATCACACGAAGCGGTTCGTCCTATTCTACACCGGACGGAATGAAAAAACCGGCGCGCGGCGCACCCTTTTCCGACCGCGCGGCGCGGTTGGTTCGGCGCGCAGAACCATAGGGCGATGCAGAGAGTGTCCCGCGTACCGCCGATGCGTGACGAAGGACCGATGCCGTTCCGTCACGAGGGGAGCCGCTTCGCCGCCTTGCGCCGTTCAAGCTCGTCGAGTATGGATTTCCGCAGACGGATGGACTTGGGCGTGACCTCCACCAGTTCGTCCTCGGCGATCCACTCGAGGGCCTTCTCCAGGGTCATTCTCCTCGGGACGTCGAGCTTCGTGGTGAACTCCTTCGTGGAGGAGCGAATGTTCGTAGCGTGCTTCCGCTTCGTCGGGTTGCAGGGCATGTCCTTTCCCCTCGAGTTCTCGCCCACGATCATGCCGGCATAGACCATGTCCATGGGCGATATGAACAGAACGCCCCTCTGCTGGAGGTTCTCGAGCTGGTAGCTCGTCGCCTCGCCCGTGTCCATGCTGACCAGGGAACCCCTGTTCCTCGACGATATCTCTCCGAGCCAGGGGGCGTACCCCGTGAACCGGGAGGTCATGATGCCCAAGCCCCGGGTGTCCGTGAGGAACTCGCCCCGATAGCCGATGAGCCCCCGCGTCGGGATGGCGAAGAGGATCCGGATGAGGCCGGTCCTGAGGTTCTGGATCTCCCGGACTCGTCCCTTTCGCTGGGCGATCTTCTCGAATACGATGCCCTGGAACTCATCGGGGACGTCCACCACGAGCTCCTCCATGGGTTCGCAGAGCACGCCGCCCTTCGTCGTGGTGATGACCTCGGGCTTCGAGACGCAGAACTCCATGCCCTCACGTCGCATCTCCTCGATGAGGATGGCGAGCTGGAGCTCCCCGCGCCCAGAAACCTTGATGCCATCGGGGCGGCCGAGGTCCTCCATCCTGAGCGCCACGTTGGCGTGCATCTCCCTCTGCAGCCGCGCCTTGAGCTGCCGGAGCGTGGCGGCCTGCCCCTCCTGCCCGGCGAAGGGGCCGTTGTTCACGAGGAAGAACATGGATACCGTGGGATCTTCGATGTTCAGAGGGGGAAGGGGGTGTCCCTCCAACGCCGGCGACGAGAAGGTGTCGCCGATGTCGATCTCCTTGGGCCCCGATATCCAGACGATATTGCCCGCCGTTGCCTCCTCGGCCTCGATATGGTCGAGCCCCTGGATCATGGAGACCTGGACGGCCTTCGTCAGCTCCGAGCCGACGATGGAGAACCCCGTCCCGTCCTCCTGGTCCCACCGCGTGCTCGTCCGAAGGAACTCTTCGCCCTTCCGGATCCTCCCCTGAAGGATCTTTCCGCACCCGATCCGGCCGGTGTATTCGTTCCAGGTGATGGTGCTCACCTGCATGAGGAAGGGCGCATCCACGTCGGCCAAGGGGGGCGGGACGTAGGATATGACGGTGTCGAACAGGGCGTCCATGCCCTTCTCCGGCCCACGGGGGATATCGTTCATATCCTTGACGGCCCAGCCGGCGAGCCCCGATCCGTAGAGCACGGGGAAGTCCGCCTGCTTGTCCGTGGCGCCCAGCTCGAGAAAGAGGTCGAAGGTGGCGTTCAGCGCCGTGATCACATCGGCCTCCTTTCTGTCCACCTTGTTGATGAACACGATGGGGTCGATCCCCATGGCCAGAGCCCGGGAGAGGACGTAGCGTGTCTGGGGCATGGGCCCCTCCCCGGCGTCCACAAGGAGGAGGACCGAGTCGACGGTGGAGAGGATGCGCTCCACCTCGCCCGAGAAGTCGGCGTGCCCCGGCGTGTCCACGATGTTGATGTGGTGCCCGTGCCACTGCACCGTGCAGTGCTTCGCCCGGATGGTGATGCCCTTCTCCCGTTCGAGCTCGTTACTGTCCATGACCCGCTCTTCGACCCGGGCGTTCTGCCTGAAGACCTGGGCAGCCCGGAAGATGGAGTCGATCAGCGTCGTCTTCCCGTGGTCGATATGGGCGATGATGGCGATATTTCGTATGGTGTCCGCTCGTTTCATGGTCATTCTCCTTCGATGGGGCAAAGCCCGCAGGGAAGCATGATACAACCTGGCGTCACGTGATGCAAGACCCGACTGTCATGTTTTCACGGTCCCCCCTGCGGGGCGCGGAAAAATATGGGACAATGAATAAACATGGAAGGGGGTGACCGCATGAACGGAAAAATCCGGATCGGGACCTGTTCGTGGTCGGACCGCAGCCTGATGGGGAGCGGGTGGTACCGCGGCGACGCCACAACGCCGGCGACCCGTCTCCGGCAGTACGCCCGGCACTTCGACACCGTGGAGGTGGACAGCACCTTCTACGCTGTGCCCGACCAGTCCCAGGTCTATCACTGGGCCGCCCGAACCTACGCCGGCTTCCTGTTCAACGTGAAGGCCTGGGGCCTCTTCACCCTGCACTCCATGCGCTACGAGACGCTTCCCCGGTGGGCGCGGGATCATATCCCGCGCCCGGAGTCGGGGCAGATCGACTACCGCGGCCTGCCGAAGGAGATGCGCCCCCACCTGTGGCGCGAGTTTACGTCGGCCATCGAGCCCCTCCGCCAGATGGACAGGATGGGCTATCTTCTCTTCCAGCTCCCCCCGAAGGTCGAGTTCTCGCCACCGGCCCTCCGGTACCTGGAGCGGGTCAGCGACATCGTCCGTCCCTTTCGGATCGCCGTGGAGGTGCGGAACAGGACGTGGATGACGGCGGAGAACAGGGAGTCCTTCCTCTCGCTGCTGAGGGCGGGGAATATGGCCTACGTGGCCGTGGACGAACCCGAGCTGGACTGGACCGTGGGACGGGACGCCCCTGTGACGGCATCCTGGGGTATGGTCGTCCGCTTCCACGGGCGGAACAAGGAGGCCTGGATGAAGCGACAACCCTTGGTGGCCGAGCGTTTCCGGTACCTCTACTCGGACGGGGAGATGCTCGAGTGGAGGACCTCCGTTCAGGAGGGAACAGCTCTGGCGGAGACGGTCTTTCTCATGTTCAACAACTGCTATCGGGACTTCGCCGTCCGCAACGCGCTGCGCATGCAGTGCCTCATGGGCGTCTCGTGTCGTGCGGGAGAGGGCGTCCAGGGGGAGCTCTTTCCCATCGACGAAAGACAGGATGAGGGCTGACGGGAAAAAACTCCGTCAGCCCTCCGAGCCTTCTTCTGCACGGTCCGTCGCGTCACCCCGCCCCTCAGCGGGACAGGGGAGGGCGCTCGCTTGTCAGAACTGGACCTGCGGCGTCTCCCGGTCGGCCTCGTCGGCCTCGAAGAACTCCGCCTTGTGGAAGCCGAACTTCTGGGCGATGAGCACGGCGGGGAAGGTCGCGATGCCGATGTTGAAGTCGCGGGCCGCACCGTTATAGTATCGCCGCGACATCTGAATGTCGTCCTCGAGGCCGGTCAGCTGCTCCTGAAGATGAAGGAAGTTGGTGCTCGCCTTCAGCTCCGGGTAGTTCTCCGCCACGGCGAAGAGGGACTTCAGAGCGCCGGAGAGCATGTTCTCCGACTGGGCCCGCTCGAGGATGGAGCCGGACTTCATGACGGCTGCCCGGGCCTCCGTGACCTTCTGGAAGGTCTCCTGCTCGTGTGCGGCGTACCCTTTGACAGTCTCCATGAGGTTCGGAATGAGGTCGAAACGGCGCTTCAACTGGACGTCGATGCCGCTCCACGCCTCGTCCTTCACGTTGCGCATGCGGATGAGTCGGTTGTAGACGGAGATGGCCCACAGCACGACGAGCGCGGCGATTCCCAGAAGTACATACAGTGCGGTCATATGGTTTCCTCCTTACGGACGCAGATGGGTGTCCCATAGCATTGTAGCACGGGCAAGCCCCGTTGACGCATCTTTTTTACTCAGGCGAACCGGCGTATCTCGTCCAGTGTCCTTCGTTTTTTGACGGGGACGGGGGCGCCCTCCTCGGGGTACCCGAGGGCCATCAGGATGTCGACCTTCTGCGATCGTCCGAGGGAGAGGGCTCTCTTGACGCCGCGTTCGTTGAACCAGCCGAACATGCAGGACCCGAGGCCGAGTTCGGCAGCCTGGAGCGCGATATGTTCGCAGGCTATGCCGACGTCCATGAGGCTGAACCGCGTCCCGCGGAGCATGCCGCCCACGGAGGCCGCATACCCTGCCCGCTCGGTGGCCACGACGATGATGACGGGGGCTTTCGCGGCGAAGGCGTTCATGGAGTACACGCCGCCGAAGGCGACTCGTGCGAGGTCGGCGACCCTCTCGGGCGTTCGGACGACGACAAAGCTCCAGGGCTGGGAGTTACACGCCGAAGGGGCGTTCCTGGCGGCCTCGAGGCAGCGGTCGATGACGGAGTCGGAGACCGGAGAGTCGCTGTATCGCCGCAGGCTGTACCGGCGTTGCGTCAGAAGAAGGAAGTCCATGTCTGTTCTGCCGCTCAGATGACGGCGGAGTTCCGGATGAGGTACAGGGCGGCGGCGAGCAGGACGACCCCGCAGATGCGGCTCATCCACGATGTCCTGCCCGGACTGCCCAGGGAGAAGAGGCGAGAGAAGACGTCAGCGGCCGTCCCGGCGGCGACGAGTACGGCACTCTGGCCGAGGCCGTAGAAGAGGAGCATGAGCAGGGCTCGTGTGAGGTCCGTGGCGGCGGTCTTGATCGTCAGGAGGATCACGGGGGCGGAGTAGGCGAAGCTGCAGGGTCCAAGGGCGAGGCCAGAAAGCGTCCCGAGCACGAGTGCCCCCTTGACGCCCTTGCGCTTCGTCGATGGGCCGCTCCCTCCTCTGAACCAGGGGAGGTTGATGATGCCCATCAAATGGAGGCCGAAGAGGACGAACGCCGCGGCCACGATGTAGTTCGTGTACCGGTCGATCCCGCCGAGGAAGACCCCTGCGGACGTGAGAAGACCGCCGAGAAAGAGGAGGTTCACGAAGACCCCGACGGAAAAGGCCATTGATAAACGGAAGGCCGTCCATATTCCCGGGTCGTCCGAACTGCTGACGTACCCTACGACAAGGGGAATTGTGGAGACGCTGCACGGGCTCAGCACCATCCCCATAATTCCCCAGACAAAAACAGCCGCGAAGGCTACGGCGCCGTTCCCGTGGAAAAGGCCATAGAGAACGTCATAGAGCGACGACATGGGTACGCTGTGCTATTTGCCCTTCAGGTCGTATCCGAGCTCAGCCCAGTACTTCTCCAGCGCGTCCAGCGGCATGTACCCCACCCGCTTGTCGAGGACCTTCCCGGACTCGTCAAGGAAGACGAGGGTTGGAACGTAGCGCACCCGGTAGAGCCCCGCCACGTCGGGGTACTTCTGGACATCGACCACCTGAACGGCGATCTTGTCGCCATGCTTCTTCGTGAACTGTTCAAGCACTTTCGCCATCTCCGCGCAGGCCGGACAGGTCGTCGTCATCAGCTCTATGAGCTTCGGCCCCTTCGGTGCCTCCGCCGCCGCCAAGCCGGTGGCCGGAAGGAGCGCGATAATTGCGACGGAAAGGACGATCGCAACGAAACGGCAATTGAATATTTTCATGAACATCCCTCCTCTGTATCCATCGCTCCGATACTGACCATATTGTATCGTCCTGAAGGAAAGCGGGTCAATGGAATGTGTCCTTTTTCCCTGTTTTTCGGTAGAATTACCGAGAGAAGAAACGAGGTGACATGACGATGAACCGCGACGATTTGGCGCTCAGGGTGCAAAAGGCGGCGGAACGGGCGATTCTCCTCCGGAGGGCGATGCACGCTTGTCCCGAGGTGGATTTCGATCTCAAGGAGACCCTCGCGCTGGTGACGGGACGCCTTGAGGAGCTGGGTCTCCCCTGGAGAGCGGTGGGGAAGGCCGGTGTCGCCGCTCTGGTGGAAGGGGACGCTCCGGGAGAGACGGTGCTGCTTCGGGCGGACATGGACGCTCTGCCGGTCTTCGAGGAGACGGACGTCCCCTGGCGGTCGAAACGGGACGGTTTCATGCACGGCTGCGGCCATGATATCCATACGGCGTGCCTGCTCGGCGCGGCGGAGGTCCTGGCCTCCGTCCGAAAAGATCTGTGCGGCAGCATCCTCCTCGTCTTCCAACCGGCCGAGGAGACATCGGGTGGCGCCCTGCCCATGATGCAGGACGGGCTGTTCGCCGGAGGCACCCCCTCCGCAGCCTTTGCGCTGCACTGTTCGCCGGCCCTGAGGGTGGGCTTCGTGGGAGCCTACAGCGGCACTTTCTGTGCAGCGTCGGACATGTTCGACTGCACCGTCAAGGGGCGCGGAGCACACGGGGCGGAGCCCCAGAACGGGACGGACGTCATCGCCCTATCCTGCCAGGTGATCAGTGCCCTGCATCATCTGGTGCCCCGCACGACGGACCCCGCGGAGCCGGTGGTCCTGTCCGTGGGGACCTTCCGGGCCGGGACGGCCCGGAACATCCTCCCCGAGCGGGCGGAGTTCTCCGGCATTCTCAGAACCCTGGACGATGGGACGAGGATGTCCCTCAAAGCGAAAATCCGACGAACGGTGATGAACATCCCCGATGTGCTCGGCGCGGTGGGGGAGGTCCGGTTCACCGAGGGGTATCCGATGCTCCGGAACGACTCCGCCATGACGGCCCTGGTGCTCCGGACGGCGGAGGCCCTCCTCGGGGAGGGAAAGGCCGTGACGCTCACCAGGCCGCAGCTCGCCGTGGACGACTTCGCGTACTTTCTCAGGGAGATACCGGGGTGCTACTTTCTCCTCGGAACGGCTCACGGCGACGGACGGGAAGAGCCTCCGCTCCACAGCCCGCGCTTCGATCCCGACGAGGAGTGTCTGCCGGTCGGGATAGAGATCCTGGCCGGGACGGCCCTCTCGTTCCTTGAGGGGGGCTACCAGAAGTAGTCGAAGAGCTGCCCCATGGGAAACCCCGAGATCATCGATTTCCCGAAACGGCTGTAGATGTTCTTCTTGCCATCCACCAGGGCCTGGGGGGCAAGCCCCAGCCGGATGGAGTGCGAGGCCTCGATGTAGGCCGCAAGCTTGTCGCAGGCCTCGATGACCCGTCCGTCCATGGGGTCAAGCTCGTCCCTGTTCTGCGTTTCCGTCAGATCGGATGGGAGGAGGACGGCGACGGGGCTCCCCTTGGGCCGGATCTTGCTGGCGAACTCATCCTCGGTGAAATACCGGATCTCGTCGCGCCAGGAGGAGGGCAGAAGGGGCAGCAGCTTCTCCTCCATGGCCTCCTTTTCATATCGCTTGATGAGATCGTCAAGCCCCTCCACGGAGTTCTTCACCGGCGACACGATGTCCCGGGTCAGGACCTCGGGCAGGTCGTGGAGCAGCCCGCCGAAGAAGTTGTTGTACCTTCGCCTCGGACAGCTCCCGATCTCCATGGACACAAAGTAGGAGAGCATGGCCACAAAGAGAAGGTGGCCGAGGACGGAGGTCTGGGGGATGCGGGGTGTCTGCGCCCAACGCTTCTGGAACCCGAGCTGCCCCACGAGGGACAGGAAGCCCCACAGGCCCTGGTCCCTGTCCGGAAGGTCCCGCGCCGCCAGGATCTCGTCCACGGCCCTCAGGTCTCTGTGCTCGTTGATCTGCCGCGAGATTTCCCCCCGCGTGCTCTCGATGCCGAACATGGATTTTGAGTCGCTCCAGTGATGGACGAAGTCGAACTCCCACTTTGTGGCGAGGTAGTGGGCGGCCCGAAGGGCCTTTCGTTCGAGGGAGGAGCCCTCGGGCTCCGCGAAATACGCCCTGAAACGACGGGCAAAGTCGGGCGAGAGCCTGGTCAGATCCTCCTCGAGGCGGTCCGCCACCCAGGCGTTGAGCTTCTCTCTCTGGTTCGTGTCCTGCATGAGCTTATGAAACACCGGCGGTTTGATATCCGTGAGGACGACGCGGTGGAGAAACTCGAAGATGCCCCCCTCGATGAGGAACCCCCAATTCTGCGGAGTCTCGCGAACCTCGGATTCGTACCGATAGATGACCCATGCCATGATCATCTTGTGAGCCTGCTTCCCGAGCTCCGTGAAGGTCGCGGGGTGAGGGTGGTCGTTCCATCGTTCCATGCTCGACGCCGAGAAGACGAGATCGATAAGGGAGCGGGTTATCATGGATTCAAGACCTCCTTTGTGCACGTTGCCTTATTATACGGGATAAGGGGGGACGAAGGGATACCTGGTCGAAGTCTTTGTGAACGGAAGTACAAGAGCGCTGCGGGAATGCACTTTTGTTCATCAAGCCCGCTTGTTGACGGAATTTACCTTCTCCTCCATAATGAAATTACACGGAAGAGAAGACGTTTCGCCCGTTGGTCTCGGAAAACGGACACAAAAACCGTTAAGGAGGAGATGGTTGCATGAAGCGGGTTTTAAAAGGCAAGCCGGTGATGATGTTCCTCTGCGTTATGATGGTTCTTGGCATTTTGGCGATTCCAGCCTTTGCAAAGGATACTCTCGTCGTTGCGGACCAGTACGACGCCACGACCATGGATCCCATCGGACATAACGACGTTCCCAGCTCTCGCGCATGCTTCGAAGTGTACGACACGCTGGTGTTTCTCGCCGAGGACGGCACGATCCTGCCGGGACTGGCCGAGAAATGGGAGTTTCTTTCCGGGACGGAATATAAGCTCTTCCTTCGGCATGGCGTCAAGTTCCACAACGGCGAGGAGATGAAGGCCAGCGACGTGAAGTACTCCCTCGAGCGGGCCACGACGGACCTCGGCGCGAAAATCAGGACCTACTCCCAGAACCTGAAGGAAGTGGAAGTAGTCGACGACTACACGGTCGTCATCCACCTGAAGAGCGTGGACTTCTCCTTCTTCCCGTCCCTGGCCCACAGCTGGGGTTCCATCGTCAGCAAGAAGGCCGTGGAGGCCGCGGGGGAGAATTTCGGCATGAATCCGGTGGGCGCCGGCCCCTTCAAGTTCGTGAGCTGGCAGAAGGGCAACAAGTACACGCTGGAGCGATTTGACGACTACTGGGGAGCGAAGGCCAAGTACAAGACCCTGGAGGTTCGCTCCATCCCCGAGCCGACGAACAGGACCATCGAGCTCGAAACGGGCGCCGTCGATATCGCCTACCCGATCATCACCAACGAGATCAAGCGCATTGAGGAGAACAAGAATCTCGTGCTCCTTCGCAGGCCGCAGACGTCCATCACCTACATGGGCTTCAACTGCACCAAAAAGCCCTTCGACGACGTGCGCGTCCGGCGGGCAATCTATGCGGCGCTTGACACGGTCGGCATCCAGAAGGCCGTGTGGCGCGGCGTGGGGAAGGCCCCCAGCTCCCTGATCCCTGAGGCGATCAAGTACTCCATCGCCCAGGAGCTGCCGCCCCATGTGCAGGATGTCGAACTGGCCAAAAAACTCTTCGCCGAGGCCGGAATCGACCCGAAGACCTTCACGCTCCAGATATGGACAAACGAGCGCAAGGAGCGGGTCGACATGGCGACGATCATCCAGGCCCAGCTCGAGGAGCTCGGCATAAAGGCCGAGATCAAGGTGTTGGAGTGGGGCGCCTATCTGAACGGGCTCCAGGAGAAGACGCACGACCTGTTCCTGCTCGGCTGGGTCTCCACCGTGCCCGACCCCAATTTTGCCGTTTCGGGGCTGCTTGAGTCCACCGCTGGCTCGAACTACACGTTCTACGCCGACAAGAAGATGGATGAGCTTCTGGCCAAAGGACGCAGCATGCCCGACGGCGAGGAGCGCGCCCAGGTGTACCGGGAGATGCAGCTCTACATCAACGACCAGGTTCCCATGTGCTACCTGCACAACGACGAGTCCATCGCCGGAACGCAGAAGAACGTGAAGGGATTCAACGTGAAGGCCAACGAGATCCACTCCTTCCGCGAGGTCTACTTCGAGGACTAGTCGCCACGCAAGAGCGCGACGCGAGATAAAGAAGCGAAGCCATAGATGGTCCATCTTTGCCGGCAGGGAGCCATCTCTGCCGGCATTGCTCAGAAATGAAGGGATCGCGCCCTCTTCGGATGGGCGAGCCCGGCTCTTTCGGATGGGAAGGGGCCTTTTGCCCATTCGGCTACTGAAGTTCTGGTGAAAGGATGGATATTTTGCGATGATTCGATACATCGTCCGACGCGTCCTTTTTTTGATTCCCGTCCTGGTCGGCGTGGCGTTCTGCGTCTTCACCCTGCTGTACCTTACGCCCGGCGACCCGGCCAGAATGGTGCTGGGCGACCTGGCGACGGAGTCGGCACTGCAAGAGTTCAGAGCGAAGGAGGGGTTGGATCAGCCCTATCTGGTCCAGTTCGGCAACTATCTCTACAAAGCGGTGTTCCATGGCGACATAGGGCGCTCCTACGTCACGAAACGCCCGGTCATGAGCGAGATCCTCGTGGCCTTCCCCTACACGCTCAAACTGGCGGCCTTCGCCATGGTGATCGCCATTCTGGTGGGCGTTCCCTGCGGCATCCTCTCGGCCATCAAACAGTACTCCATCTTCGACACCCTGACCATGATCTTCGCCATGATCGGCCTCTCCATGCCCGTCTTCTGGCTGGGGTTGCTGTTGATCATCCTCTTCTCGGTTCACCTGCGCTGGCTGCCGTCGTCTGGCTTCGACACCTTCCAGGCCATGATACTGCCCTCCGTCGCGCTGGCGGCCCAGTCCATCTCCATGGTGACCCGCATGACGAGGTCCTCCATGCTGGAGGTCATCCGGGCGGACTACATCCGGACGGCCCGATCGAAGGGACAGAAAGAGTCCATCGTGATCTGGGTCCACGCTCTCCGCAACGCCCTGATCCCGGTGGTGACCCTCTGCGGCCTTCAGTTCGGCCATCTGCTCTCGGGCGCGATCCTCACGGAGTCCATCTTCGCCATCCCGGGCGTGGGGCGCCTGATGGTGGATGCCATCAAAACGCGCGACTACCCGATGGTCCAGGGCGGCGTGCTCTTCGTCGCCGTGGCGTTCAGCATCGTCAATCTTCTGGTCGACCTGCTCTACGCCTATATCGACCCGCGCATCAAGGCGCAGTACCGGTAGGGGGTGGCGGCGATGAATGAAAACGTTGAAATGGTCGCGACGACCGGAGGACGGAAGACGAGAAGCCAGCTTGGCGAGGTGCTCTTCAGGCTTCGCAAAAGTCCATTGGCCATGTTCGGCCTTGCCGTCGTCCTGATTCTGATCTTCTGCGCCCTCTTCGCCGACGTCATAGCGCCCCACAGCTACTCGAAACAGAACCTGTCCCACATGTTCGAAGCGCCGTCGAGGCAGTACCTGCTCGGGACGGACGAGTTCGGCCGGGATATCCTGAGCCGCCTGATCTACGGCGCCCGCGTCTCCCTGCAGGTCGGGTTCATCGCCGTCGGCATCGCCCTTTTTGTGGGCGGCCTTCTCGGAGCCGTCTCGGGCTACTACGGAGGGTGGATCGACAACGGCATCATGCGCGTCATGGACGTCCTGCTCTCCATCCCCCAGACGCTCCTCGCCATAGCCATCGTGGCGGCCCTCGGGCCGGGGCTCATGAACCTGATGATCGCCGTCGGCATCTCGGCGGTCCCGAACTACGCGCGGATCGTGCGGAGCTCCGTGCTCTCCATCCGGGGCATGGAGTTCATCGAGGCGGCCAGGGCGGTGGGCAGCCCGGACATCCGGATCATCCTGAAGCATATTCTGCCGAACAGCATGGCGCCGATCATCGTGCAGTCCACCCTCGGCGTGGCGTCGGCCATCCTGAACGCGGCGGGCTTGTCCTTCATCGGGCTGGGCATCCAGCCGCCCTACCCGGAGTGGGGGGCCATGCTCTCCGGAGGGCGACAGTACATCCGCGACTACCCCCATCTGACCCTCTACCCGGGGCTCGCGATCATGATCACCATTCTGGCGCTGAACTTCCTCGGCGACGGTCTGCGCGACGCGCTGGACCCGAAGCTGAAGCGCTGAGAGAGGGAGGGTGATTTTATGACGATGAACGCGAACGATCTCCTTCTCGACATCCGGGAACTGACGATCCACTACGTGACGGACAACGGCACCGTGCACGCCGTGGAAGGGCTGAACCTGGAGCTCGGTCGGGGCGAGACCCTCGGCCTCGTCGGAGAGACGGGGGCGGGCAAGACCACCACCGCTCTCGGAATAACACGGCTGCTGCCTGTTCCGCCCGGCGTCGTCCGCGGCGGCCAGATACTCTTCGACGGCGAGGACGTGCTCCTGAAGGACGAGGAGGAGATGCGCTCCATCCGGGGCGGGAAGATCGCCATGATCTTCCAGGACCCCATGACGAGCCTGAACCCCGTGATGACGGTGGATAAGCAGGTTGCCGAGATGATCAAGCTCCACAGAAAGGTCTCGGAGTCCGAGGCGCTCGAACAGGCGGCCGAGATGCTGGACTTGGTCGGAATCCGCCGCGAGAGGCTCAGGGACTACCCCCATCAGTTCTCCGGCGGCATGAAGCAGCGGGTGGTCATCGCCATCGCGCTGGCCTGCGACCCGAAGCTGCTCATCGCCGACGAGCCGACCACGGCCCTCGACGTGACGATCCAGGCCCAGGTGCTCGAGCTCATGAAGAACCTGAAGAGGCAGTTCGGGACATCCATGATCCTCATCACCCACGATCTCGGCATCGTGGCGGAGACCTGCGACAAGGTCGGCATCATGTACGCCGGACGGCTGGTGGAGTATGGAGATACGAAAAGCCTCTACGACAATCCGAACCACCCCTATACCGTCGGTCTCTTCAAATCCGTCCCGGATCTTGAGGAGGACTGCGACGAGCTGTCGGTCATTCCGGGCCTGATGCCTGACCCCATGGACCTTCCGTCGGGGTGCGCGTTCCATCCCCGGTGCTCCCATGCCGAGGAGGCCTGTTCCCGCGAGCGACCCGTCATGATCGAGATAGAGCCGGGGCATTTCATTGCCTGTCCCGTGCGCGCCCGCGCTCTGGGCAAAGCATAGGGGGGACGGATATGAGCGAGAAGAGCGCACCCTACATTCGAGTCGAGAACCTCAAAAAATACTTTCACACCAAGAGCGGCATGCTCCATGCCGTGGACGACGTCTCATTCTCGGTCCAGAAGGGCGAGACGCTCGGCCTCGTCGGCGAGTCCGGCTGCGGCAAGTCCACCCTGGGCCGGTGCATCATCCGTCTTCTGGAGAGCACCTCGGGCAGGGTCCTCATAACGGACGAAAAAGGCACAGACGGCTATACGGACATCACGAAGGTCAGCGCGTCCCAGATGAAGGAGCTCCGCAAGCGGGTCCAGATCGTCTTTCAGGATCCCTACTCCTGTCTGAATCCCCGTTTGCCCGTTCGGGAGCTTATCGCCGAGCCTCTCATCGTCAACCGAGTTTTTCGGGACAAGGCGTCAATGCAGAGGCGCGTCCGTGAGCTGATGAGCATCGTCGGCCTTGCCGAGCGCCTCGAGAACAGCTTTCCCCACGAACTGGACGGAGGTCGTCGGCAGCGCATCGGCATCGCCCGATCCCTCGCCCTCGATCCGGAGTTCATCGTCCTCGACGAGCCGGTCTCGGCCCTCGACGTGTGCATCCAGGCCCAGATACTGAACCTGCTCAACAGCCTTCAGAAGCAGTTCGGATACACCTACATCTTCATCTCCCACAACCTGAGCGTGGTGAAACACGTGTCGGACAGAATCGCCGTCATGTACCTCGGCAAGATCGTGGAGCTGTCGGACTACAAGATTCTCTTCAAAGACCCTCTGCACCCCTATACCCAGGCCCTTCTCTCGGCCATCCCCATTCCGAAGGTGGGCGTGCGGCGGGACCGGATCATCCTGGAGGGCGATGTGCCGAGCCCCATCGAGCCGCCCGAAGGGTGCCGGTTCCTGGGGCGGTGCTTCTACCGGCAGGAGCGCTGCGGGCGGGAGACCCCGGAGCTGCGGGAGATAGAGCCCGGCCGGTTTGTGGCGTGCCACTTTGCGAGGGAGCTCGTCGCGCAGGGAGGTCGGACGGCGTGAGGACGAGACCCACGAGCCCCGTGACGATGGATATGGAGTACGCGGAACGGCTGATGAGGGAGTTGATCGCCATCCCCTCCGTTGCCGGAGACTGCCGGGCGATCATGGACCGAGTGGAGAGCGAGTTCGTGGCGCTGGAGCTCCCTGTCGAACGAACAAACAAGGGGGCCCTGCTGGCGGCGATGAAGGGCACGAGCGACCGACCGGGTCGCATGGTGTCATGCCATGTGGACACCCTTGGCGCCCAGGTTCGGGAGATCAAACCCGACGGGCGGCTCCGCCTCCTTCAGATAGGAGGGTTCGCGTGGAGCTCCTTCGAGGGGGAGAACCTCGTCGTCCGAACCGACGGGGACAGGGAGATCCGCGGATCGCTCCTCCCGGACAAGGCCTCGATCCACGCCTTTTCTGAAGCGGCGCGTGAGACCCTCAGGACGGACGACACGGTGGAGGTGCGTCTCGACGAGGCAGCGTCGACTCCGGAGGAGGTTCGAGCCCTCGGGATCGAGGTGGGGGACTTCGTCTTCTTCGAACCGCGATACGAGGTCACGCCCTCGGGGTTCGTCAAATCCCGCTTCCTGGACGACAAGGCCTGCGTGGCCTTCATGTTCGCGGCCATAAGAGCCATGAGGGATGCCGGTCTGCGGCCCGTCCGGAGCACATATTTCGCCGTGACGAACTACGAAGAGGTGGGACATGGCATCTCCGTGCTTCCTCAAGGTGTGGGCGAGCACCTCGCCCTCGATGTCGGGATAGTGGCCCCGGGCACGAACTCCAGGGAGGATTCGGTGACGATCATCGCCAAGGACAGCCGGACCCCCTACGGCGTCGAATTCCGCCGTTTTCTTTCCGCTCTCGCCGGGCAGCACGCCATCCCGCACCGGGTGGACACCCACTACCGCTACGGTTCCGACGCGAGCCTCGCCGCCGCGGCGGGTTTCGACGCCGATTTCGCATGTTTCGGCCCGGGCGTGGACGCCTCGCACTCCTACGAGCGAACGACCATGAGGGCCATCGAGGCCAGCGGTCAGCTTCTGGCCGCCTATCTCACGACCGAAAGGAAGGAATTGTAACCATGCCATCCGTACTGGATCGTTTCCTGCGATACGTTCAGATACCGAGTCAATCCGCCACCGACCGGGATGTGGTGCCGAGCACGCCTGGCCAGATGACGGTCGCGAAGGTGCTTGCCGAAGAGCTGAGGGCCATGGGCGTCGTCGACGCCGTGGCGGATGAACACGCCTACGTAACGGGCACCGTTCCGTCGAACGTGTCGCACAAGACCCCCACCATCGCGTTCATCGCCCATATCGACACTGCCTGCGAGGTGACGGACGAGAACGTCCGACCAAGGCTGGTGGAGAACTACGATGGCGGCGATATTGTGCTGAACGCTTCGGAGAACGTCGTCCTCTCGCCGGAAGTCTTCCCCTCCCTGCTGAACTACAAGGGGGAAACGCTCGTGGTCACCGACGGCACCACGCTCCTCGGGGCCGATGACAAGGCGGGTGTTGCGGAGATCATGACGACCGTGGAGTATATGATGACCCACCCGGAGTTCAAACACGGAGCCGTCAAGGTCGTCTTTACGCCCGACGAGGAGGTCGGGCACGGGGCGTCCCTCCTCGACATCGAAGCCCTGGGCGCCGATTTCGCCTACACGGTGGACGGCGGGGCCGTCGGGGATATCAGCTACGAGACCTTCAACGCCGCGAAGGCCCGCGTCACGGTCCACGGCCGGAGCGTCCATCCCGGGAAGTCGAAGAACAAGATGGTGAACTCCATCCTGCTGGGAATGGAGCTGGCGGCGCGTTTCCCCGCCGACGAGACACCGGCCACCACGGAGGGGTACGAGGGGTTCTTTCACCTTCTGGGTTTCTCGGGCAACGTGGAGACAACGGTGATGGACTACATCATTCGGGATCACTCGAAGGAGCGGTTCCTGGAGCGCAAATCGCTCATGGAACGCGCCGTGGGCGCCATGAACGCCCGGTACGGCAAGGGGACAGTGGAGTTGGCAATGTCCGACCAGTACTACAACATGCGCGACAGGATCGAGCCCGAGATGCACATCGTCGAGACGGCCCTCGCAGCCATGAAGGCTCTCGGCATCACGCCGAACATCCTCCCGATCCGCGGAGGGACCGACGGTTCGCAGCTCTCCTGCCGGGGGCTGCCGACGCCGAATATCTTCACCGGGGGGCAGTACCCCCACGGCAAGCACGAGTTCGTCTCCGTCCAGTCCATGGAAAAAGCCGTGGAGCATCTGCTGAAGATCGTCGAACTCTACGGGGCGAAAAAAGCATAAGGGGGAGTACAGAGGGCGGGGAGACTCCCCGCCCTCTTCATCGAGACTGGCGGACGATGAGGGCGGCGAAGTAGCCGGCGCCGAGCCCGTTGTCCACGTTCACGACGGAAACGCCCGTGGCGCAGGAGTTCAGCATAGTGAGAAGGGGAGCCAGCCCCCCGAGATTGGCTCCGTACCCCGTGCTCGTCGGGACGGCCACGACGGGGCAGGATACGAGCCCTCCCACGACGCTCGGCAGGGCACCCTCCATGCCGGCCACGGCGACGATCGCCCGGGAGCTTTGGAGTATGTCCACATGGGCGAGCAGTCTGTGAAGTCCCGCCACGCCGACGTCGTACAGCCGTTCCACGGCGCAGCCCATGTACTCCGCCGTCACCGCGGCCTCCTCGGCCACGGGGACGTCGCTGCTGCCGGCCGTCACGACGGTGAGCCCGGGGCAGGAGGGCATTACGGCTCGCCCGAGGGCAACGATTCTCGCCTTCTCGTGGAACCGGGCGTCGGGGAGGACACGGGCGACAAGATCGTACTGCGCCCGCGTCGCCCTGGAAAAGAGGATGTTCGCCTCCTCGTCGACGAAGGCCTCCGCGATGGCGGTGAGCTGTTCGTCGCTCTTGCCGGGGCAGTACACGATCTCCGAGAAGCCCTTTCTGAGCGCCCGGTGGGTGTCGAGGCGCACCTCGCCCAGGTCCTTGAATGGGGCGGCCTGTATCGCTCGGACGAGTTCGGCCTCGTCCACCGTGCCCTCCTTGACCTGCCTGATAAGGGCGGCCAGCTTCTGTTCATCCATGTGTCTCATTCTCTCCTCCCATGATCGGATGGTGCAAGGGCAGGAAAAACATGTTCAGACCCGCCGGAATATGGTAGCATGATACCATTTCCTCCGTGTCGATGGCGTTCTTTGTCGTCGGCCCATCTGAGAACCTGCCGCAAGAAAGGAGAGATATGAATGGGACGACTTGAACAGACGATTGGTGCCGTTCTGAAAAAACACCCAAATGAACGATGCCTCTGGTGGGAGGGGAGGTGGTGGACGTCCGACGACTTTCTCGCTTTTGTGGAGACGGCGACAGAGACCCTGCGCGCCGGAGGATTTCGAGAAGGACAGAGAATCGCCGTCCTCCTGCCCAACTCGCCCCTCGTGCTCGCCCTGTCTCTCGCCGCGTGGAACCTCGGTGGCGCTATCGCGCCCCTGAACGCGAAGGCCGGCACCATCTCTCTCACCAGGACCATTGATCTTATAGAACCCTGTGCCGTCGTCCTCGCCCAGGGACTTGACGAACTTCAGTCTGCCCTGGAGGAGAAGGGAATTCCCACAGCGGTCCCGACCTCCCTGTCGGAGGTGTTCCCGAAGATATCCACCAGGCCGACGGCTTCCGAGGACCGGTCCATGGCGGTCATCTTCGCCACATCGGGGACGACTGGGTTGCCGAAGGCCGTGCCTCTGAGCCACGGAAATCTGCTCGACAACGTCGACCGGATGTTCGAGGCCCTGACGCTGCTTCAGGAGGGAGACCGGCTGCTGAACGTGCTCCCGAACTTCCACTCCTTCGGCTATACGGTGTCGGGCATGCTCCCTCTCGTCAAGAACATGAAGCAGGTGATCCTCGCCTCGTTCCTTCCCCCCATGGAGGCGATGCGCACGATTCACGACGGTGAGGTGAACGTCATTATCGCCGTGCCCGCCATGGTCTACTTCATGACCGTGGCTGCCCAGAAGGGTGCCCCGAAACCCGTCGACCTCAAGATGATCGTGGCCGGCGGCGACCGGTACAGCGTGCAGCTCGAGGAGAAGGTCATGGCGACGTTCGGGGCGGGGGTCATCGAGGGGTACGGGCTCACCGAATGCTCGCCCGTCGTGGCGGTGAACCGGAATTTCGAGATGCGACGCCTCGGGACCGTGGGCCCGATCCTCGAGGGGTATGACTGGAAGCTGATGAGCCGCGACGGAGAGGAGGACCACACGAAAGAGGGCGAGGGCGTCCTCTGGGTGAAAGGCCCCTCCGTGACCTCGGGCTACTTCCGTGATCCGGAAAAGACGGCGGAGCGGTTCAAGGATGGCTGGTTCGACACGGGCGACTATGTCCGGATGGAGGACGGGTGCGTTCATATCCTCGACAGGGTGACGGACATAATCATCGTCGGCGTGTTCAACGTCTACCCTCAGGAGGTGGAGGCCATACTCAACGCGCACCCCGCCGTCCAGCAGGCTGCCGTCATCGGGATTCCTCATCCGGTCAACGGCGAGGTCCCCAAGGCCTTCGTCCAGCTAAAGGAGGGGCAGCAGATCACGTCCCAGGAGCTCATAAAGTTCTGTAAACAGAGTCTGGCTCATTTCAAGGTCCCCAGAACTATGGAGTTCGTGGGCGAGCTGCCCCTGTCGCCCACGGGGAAGATTCTGAGGCGAGTCCTCAGAGAACGAAAATGACTCCATGGCGCGGGGGAGGTGCCTCTCCCGCGCCAATTGCTGTCCCCTATCGCACGGAAGAACGGGGTGCGATGGCTGAAACGCCTCCATCTCTGACCCCCATACCCTTTTATTCATTGTTTGACAGGGGTTTGGCCAAAAACGGATCATCACGAAAGGACTCGGGTAACTGCTTGCTCCCCCTCCATTGCCGTGATGGCAGGGAAACGCGCACGTTTTCAGGGGCGACGAAAACCTCTCCTCGTTAAGCCACGGGATTGGTCAGCCTCGTTTGAGAACACCCGGGAAACGCCTGATTCCGTTGATAGGTTTCTAGCCCTTTGGAAATTCGCTTTTATCGCGATGAACGGGAGCCCGCTTGTCGCAGCCCATGCCGGCAAGACCGTCCTACTCCTGCCGGTCAACGAAATGAATGACGCCTTCCTGATCGACGCCGGTGCGGATGATCCCGTGAAGGGCATGACGTGAAGCACCAGACGTAACGGCTGTATGACTGTATCGCCTCGCTTCAAAAAGTCAAAAAACCTCATTGTCACAGGATGCGCGATCTCTTTTGCCTCGCGCTCTCTTTAGCCCGCAAGAGCACCCTCACATCCAATACCTGGGTTTCTCCTGCGCGGATCTCCTTTGTTCTCTCGGAACGCATTGAGGTATCGATGGGCCGTGTTGCGGTCGAACCCGGCAATGCCAGGTCCGGGTCGCTGACAAATCGGGCACGAGAAACTCGAGCCTCCCGGGGGAGACAGTCTCAGAAATATGTATCTCTTGCGTATCTCTCAATTGCCTTCGTGATGCGCTTTATACCGTTTGTTATGCAGAAGTTTCCGTAAAAATCAGGTGCCGACGCGGGGAATCGATGGGCGGAAGCCGGTTTTCAACGACAAAGAGTGACCGGACAAGGGCGGACGTAGTATCATTAGGGCGATTTCTTCCAAAGAAGGGCTTGATTCGATGCATCAGGACGGGAATTCTTTTGATGGGGCACCGTTGCACGCGGCCCGTTTTATCGAGCGGCCAAATCGGTTTCTGGTGCGCTGCCAACTGGGCGACGAGCTCATCGAGGCCTACCTCCCGAACCCGGGTCGGCTCTGGGAACTTCTGCTGCCGGGTTCGACGCTGTATGTGGCTGAGGCCGCGCCCTCTTCGCCCCGAACGACGCGATATACCGTGATCGGAGGGGAACGATACGGTCGTCCGGTGCTCCTGCACACCCACCACACGAACGCCGTCGTCGAAAAGCTCCTTATAGACAAAAAAATCCCCGGCCTTGAGGAGTACAATGTCCTTCGACGGGAGGTCCCCTTCGGACGATCGAGATTCGACTTTCTGCTCGGGCGCGGAGAGCGGCGCCTTTTGCTCGAGGTGAAATCCTGTACCCTCTTCACCAGGCGTGTCGCCATGTTCCCCGATGCACCGTCGGCCCGAGCGAAAAAACATGTGGAAGAGCTTCTTCACCTCGTGCATGAGGGCTACGAGGCGGCGGTCCTCTTTCTCGTGCAGTCCTCCGAACCCCGCTTCTTTCTGCCCGATTTCCACACGGACTTTGCCTTCGCCCAGGAGCTCTACGAAGCTCGCGGACATCTTCGGATCATCCCATGCGGCATCTCGTGGGGGGAGAATATGGCGTTCGAGGGATCACCTGCCGTGCTCACCGTCCCGTGGGATATCTTCGAGGACGAGGCCGGCGACAGAGGAAACTACATCGTGCTCGGCCAGGACGGAGAGCAGGGTTGGTTCGGTACGGCCGGCTGGGGTGACCCCCTCGCCCGCGTCCTCAGGGGGCTCGAGAGCGGAGCTGCCCTTCGTCGGGTCCCGTCCCTTCTTGAGGGCAGACGGGTTGTCCTGCCCATCCGAGGGGAAAAAAATCGAGAGGGGAATGTCCTGAGCGATCTGGCGCTGCTTGCCGACGGCGAGAGTCA
Source organism: uncultured Synergistales bacterium (assembly GCA_937897575.1). Lineage (GTDB taxonomy): Bacteria > Synergistota > Synergistia > Synergistales > Aminobacteriaceae > CALCQG01. The sequence goes on along the minus strand of CALCQG010000168.1, from coordinate 5,518 downwards.
GGAGGACGGCCGAAGGATCTTCCTGTTCTCCGGATCGCCGCTGAGGAACGAGGGATTTGTCGAGATGCTCCTCCGGTACAGAATGGACGACCTTATCCCCGAGGATGGAGCGGCACGATGACCCGAGGGACAGACGGGCTGAGAGGAAGAGACCATGGATAAAGACAGGGCGTGGCGAGTAGTCACCGTCCTCTGCAAGGGGATCGAAGCTCTGCCGCACCGCCTTGCGGTCCTGGTCGGCGGCGGGCTCGGGCATCTGCTCCGGGTGTTCAGCGGCAGACGGGTGGCGGCGGCGGAGCGGCGCTGCGCCAGGGCTCTTGCCGTGGATGGGGGAAGAGCGCGGACGATCGTCCGGGCCTCCTACGGCAACATGGGTCGATCCGTGGCGGAGGTTGTCCATTTTTCGAAGTTTCGCGGGCGACTGGACTCCTTCATCACCGTCCACGGCGAGGAGAACCTGCGCAGTGCCTACGAGAGGGGCAAGGGTGTCATCCTGCTCTCCGCCCACCTGGGCAACTGGGAGATGGGCGCGGGGGTCCTGGCGAGCCGAGGGTACCCCATGAACGCCATCGGCGCGGATCAGAGGGACGAACGGATAACCAACCTCATCATGGAGAAACGGGAGGCCCTGGGCGTCCGGACGGTCAGCAAGGGGTTCGACCTCAAGTCGGCGATCCGCTGCCTCCAAAGGGGCGAAGTCCTGGCCATCCTCATCGACCAGGACGCCAAGGAGAAGGGGGTCCTGGTCCCCTTTCTCGGGATCCCAGCCAGCACGCCCTACGGACCGGCCAAGATCGCGGCGAAGTACGGGTGCGCTCTCTTGCCCTCCTTTATGATCCGGCGGGGCACGTCCATATACCACGACCTCTGGCTGCTTCCGCCGCCCTGGCCGAAGGGGCACCCCGAGCCGGAGGAGTCCATGGAGGACGCCATGACCCTTTGCAATGACGTAGTGAGCGAATGGATAACGAAGTACCCCGAACAGTGGATGTGGATGGCGCGGCGGTGGCCCCGCGCCATGGAGGATGAACATGATCCTCGGCATTGACCCCGGACGGGACAAGACGGGGTGGGCCCTTGTCGAAGAGAGCGGAGAACTCGTGGCGGCGGGTATTTTCGCGACGTCGGACGCAGAGGCGTTCCTCAGTGCCGTGGCCAAAAATTCCCTCCAGGCGTTGAGCAGCTGTACCCGCGAGACAGGGGCCGGAGCACGGGACGACCTCTTCACCGTCGATCAGTGTCTGGTGGGCGACGGGACGGGCAGTCGCCCCATGATCGACCTCATGAGGGCGGTCTGCCCCCATGTCCGGTCCGTTCGGGAGAAGGGGACGACGCTTCGTGCCCGGGAGCTGTACTGGAGGCTCTACCCGCCGAAGGGAGTCCAACGACTGATCCCCAAGGGGCTGCGCGTCCCTCCCAGGAGCGAGATGGACGACTTCGCGGCATGGGCCATCGTCCTTGAGTTTCTCGAACACGGGGAGCTCCCGGAGTAAACCTCCCCGCTGCACGTGTCTTTCCTCCTCATCGAATTGCAGGAGACGGCGTTTTTCTGTTAGGATATGCCCTATCTACGGCGGAGAATCTCAGCCTCCGACGGGAGGAGTGGTCATGTTCGGCGCTAAAAAAATTCTGATGTCGCTGTTGTCCGCGCTGCTGCTGATGTTGTCCGGTTCCGGAACGGCGAACGCAGGAGGGATTGTTCTTGCCCTTTCAGGGGGCGGGAGCAGGGGCTTGGCGCACATAGGGGTAATCGAAGCCCTGCAGGAGGCCGGTATCCCGGTCGCCGGAATCGTCGGCACGAGCATGGGAGCCGTCTCCGGCGGTCTGGTGGCGAGCGGCTACTCGCCCCGGGAGCTCCGGGAGATCCTCTCGGGCATCGATATGGAGAATCTGCTCGCCGAACGGTCCAATCCTCTCTATGTGCCACAGGGGCGGCAGGGACCCGTCAGCAAAGCGAGAATTTCCTGGTTCACCGTGACGGAGGACGGGAAGGCGCAGGGCCCCTCGGGCATCCTGGCTGGAGTGGGACTGCTCGAACGATTTTCCGAGCTCGTTGCACGAGTGGACGTGAGCCGGTTCGACGAACTCCCCATCCCATTCGCGGCCGTCGCGACGGACCTCGAGACAGGCAACAAAGTGGTGTTGCGCTCCGGAAGTCTCGCCTCCGCCATGCGAGCCTCCATGGCCATCCCCGGGGTCTTCGCCCCCTGGCCGATGGGCGACACGAAGCTGGTGGACGGCGGGATCGTGTCGAACCTGCCCGTGGACACGGCCCAGGAGGTTTTTCCCGGCTACCCCGTCGTCGCCGTCGATGTCACCGAGGCACTGCGGGATGGGGACGACATCCGGTCGGCGATCGACGTGGTGGAACAATCCCTGACGATCCTCACGCGCCAGAACGTGCAGGACGAGATCAAACGGGCCGATTTCGTCATCTCCCCGCAGACGGCCGGACAGACCATGCTGGACTTCAGCCGGGCCGAGGAGATCATAGACGGCGGATATCAAGCGACCCTCCCCCATGTCGCGGCAATCAGGAGATTGGCCGACACAGCGCCTCCCGTTGCGCAGATGTTGCCCATAGAGGTTCGCTCCGTCGTGTCGGCGATCAGAGTCGAGGGGGCCGACGCGCGCCTGGCCGGGCGCATCGTCGCTAAATACAGCGCATGGATGGGCAGGACCGTCGACATGCGCGCGGTGAACAGAGCGAGCAGAGAGCTTGCCCAACTGGAGAATATCCAGGCGGTGGAATATCGTCTCGATGAGGTCGGCCCGAACGTGGAGGTCGTCTTCATGGTGAACCGTCGTCCGAAGCTCGAGATCGGAGTCGGCGGCTACACGACGAATCTCCACCCCTACCGGTGGCTCTACATCCAGGGTGTCCGGCGCGGCCTGTTGCACGACGACGATGCCCTCTACTTCAACCTGAGAGCCGGAGAGCAGTGGGGTATCGACCTGAACTACCTCACGGACTCGGATTTCGGCGAAGCGTGGGAGATCTTCGCGTCCGCCCAGAAGTGGGAGATAGACACCCTGAACAAGGGGCACCGGTCCTGGAGGCGATATGCCCTCGGCGCCGCGAAGCGCTTCGCCCTTGGCCCGTGGGGCGCATCCATCGGTTTCGCAGCAGAGTATGTCGATGGTGAACGATGGGACGATGATTCATACGGCCCGACCTTTTCGCTTGTGATGAACACGCTCAACAGCGCCACGGACCCGACGTCGGGGTCGTTGTTCCAGTTCCAGTCCTGGTGGCCGGACGGGGAGGAGATCCTGTACCGGGCGACCTACTTCAAGGCGATGCGGCTGGCCGGGAAGTGGCGTGCCTACCTCCGGCTCGGCTTCGCCGAGGGGGATGAAAGACGGGACGGCCGGCACGGCGTGTTCCTCGGCGCGGCGGAGGAGCTGTACAGCTACGCGAACAACCCCATTCAGGGCGAACGAATGGCCTGGGCCAACGTGGCCTTCAGGCTGATGGGCATGAAGAACTGGTGGGGCGGCACCTACATGGAACTCTTCGGAGGGTATGGGCACGTCTACGGCGATGGCGGAGAAAGACTGCGGGAGGCCTGGGAGGCGGGCTTGGCCCTGTCGGTCCCCATATTCCTTCTTGATGGAAAACTCTTCTTCCTCTACGACGACGAGGGGGACTTTAAGGTAGGCTTCACCATCGGGACACCGGTGTGGGGGCATTACCCTCTTCCGTAAGAAGGGTACTTGGCCGAAAAAGAGAAGAACGGGACCGGCACGGCCCCGACGAACCTATGCGAGGAGGAACAGAGGCATGGCACGAAATATAGCGTCACGATCCGAGGACTACTCCCAATGGTATCTCGACATCATAAAGGTCGCCGAGCTTGCCGACTACGCTCCGGTACGCGGATGCATGGTCATACGCCCTACGGGGTACGCCCTGTGGGAGCTGATCCAGCGTCACTTCGACGACGCCTTCAAGGCGACGGGGCATGTGAACGCCTACTTCCCGTTGCTCATCCCCCACTCCTTCCTTGAAAAGGAGGCCGAGCACGTCGAGGGCTTTTCCCCTGAGTGCGCCGTGGTGACCCATGCCGGCGGAGAACTCCTCGAGGAGCCCCTCGTGGTGCGTCCCACATCCGAGACGGTCATCGGGCATATGTACAGCAAGTGGGTCCAGTCGTGGCGGGACCTCCCCATCCTGATCAACCAGTGGGCCAACGTGATGCGGTGAGAGAAGCGCCCGCGCCTCTTCCTCAGGACGTCGGAGTTCCTGTGGCAAGAGGGGCACACCGCCCATGCGACGAGCCGGGAGGCCGTGGAGGAGACCCTGCGCATGCTCGAGGTCTATCGCACCGTGATGACGGACGAGCTGGCGCTGCCGGTCATCGCCGGCGAGAAGACGAAGGGCGAGCGCTTTCCAGGGGCCGTGGATACCTACACCTGCGAGACGATGATGAGCGACAGAAAGGCCCTTCAGGCGGGAACGAGCCACTTCCTGGGACAGAACTTCGCCAAGGCCTTCGACATCAAATTCCAGAACAAGGACGGCGACCTCGAGTATGCGTGGACCACGAGCTGGGGCGTCTCGACGCGTCTCATCGGGGCGATCATCATGACCCACTCCGATGACGACGGCCTCGTCCTGCCCCCGCGGGTCGCCCCCGTGCAGGACGAGGCCGTCGTCATCGGAGCCGACGAGGACGAGCTCCAGAACCGCATCCTGCCCAGGGCAGAGGAGGCTGCGGCGCAGCTCGGAGGGGTCCTCGGCCGACAGCGGGTATCCGTGGACAGACAGTTCCATCTCCGTCCGGCGGACAGGTTCTTCTTCCACCTTCAGCGAGGGGTCCCGCTCCGCGTCGAGCTCGGAGCGAAGGACCTTGAGCGGGAGAGCGCACGGGTTGTCCGCCGGGACACGGGGGAGAGAATGGACATCCCGCTGGACCGCCTCGCCGAAAAGATCCCCGAGCTGCTCGGGCAGATTCAGTCGGACCTACTCAACAAAGCCCGCGCCTTCAGAGAGAGCAACACCTACAAGGCGTCCTCCTGGGAGGAGTTCAGGAGAATGCAGGCGGAGTCTCTCGGATTCGTCGAGGTCTACTTCGACGGCTCCGTCGAGGATGAAAAGCGGATCAAGGAAGAGACGGGCGCAAGTCCGCGCTGCGTCGTGGCGGGAGACGGATCGACTGGAGCCTGTATCGCGACGGGGAAGCAGACGGAGCGAAAAGTCATCTTCGCAAAGGCGTACTAAAGAATCAAAAAGTGAGGGGGAAGTCGCAAGAAGGGCCATACGATCAGTCGTGGAGCCAATTTGACCCGAAGAACGAAAAAGCGTTGACGGGGTTGACTTCTTTCCCAAACATGGTAATATACCCCTTGCACCGCCGAAAACGGTGCGGCGATCCGGCCCGAAATTGAGCGTGATCGCAGTGATATAAAGAACCTTGACAGTTTTATAGGTAGGGAAAAAAAGGTAACGCGAGCCGAAGTAATTTTTTTGAGAGTTTGATCCTGGCTCAGGACGAACGCTGGCGGCGTGCTTAAC
>CALCQG010000167.1 GCA_937897575.1 uncultured Synergistales bacterium | reverse complement strand
GACGATGGCGTCCTTCAGGGGGTCCACGCCCACGCCCTGCTTGGCCGAAATGGAGAGGACGGCGCTCACGGGGAGCAGGTCGGCGATGGCCTCGTCGGTGGTCCGCCCGTCGTCGCAGCGTCCTTTGGTCAGGTCCGACTTGTTCACGGCCACGACGTGGGGCAGTCCCGACAGCCGGTCGGCCAGAGCCCTGTCCCTGTCGTCCAGGGGCAGGCTGCCGTCCACGACCCAGATCCGGACGTCCGCTTTCCGGAAGGCCTCCTCCGTCAGGGCCATGCCCAGGGCCTCCACTTCATCGGCGGGGGTCCCTATGCCGGCGGTGTCCACGAGACGGAGGGGAATTCCGCGATAGGTGAGCACCTCTTCTATGAGGTCCCTGGTCGTCCCCGGGACGGAGGTGACGATGGCCCTCGACTCCTTCAGCAGCGCGTTCAGCAGGGAGGACTTGCCCACGTTGGGGCGGCCGACGATGGCGACCCGCACCCCTTCGCGGAGCAGAAAACCGGTGGAGCAGCGGTCCAGCAGGTCCTCAAGGCTCTGCACGATGGCCTGAAGGGAGAGCGCCAGGGTATCGCCGTCATCCTGGGTTTCCTCCTCCGGGAAGTCCAGGGCGACCTCCACGTGCCCCGAGAGGGTCATAAGCTCGTCGTAGATGGACGAGGCGAAGGCGCCCAGCTCCCCCTGGAGCGTCCGCGCGGCGGCCCTTAGGGCCTCGTCGCTCCTGGACCGGATGATGCCGAGCACGGCCTCCGCCTGGGGCAGGTCGATCCGTCCCGAGAGGAAGGCCCGTTTCGTGAACTCTCCGGGCTCGGCGTGGCGGGCGCCGCCGCACACCAGCAGGTCCAGGCATCGGCTTGCCACGAGGGAGCCTCCGTGCGTATGGATCTCCACGACGTTCTCGCCGGTGTAGCTCTTCGGGGCGGCGAACCAGACGGCCAGGATTTGATCGATGGGGTTCCTCTTTTCGTCGAGCAGATAGCCGTTCCGCATATGGCGGGGCGGGGTCTCCGAGAGAGGTTCAGCCAGGGCGAGGACCCCGTCGGCGATGGCAAGGGCCTCGGGGCCGGACAGTCGAACCACGGCGATGCCCGCCTCCCCCCACGCGGTGGCTATGGCGGTGATCGTGTCCTCCCGGCGCGTTTCCTCGGTGCGATTCATGGCGACCCCTCCCCGGCGGATGAGCGTATGGATACCGCTGTCCTCCGTATAGTACATCAAAACGGAAATTTTGAAAGGAAAAAGCTCCCCTCACAGGCGGGGAGCCGGTAGTTCTTTCAGACGACCGGTCAGTGGACCGTCGGGATGCCGAGCTCGCCCACAGCTTCGGCGAGCCTCCTAACGCCCTCTTCGATGACCTCCGGCGTGGGGAAGGTGAAGCAGAGACGCGCGTTGTGCACGCCCGTGGCGGGCGTGGGGCAGAAGGGCGCGCCGGGCACGAAGGCCACTTTCTTCTCAATGGCCTTGTCGAAGAGGTCGTTGGTGTTCACGTTCGGGAAGTTGAGCCAGTAGAAGAAGCCTCCTTCGGGCTTCACCCACGTGACGCCCAGAGGGGCGAGGTGTCGTTCGAAGCTCTTCTCCATAGCGTCGCGCTTCACCCGGTAGTTGTCGATGATGACCGGGAGATGGCTCTCCAGGTAGCCCTTGCTGCAGTACTCCGCCACGAGGGCCTGGGTGATGGGGCTGGAGCAGAGGTCCGTCCCCTGCTTGAAGACCGTGAGGTTCCGGATGATCTCCCTGGGGCCCGCGACCCACCCCACCCGCGTGCCGGGGGAGAGGATCTTCGAGAAGGAACCGGCGTAGAGCACGCCCTCCCGGTCGTGGAAGGAGAAGATCGAGGGCAGGTGCTCCCCCTCGTAGCGAACGTAGCCGTAGGGGTCGTCCTCGAAGACGGGGATGTTGTACTTCTTCGATATCTCGGCGAGTTTCTTCCGCCGCTCGACGCTCATGGTGGAGCCGCCGGGGTTGTGGAAGTTCACGATGGTGTAGATGAACTTGACCTTCTTGCCCTCGGCCCGCGCCTTCTCGATGGCCGCCGGGATGAGGTCAACCTGCATGCCGTCCCTGTCCGTCGGGATGCCGATGAAGTCCGCACCGTGGTTGAAGAAGACCGTCAGGGCGGCCAGATAGGAGGGGTCCTCGGTGATGACGTAGTCGCCGTTGTCGATCATGGACCAGGAGAGGAGGTCCAACGCCTGCTGGGAACCGGTGGTGATGAGTATCTCGTCCTGGGACAGGGTCCGCCCCATTCTGGGGGCCGTCCAGGATGCGAGGAACTCCTTGAGGGGCGGGTAGCCCTCCGTGGTGCCGTACTGGAGGAGTTCGGTACCGTTGTCCTTGAGGATGTGGGCTCCCTCGTAGAACTTGTCCACGGGGAACACTTCAGGGGCCGGCATGCCGCCGGCGAAGGAGATCATGCCGGGCTGTTTGATCACCTTGAGCATTTCCCGAACGGGCGACGGCCTGTTGTGCTTCGCGATGTAGCTGAAGTTGTCCTGCCAGATTCCGTTCATGACTATCCCCCCTTGAATTGTATCTCGCTGTCCGAATACTCCTCATTGAACGTCGATGAAAAGAATAACGCGATATGTCCTGTCATTATAGCATGATATCTAGGCCTGCACATCGTGACGCGGCGATGGCCGCGCAGCGCCGTCCGACTGCACCGGGTGAGGAAAAAATCCGTATAATGGGGGCGAGGTGATGACGATGCTTGTCTGCACATCCTGCAAAAAAGAGTGGGGCGAAGAGAGTCGCCCCTGGCGATGTTCCTGCGGAGGACCTCTTGTCGTCGGGGGCGGGGTCGTTCCCTTCAACCGGGGAATGATTCGGAGGAACGAACAGGGGATGTGGCGCTATCGTGCGGCCCTCCCGGCGGGGGAGGTATGCGAACCCGTCTCCATGGGGGAGGGGTGGACACCGCTGGTCCGTGAGCCGTGGCCGGGGCTGAATCTCTTCTTCAAGCTGGACTACGCCTGTCCCACGGGGTCGTACAAAGACCGGGGCATGGCCTACCTGGTCAGCCGAATCGCCGGGTTGGGCGTCCGCGAGGTTGTGGAGGACTCGTCGGGCAACGCCGGCGCCTCCATGGCGGCATACTGTGCCCGGGCGGGCATCGGGTGCCGTATCTTCGTGCCCGGGTACACCTCGGCGGGCAAGTGCGTGCAGATCGAGAGCTACGGCGGAATCCTCGAGCGCGTGCCGGGGTCGAGGGAGGACACGACGCGGGCGGCGGAGCGAGCCGCCGAGACGACCTACTACGGAAGCCACAACTGGAGCCCCTACTTCGCCCACGGCGTGAAGACGTTTGCCCTCGAGATATGGGAGCAGCTGGGGTTCAGGGCCCCCGACGCCCTTCTTCTGCCGGCGGGGCAGGGCAGCCTTGTCCTGGGGTGCGTCCTGGCCTTCGAAGCCCTCAAAGCGGCGGGGGAGATCCCGGCTCTACCGCGAATCTACGCTCTTCAGCCCGAGGGGTGCGCGCCGCTCCATTCGGCCTTCGTGAAGGGCATGGACGTCCCCGACAGAATAGAGAAGAGGGAGACCATCGCCGAGGGGATAAGCTCCGCCGAGCCCGTCCGGGGGCGGGAGGTCCTCGCGGCGGTGCGAAAAAGCGGGGGTGCGGTCCTGTCCTGCTCCGACGGAGCGATTTGGCAGGGTTTCCTGGCCCTCGCGCGGCGGGGCTATTTCGTGGAGCCCACGAGCGCGATCGTGTTCCCCGCCCTCCGACAGCTCTCGGAGCGGGGGCTCTTGCGGACGGGGGAGACCGTTGCGGCGATCCTCACGGGGTCGGGGCTGAAGGGGACGGACAAGATCGTCGCTCTTCTGGGGCACTGACGGGGCGGCGGCAGCGCCGTGCGTGTTTCTCCCGATGCGCCCGCTCTCCGTTCACGGTATACTCCCCTTCGGATGACGAATGAACGAAGGAGGTCTTCCATGAGCGTCAGAGTATGGTTCAGACGAGCAGCGCTGCTTTTTCTCCTGGTGATGGGCCTTCCTCTCAGAGGGGAGTCCTACACCATGGACGAGCTTTTCCGCGCCATGGACTGGCGGGCCGTGAACGAGCGGCTTGCCGCCTCGGGCGGGAGGCTCACCGCGAGAGAGGAGTCCCTCGCCGCCAACGCCCTCTGGCTCCAGAGGCGCTGGGGCGATGCCCTGGTCCTTCTCGAAAAGAACGCCGCCCAATGGCCGGAGGAGGTCAAACCCTACGGCGCCATGATGACCGTCCTCGGGCTGGAGCGGACGGGCAGGAAAGACGAGGCCGCCGCCATGGCGAAGAGGCTCCTTCCCGATGCCCCGGCGGAGCTCGGCTATTACGTGGCCTACGCGCTCTACCGCCTCTCGGACGAAAAGGACACGGCGAGCCGGAAAGGCGCCCTCGAGCGGATGTACGCCCTGGCGACAGAAGAACGACAGCGGATCACGGCGCTGTCGTACCTGCTGGCCCTGCCGGGCGGCGAGAAAAAAAGCCATGCCCTCGCCTTGCTGAACCTTCAACCCAGGAACGCGGCAGCTCTGAAGGTCCTGGAGGCTCTGCCGAAGCCCTGGAACGCCGAGGTGCACTTCGCCCTGGGGTATGCCGCCTACCTTCGGGGAGAACACGGGAAGGCGGTCCCGCTGCTGAAGGAGGTCCCCCTCGAGTCGAAGAATGGCCGGAAGGCGCGGTACTACAGAGCCTTCTCCCAATACCACAGGAAGCAGTACGGAAGCGCCCTGGAGCTGTGGAGCTACCTGGCGAGGAACGGCACGTCCTACGCCGAGTCCTCGATCCGGCGGATCTCCATACTGGCCGGGCGCGCGGAGAGAGAGCGGGCGCTCCGCGTCCTCCGGGAGGTGGCCGAGTCCCGGCAGGGTGTCTTCCGGACCAGGGCCTACTACTCCCTCTCCACGAACCTCTCGGGCGACGGGAAGCGCGCTGCGGAGGAGCGGGTCATGGAGCTCGCCCCCGACTCGGAGTTCGCCGCGCAGATCCTCTGGGCCAGAGGTTGGGGCCACTGGCAGGCCGGGAGGACGAAGCAGGCTGTCCAGGCGTGGCAGCGCACCCTCACCTCGTCGGCGACCACGTCCTGGCGGGCGCGGATCCTGCACTGGCTCGCGAAGGGGTACGATCGCCTCGGAGAGACGGAGAAGAGGAAGAAGACGCTCGATCTGCTCGCAAAGACCTACCCGCTGACCGTATACGGCATCCTGGCGAACGACGGCAAGATCCCCGTCAAGCCCGGCATCCCCCCGGCCTTCGAGAACACGACTCCCTCGGTCCTCGAGCAGTGGGGGTTCGTGCAGTACGCCCGCATGAACTACGTGGCCAGGGGGGACAGAGGGTCCCTCTTCCGGGCCGCCCTGTTGGCGGAGTGGATGGGGGACGGGCAGTCGGCCTACGCCATCGGCGGGAAACTGTCCGACGCCCTCATCGGGGAGCCAGCCTTCCGTCAGCAAGCCCTCGAGATGCTCTACCCCAGGCCCTACATGAGAGAGGTTCGGGCGGCGGCGGAGCGCTTCGGTGTGGAGGACAACTTCATCTGGGCCATCATGCGCCAGGAGAGCGCCTTCGACCCCAACGCCACGAGCTGGGTGGGGGCGGCGGGGCTGATGCAGCTCATGCCGGCGACGGCGAAGGGCGAGGCCGACGCCCTCAAGATGGCCAAGTACACCCTCTATGCCCCCGAGCACAATATCCTCCTCGGGGCGGCGCACATAGCCCGCCTGATGAAGTCCTTCGGGCGGGAGGAGCTGGCAGCGGCGGCCTATAACGCCGGAGGCGGCGCGGCGAGGCGCTGGCTGGGGGAGAGGAAGGACATCCCCCTGGACGAGTGGATCGAGGCGGTCCGGTACGAGGAGACCAACGGCTACGTGCAGCGGGTTATGGCCAACCTCGCCGTCTATCGGACGCTCTATCCGGCCAACGACGACTCCGCGCCCGGAGCCGGTCAGAACAGCGCCGCCCCCGAGGAGGTGCTCTCCTTGGAAGCGGTGGACGAGGCGCCGTCTGTCGAGGACGAATAGCCGTTCAGCAGGGAGGCTGGCGGAGAGCGGGGCCCCGTCGAACGTGTGACGCCCGGTCCTGCCGGAACCGGTTCCGCTACTTCGCTTCGGCCTGCATCCTGGCCTGATCGCCGAGGGCCGAGAACGCCTCCTGAAAGTGTCGCCACTCCAGGAGGAACATCCCCCTTTCCTCCTGTTTGAGATAGTCCTTCACGGCGAGCATGGCCGCTTTCCGGCAGACGAAGGCGATATCGCCGCCCGTCCGGCCGTCGGTGAGGCGGGCCAGGGCGCTCAGGCTCACGTCCCGGGCGAGGGCCTTCTTCCGCAGGTGGATGTGGAAGATGCGCTCTCTGGTCCGTTCGTCGGGCAGCGGGAGCTCGAGCACGAGGTCGAACCGTCCGCCCGAGAGAAGGGACGGGTCGACGAGGTCGATCCGGTTCGTCGTGGCGAGGACCACGACCCCCTTGAGCTCCTCGATCCCGCTCATCTCGGCGAGAAACTGGCTGATGACCCGTTCGGTGAACCCGGAGCCGCTGCCGTTCTCCCGCCCGCGGACGGGCACGATGGACTCGATCTCGTCGAAGTAGAGGATGGACGGGGCGGCCTGTTTGGCCGTCCTGAAGACGTCGCGGATGGCCCGCTCGCTCTCGCCCACGTACTTCGACATGAGGGCCGGCCCCTTGACGGCGATGAAGTTGACGCCGCTCTCATGGGCGAGGGCCTTGGCGAGGAGGGTCTTGCCCGTGCCCGAGGGGCCGTGGAGCATGATCCCCTTCGGCGGGGCGATGTCGTACCGTTCGAAGAGCTCCTCCTGCTGGATCGGCCAGAGCACGGCGTCCTGCAGGGTCTCCTTGATCCCGTCGAGCCCGCCGATGTCGTCCCAGGCCACGTCGGGCACCTCCACGAAGACCTCCCGGATGGCCGAGGGGTCCACCTCCTTGAAGGCCTCGAGAAAGTGGGCCATGGTCACCTCCATGGCCAGGAGGCGCTCGTAGGGGACCTCCTCCATCTCCATGTCGATCTCGGGAAGAAGTTCCCGGAGGCTTGCCATGGCAGCCTCCTTGGCGAGGGCCTCCAGGTCCGCCCCCACGTAGCCGTGGGTCATCTCGGCGATGCGTCTGAGGTCCACGTCGGCGGCCAAAGGCATCCCTCGCGTGTGGATCGTCAGAATCTCCAGACGGCCCGTGCGGTCCGGGATGGGGATGGCGATCTCCCGGTCGAACCGTCCGGGGCGGCGAAGTGCCGGGTCGAGGGTGTTGGGGATGTTCGTCGCGCCGATGACGATGAGCTGACCCCGGGACTCCAGACCGTCCATGAGGGCGAGCAGCTGGGCGACGACCCGCCGCTCGACCTGTTTTTCGCCCCCCATCTCCTCGCGCTTCGGCGCGATGGCGTCGATCTCGTCGATGAAGATGATGGCCGGAGCGTGGGCCTGGGCGTCCTCGAAGACGTTCCTCAGGCGCTCCTCGCTCTCGCCGTAGAACTTCCCTATGATCTCGGGCCCCGAGATGTGCGTGAAGTAGACGTCCGTCTCCGAGGCCACGGCCTTCGCTATGACCGTCTTCCCCGTGCCCGGAGGGCCGTAGAGGAGGACGCCCTTCGGGGGCTGCACGCCCAGGCGGTCAAAGACCTGGGGGAAGCGCAGGGGGAGCTCGATCATCTCCCGTATGCGCTGAATCTGGGGGCCGAGGCCGCCGATGTCCTCGTAGGTGACCCGGGTCCGCTTCGCCGCCTCGACCTGTTTCTCCACGTTCACGTAGGTCGATTTGCTGACGATCACGGTGCCGTCGGGCGTTGTGTCCGTGACGCGAAAGTCGCATATCCTGGTGCCGAAGAGGTTCGTCCGGACCCTGTCGTCCTGACGGACGGGCATACCCTCCAGCAGGGACCGGATATAGGCGGCATCCCGCTCCTTCTCCAGCAGAGGGGTGCTGGTGAGAGGCCTGAGCGTCACGCTGCCGGCAAAATGGTGGTCCGTCCTTCGGACGGAGACCTTGTCGTCGATGGCGACGCCGGCGTTCTCCCGGATGATGCCGTCGATCTGGATGAACCCCGAGGTTGTCCCCCCCTCGGCGGCGTCGGAGTCGCAGGAGAGCAGCCGCGCGGCGGTGCATCTCTTCCCCTCGATCTCCACGATCTGCCCTTCGGAGAGGCCGAGGGCGCGCATATCAGCCGGCATCATGCGCGCGAGGCCTTTTCCGGCATCCTTCTGCATGGACTCCTTCACTTTCAGCATAGGGTGTTCCTCTTTTCTCCGAAGCGTGCTCCGGACGGTCGATAGTGTTCCCCGGCTATGCTACCACAAAAAAACTCCGGCGGAGGTCACCTCCGCCGGAGAAAGACGTTTCGTCCCCTTCCTCAGCGGGCCACGGCGGCCTCGACGCGGCCGGGGTAGGCCTCGAGCCCCTGCTTCAGGATGTTCATGGCCTTGACGATGTCCTCGTTGTTCAGCACGTAGGCGAGGCGGAACTCCTGCTTGCCCATGCCCGGCGTGGCGTAGAACCCCTCGCCCGCGGCGGCCATCATGGTTTCACCGTTGATGTCGAAGTTCTGGAGCATCCAGATGATGAACTTCTCGGCATCATCCACGGGGAGCTTCACCATGACGTAAAAGGCCCCCTTCGGCTCGGCGCACACGACGCCCGGCATCTGCTTCAGGGCGGAGTAGAGGGTGTTGCGCCGTGCCTGGTACTCCTTGTTGACCTCCTCGAGGTAGGATTTGGGCGTGCTGTAGAGGGCCGTGGCCCCGACCTGCTCGAGGGTCGGAACGCAGAGTCTGCCCTGGGCCAGCTTGAGGACCTGGGCCATGAACTCCTTGTTCCGGCAGGCGATACACCCGATCCTGGCGCCGCAGGCGCTGTATCGTTTCGAGACGGAGTCGACGATGATGACTCTGTCCTCTATTTTCGGAAGGTGTCCGAAGCTCGTGTACTTCAGCCCGTCGTAGACGAACTCGCGGTAGACCTCGTCGGCGATGATGTAGAGGTCGTGCTTCAGCGCGAGGTCGGCCAGCATGTCCATCTCCTCGCGGGTGTAGATCGTGCCCGTCGGGTTGCCGGGGTTGGACACGAGGATCCCTCTGGTGCGGGGGGTGATCAGGGCCTCGATCTCTTTTCTCGGAGGAAGATGGAACCCCTCCTCGGGCTTCGTCGTGATGGGGACCACTTTGACGTTCACACTTCCGCCGAAGGCGTTATAATTGGCGTAGAAAGGCTCGGGGATGAGCACCTCGTCGTCGGGATCGCAGATGGCCATGAAGGCGAAGAGCAGGGCCTCGCTGCCGCCCGCGGTGACGATGATGTCCTCCCTCTTGAGGGGGATGTCGAAACCGGCGTAGTAGGCGCTCATCGCGTCGCGGAGGGCGTTGTCCCCCTGGGAGGTGGCGTAGGCGATGACATCCGTGGAGAAGTCCTTGATGGCCTTGAGAAAGGATGGAGGAGTCTTGATGTCCGGCTGTCCTATGTTGAGGGGGTAGATCTTCTTCCCCTTGGCCCGTGCCTCTTCCGCGTAGGGCAAAAGCCTCCGTACCGGGGACGACTGCATTGCAAGGACTCTTTCGGAAAAGCGCATCATAAATGACCTCCTTTTGTGAGTTGAAACACCCTCTCATTAAATAGTACCATAAAGAACACGGTTGCACGAAATTGGACGATTTCTTCCGAAAAAAGCGCTGTACCCGAAGGAGGGGTCGATGATGAAACGCATGGACATGCTCGGCAGGCTGGCGACGGATAATGGGAAGAAGATGGTGCTGCTCGTCTTGGACGGGGTGGGCGGACTTCCGGGACCGGAGGGAAAGACGGAGCTCGAGGCAGCCGTCACGCCGAACTTCGATGCCCTTGCGACGAAGAGCGAACTTGGCTTTCTCGACATGGTGGACGTGGGCATCACCCCGGGCAGCGGCCCCGGACATCTCTCCCTCTTCGGCTACGACCCCATGGAGTACGCCATCGGCCGGGGCATCCTCGAGGCCATGGGCGTCGGCGCTCACGTGGGACCGGGCGACGTATGCGCCAGGGGAAACTTCTGTACCGTGACGGAGGACTTCACCGTGGTGGACAGGCGGGCAGGGCGCATCGCCACGGAGAAGAGCGCGCTGCTCGTCCAAACCCTCTCCGAGGCCATAAAGGATATCGACGGAGTGCAAGTCCGCTTCTCCCCGGGAAAGGAGCATCGTTTCGTCGCCGTCTTCTCTGGTGACGGCCTCTCGGAGGATGTGGCCGACGCCGACCCTCAGCAGGATGGCCGCGTCATGCGGTGGGCGACCCCCACATCGCCCAAGGGGAAGAAGATGGCGGAGGTGGCCAATGCCTTCATACGCCAGGTGGCCGAGGTCCTGAAGGGCGAGAGCCCGGCGAACGGATGTCTGCTCAGGGGATTCTCGTCGGCGCCCGACATCCCGCACATGAGCGACCTGTACAAGATCAAGCCCGTGGCCGTGGCGACCTACCCCATGTACAAGGGGCTCTCGAAGCTCGTCGGCATGGAGGTCGTCGAGGCGGGCGAGACGCTGGAGCAGCTCTTCGAATCCCTGAAGCGCCTCTGGGCGCAGCACGACTTTTTCTACCTCCACGTGAAGTACACGGACAGCCGGGGCGAGGACGGAGATTTCGCCGAGAAGACGAGGGTCATCGAGGTCGTCGACGGCCTTCTTCCCCGGCTGCTCGACCTGGCGCCCGACGTGCTGGCCGTGACGGGGGATCACAGCACCCCCAGCGTCATGAGCGGCCATTCGTGGCACCCCGTGCCCTATCTTCTCGCGAGCCCCTTCGTCCGATACGGGGATTCGAAGCGTTTCACGGAGCGGGAGTGTCGTGTCGGCGCCGGCTATCGGATGGCGGGGAGCAAGCTGATCGGGCTCATGCTGGCCCACGCGCGGCGCCTCGAGAAGTTCGGCGCATGAGGCACGACGTGGAGGAGCAGCTTATCAGCGGCATCGCCGACATCAGGAAGCTCCCGAAGGACGGCAAGTTCTGGGGGCTCGGCGTCGTCTCCAAGTGGTCCGTGCGGAAGGATAAAAACGGGAAGAGCTACTGGGACATCGGGGTCATGGACCCCGACGGCGTCCTCGAGGGCAAGGTCTGGCAGGATGCCCAGTGGTTCGACAAGAGGGGCGAAAAGCAGCTTCCCGTGACCAACCCCGAGGCCTCGGAGCTTTTCGGCGACATGTCCGGTAAGACGCTGGGGTTCCGGGGGCAGGTCACGGAGTTTCGTGGGCAGCTCCAGTACAAGTTCAACGAGCTCTACTTCGTGGACCAGCAGAAGTTTCCGCCGCACCAGTTCGTCCAGCGTTCGCCCGTGTCCGAGGAGGAGCTCGAGAGGGAGTTTCGCGCCCTTGTCGCCCGATGCGCCGGGCCCGTCGGCGACTTCCTGAACTTCCTCTTCTTCGAGAAGGGCCTCTGGGAGGACTTCCGGTCGTGGCCCGCCGCCGTATCCTTCCATCACGCCTATGTGGGCGGCCTGCTGGAGCACACCGTGGCCGTGACCAGAGTGGCCCTCGCCCAGGCCTCGGCCTGCGCCGAAAACGGCTATCCAGTGAACCTGCCGGTGACCATCGCCGGAGCGCTGCTCCACGACATCGGAAAGATGGACGCCTACCGGTTGACGCCCGCTCCGGAGATGACCGTGGAGGGGACCGTCATCGACCACGTGGTCATGGGGTATCAGACCTACTCCGCGGCCGCTCGGGAGTTCGGCCTGGATCATCAGACGGCCACGGCCATCGGGCATATTCTCATCAGCCACCACGGCAGCCGGGAGTTCGGGTCGCCCGTGCTGCCCTCCACCCCCGAGGCCATGATCGTCAGCTCCGCCGATGAGCTCGATTTCCGCCTCTTCTGCTGGAAGAGCGCCGTGGGTCAGCTCGACGAAGGCCGCGAGATCTCGGAGTACATGCCCGTGGTCCAGAGGCGCTTCTGGAGATGGGAGGGGTAGCATGCCCTACGCCCTGCGCATCGACCCGTCCGACGAGGGACGACGACTCGACAAGGTGATCCGGTCCATCTGGCCGGGGTTGCCGCTGAGCGTCCTCATGAAGGGCATCCGGACCGGAGCCGTCCGCCTCGACGGAAAGAAGGCCGACTTCGCCGGTCGGGTGGAGGCGGGGCAGGAGCTTTACGTCCCCTGGGAGGCCCCGAAAGAGCGGAGGGGGGAGTCTCCGTTCAGGCGGACCATGCCCGTGCTGTACTCCGACAGCCGCCTGTGGGTCGTGGACAAACCGGCGAACCTCCTCGTCCAGCCCGACACAAAGGGCCAGGACAACGTCATCGACAGGGTACGGTACATGCTTCGGCTGCAGGGAGACGCGGAGCGGGCCTATGCGGTCCATCGCCTGGACAGGAACACCACGGGGGCTCTGCTCGTGGCCCTCTCGGGGGGGCCGCTCCGGGCTCTTCAGGACGCCTTTCGGGAGCGTCGGATAGGGAAGACCTACCTGGCGGTGGTGGTGGGACGCCCTCCCCGCCAGGGAACGATCGACCGCCCGCTCCTCAAGGACCCAGGCAGCAACACGGTCACCGTCTCGCCGAAGGGCAAGGAGGCTCTCACGCGCTATCGACTTCTCGCCGCGGGGAGGGAGGTCGCTCTCGTGGCGATCGACCTCGTGACGGGACGATCTCATCAGGCCAGAGTGCACATGGCCTCGGCGGGGTTCCCTGTCCTGGGGGATCTTCGGTATGGCGACGACGACGCGAACCGGCGATGGCGGAAGCGGGGTGTTCAGCGTCCACTGCTGCACAGCCACCGATTGCAGTTCGACGCTTTTTCCGGCGAGCTGGAGGATCTGTCGGGTCTTCTCGTCACGGCCCCCTTGCCCGGGGACATGGAGGCCCTGACCCGCTCGGAGGGGTGGCCTGTGCCGGAGATATTGGAAGAGGGCGGCGGAAAGGCGGAGCGAGGGAGCTGACGGCAACCGGGCGGGATGACGCCATCGCCCCTTTTTTGACGCGGGACGTAATTTATAGCCTTTGTATGCGTAATTCGGTCCTTGTTGGTCATTTCACAAAAGAGTGCTATCATATTCTATGAGGGTTCGAACGGCGAATGCCGTATATATTACAGGAGGTGTGTTCCATGAGCGTGGTAAAACGTACGTCCTCGAACGTGCTCCTCGACACTGCTCTCAAGAACTTCTACGCCGCGGCGGAGGAGATGGGCCTGGAAGACGGGCTTATCGACATCCTCAGTCACTCGGAGCGCCGTACCTGCGTCTCCATCCCCGTTGAGATGGACGACGGCACGGTGAAGGTTTTCGACGGATACCGTGTGCTGCACTCCTCGGCAATCGGACCGGGCAAGGGCGGCGTACGCTTCCACCCCGAGGTCAACCTCGACGAGTGCGAAGCCCTCGGCATGATGATGACGTGGAAGTGCTCCCTGGCCGGCATCCCCTACGGCGGCGGCAAGGGCGGCGTCTCCTGCGAACCCCTCGAGCTCTCCAAAAAGGAGAAGGAGCGCATCGCCCGTACCTGGGCTGCTCGCATGGCTCCCGTGATCGGTCCAATGACGGACGTCCCCGCTCCCGACGTGGGGACCGGCGGTCCCGAGATGGTCTGGTTCATGGACACCATCAGCAAAATGAAGAACCAGCTCGAGCCGGCCATCTTCACCGGCAAACCCATCCCCATGTGGGGATCCAAGGGTCGCACTGCGGCCACGGGCTACGGCGTCGCAACCTGCGCCCTCGAGCTTCTCAAGAACCTCGGGAAGGACCCGAAGCAGGCCACGGTGGCCATCCAGGGCTTCGGCAACGTGGGGACCTACGCAGCCCTGAACATGATCTGGGCGGGCGCCAAGGTCGTTGCCATCAGCGACATCACCGGAACCTACTATGCGCCCAACGGGCTCGACATCAACAAGGCCTTCGACCACGTAAACAAGCATCCCAAACGGCTCCTTGAGGGCTTTACCTGCGACGGCTGCCAGAAGCTGGATCTTCCGGAAGTTCTCTACACGAAGTGCACCATCCTTATCCCCGCCGCCCTCGAAGGGGTCATTAACGACAAGAACGCCGACAAGGTGCAGGCCGAGTACATCGTGGAAGCGGCCAACGGCCCCGTCACGCCCGAGGCGGACGCCGTCCTCGACAGCAAGAACATCCTCGTCGTCCCGGATTTCCTCGCCAACTCCGGCGGCGTTATCGGTTCCTACTTCGAGTGGGCTCAGAACCTCGGCGGGTTCTTCTGGACCGAGGAGGAGTACAACCAGAGACTTGTCCACATCATGAAGGGAAATTTCCAGAGCGTGTGGAACTATGCCAAGGACAAGAACGTGAAGATGCGCCGGGCCGCCTTTATGGTCGCCATTCAGAGAGTGGCGGACGCCGTTCGCATGAGAGGCGTATTCCTGTAGAGCACGGTTCGTCCGACGCACCACGGCGGCCGGGATATCCCGGCCGCCGTTTTTATGTCCTGCGAACTGCCTCTGTCAATCGCCGCCGTACGGAGGGCGGGGCCGCGTCGGATCGTCCGTTCCCCGTACGGCGATCAGTCGTTGGCGATCACGATGCCCAGTTCCCTCTCGCCGTCCATGAAGACGGAGAAATCCCCGATGTAGTGCCGCACCGCCGGGTGCTGCTTGATCTCGCAGAAGGCGCCGTCGAGCCAGGGCCGGTTGAACACGTTCTCCTGCATACCGCTGAAGACGGGGAGGTAGAGTATCCCGTCTTCGTCCAGGTCGAGAAAGAAGTGGGTTCCGTACGAGAGCTCCGGTGCGTAGTCGCTCTCCAGGATGCCGACCTCCACGAGGCAGCCGCAGTTGCATATCTCGTTGTACCGGACCGGGACACCCAGCTTGGGGTTTGTGCTGCCCCATCGCCCCGGCCCCACGAGGATATAGTTTGTCCCGGCGAGCTTCCCGTTGACCCGCCCGATCTCCCGGGCCACCTCGTGGAAGGTCGTGTCCTTCCCGTACAGATCGGGGTCGACGAAGAGAAGATGATGAACGTGCTCCAGCTTGCCGTTGCTCACCATCCTGTTGCCCTTCAGGATGATCCTGCTCTCCGGGACGTCGGGCAGGTCGACCTTGGCCATCTCCTCGTAGGAGGCGAGAGGTCGGAGTTGGAGGAGCGTCAGCTTCTTCTCCTCTGTGTCGTAGGTGTACTCCATGTCGGCCGGTCGGCCCATCTTGTCCTCGAGAAAGGCGCAGAGGTCCCGGATGACGGAGAAGAATTTCGGATGGGTCCGGGGGAAGTTCGAGAAGGAGAAGATGGGCCGGCCGTTCTTCGCCTGCTCCGATCCCGACCAGTACAGCACGTTGTCGGCATAGATCTCGACGAAGGATGAGGCGAGCTTGTGCTCGCGCAGGATGAAGGACAGATGGTCGGCAAGCAGCCCTGTCATGAAGGAGCCGGACCGCCGGTCGATATAGTCGAACTCGTTCTGGCTCATGAGGGCGACGTCCGCCGGGAGGTTCCCGTGGGGCTGGAGCGCGGGGTGGGAGAGGTAGGACAGATGGGCCTTCTGCCGGTCCACCGTCCTGGTGCCGAGGCCGAAGCAGAACCTGGTGACGCCGTCCTCCTTGCGAATTCGCGGTGTTGGCCTCCGGTAGACCTTGGAAAACGCGGTCCCCGCGATCTCGGGATAGTACAGGTCGCCGTGGGCCCGCCCCATGACGGGCTGTACGACGACGGCCATGGCCTCGTCGGAGTCGGTGTGCCCGTGTTTCGTCCGATATGCCCGGGCAGCGGGGTTGTAGAGCGAAGCCCACACATCCTTCACGGCGGAGATCAGAAGATCCCTTCGCCTCTCGTGTCCGCCGGTGTTTGCGGAAAAACAGGTGCCGTACTTGCCGGCAAAGGAGAGCCTCTGGGAGTCCTCGAGGATGGAGCTGGACCGTATGGCTAGAGGGACGTCGCCGATCTCCTCGAGGATCTGCTCGGCGTCCCGGAGCAGCGACGGACGAACCGTTCCTTCCCTGAAGGCCTGGCACATACGATGATACAGGGTGGCGGGAAATTCGTCGTCCCCGATGTCCCCTGTGGAGGTCAGCTCCTCGAGGAGTTCGCCAATGCCGTTGTCCTCGACGAAATCGCAGTAGGGTTCCGTCGTGATGACGAAGTTGATATCCGGCAACTCGACGCCCGGCGCCATCGGACTCCCGGTGATCGAGACGTAGCCGAAGGCAAGGCCGTGCGCCTTGCCGCCCACCGATCCGTCGCCGATGAGCCGGCCGTGCTCTCTGAACAGAGGTTTTGGATCGAAATCCGCGTAGGTCACCGGTATATCCCTCGCGCAGGCCTCGTCACGGGTTGAGCCGGTAGATCGTCCTGGGCCACGGGCTCGCCTCGCGGATGTGCTGCAGGCCGCACACCCAAGCGACCACTCGTTCGATGCCCATGCCGAAACCGCTGTGAACGAATGTCCCGTACTTTCTCAGATCGAGGTACCAGTCGTAGGCCTCTTCGGGAAGTTTTTCCTCGCGGATTCTGCTGAGGAGGCGGTCGTAGTCGTCCTCTCTCTGGGAGCCGCCGATGATCTCCCCGTACCCTTCGGGGGCGAGCAGATCGTCGCAGAGCACGAGGTCCGGGTTCTCAGGGTGCTCCTTCATGTAGAAGGCCTTGACCTTCTTGGGGTAGCATTCGATGAAGACGGGGCGGTCAAACTGCTGCGTCAGGATGGTCTCGTCCTCGTTCCCCAGGTCGGAGCCGTAGGGCGTCTCGCTCCCGAGGCGGTGCAGCATGTCGATGGCCTCCCCGTACTGAAGGTGATGGAAGGGGGGCTTCACGTTCTCCAGCGGAGTCGTATCCCGCTCCAGCATACGGAGTTCGGGGCGGCAGTGTTCCAGCACCCGGGCGACGATGTGGCACACGAGGCGTTCCTGAAGGTCCATGTTCTCCTTGTGTCCGTAGAAGGCCACCTCGGGCTCGAGCATCCAGAACTCCGTGAGGTGGCGCCGGGTCTTCGACTTCTCCGCTCTGAAGGTGGGGCCGAAGCAGTACACCTTGCCGAAGGCCGCCGCGGCCGCTTCGGCATACAGCTGCCCCGTCTGGGCCAGGTAGGCCTTCTCGTCGAAATAGTCGAGCTCGAACAGGCCGCTGGCCCCTTCTCCCACCGCGCCGCTGAGAATGGGGCTGTCCACAAGGAGGTACCCGTCGTCGTGCAGGAAGGACCGCGCCTCCCAGATTATCCTGTCCCGGATGCGCATGATGGCCTGCTGCCTGCTGCTCCTCAGCCAGAGGTGCCGATGGTCAAGCAGGAAGTCGATGCCGTGGTCCTTCTTCCCTATGGGGTATTCGTCCGTCGGGTTCTGCAGGACGACGAGCCCGGTGACGGTGAGTTCGACGCCCGAGGGTGCCCGTTCATCCTTCCTGACCATGCCGGTGACCTCCACGGAGGCCTCGAGCCACAGCCCCTTGGCCACGACGAACAGCTCTTCGGGCACATCCTGCTTCACCATGACGCCCTGCACCGTTCCGCTCCCGTCCCGCAGCTGCAGGAAGTGGATTTTGCCGGAGCTCCTCATGTTGTACAGCCAACCCTTGACGGTGACCTCCTGCCCTTCGGCGGAGGGCAGATCTTTGATGGCGGTCCAGGGAGCGTTCATGATAGATACCTCCAGTCGATGGGGCCTGAGACGGCCCGGTGTTTGCTCTCGTGACGAAGCAATGATACACCAAAGAAGAGCACAAAAAAAGCGGAGTCCGCCTCCGTCGGCCCTCAGGCCATGATGTCCGGGCGCTCCCCTTCCGTGAGAACTCCGAATCGCTCGAGGGCGGCGCGAGGTCTGTCGTGGGGGAACTCTCCCGGGATCATGGTCCCGATGGCGGCGAAGGACCCTCTGCCGTAGTTCTCGAGCGCCCGTCTGTCGCTCTCGGCGTCGCCGAGAAACAGAGGGCTCACCGCCCCCGCCCACTCGCAGAGGAGAGCAAGTCCGTCGGGCGAGGGCTTCTTGATGCCCCTGTCGGCGGTGACGGTCATCTCGCGGGGAAAGTCCTCCCACTTCAGAAGCCTGAGGGCCAGGTCGAGCTCCTCGTCGGTCCGGCCGGTGTAGATCCCCACAGGACGGGGGATATCCGTCCACCGAATGTCCATGAGAGGGCGCTCCCGCTCCCAAAAGCCCCCCTGGCGTGTGGCGTAGAGAGGTTTTCTTCCTCTGGCTTCGAGGTACTCCCGCCCGAAGTACAGCTCCTCGCAGCATGCGCGGACGGCGTGGCGGCACACCGTCTCGCCGAAGGTCCTGCGAACCCAGAGGGGGACGTCCGCACCGCACCCCTGAATGACGGTCCGCCACCTCTCGGGGGACGGCATCGCTCTCTCGAGGGATGTCGTCTCAGCCGATGCGACGCAGTTGATCATCGCCCAGGCGATATCGTAGTCGTCGTTGAACGACGGGTGCGTCTTCGTGGCGGCGAAGTGGAAGAGGGTGAAGCCCTCGCCGTCGGGCACCCTTCCCAGCACGCAGGTCCAGGCCCAGAGAAGCGCCGAGGCGATGACCGCCGGGAAGGAGCCGGACGTGTCGAGAAGGACGCCGTCGACGTCGAAGATCACCATGTCCAGCTCTGTCCCTGTTCGTTCACCCCTGTCGGACATCCTCTGAATCCTTCGCCCCGGACGGCTCGCTCTCCTTTTCGTTCAGCTCCTCCTCGAGGTCCACGAGGTACTTCTTCCATAAAATCAGTGCGGCCGCCGCACAGGCGAAGCCGCCCGCGAGGCCGAAGAGGATGTAGTCGGGGCGCCCTCTGTCCATGAGATACCCTCCCAACCCCGCCAGGGCATAGCCGAAGAGCACCACCGTAGCCATGGAGAGGACCAGCACGATCTGACGCACAGAACCACCTCCCGTACCGTATGACGGCCATTGTACCACGGTGGAGCGATGGCAAAATTTCCGTGTTTTATCTTGTACACAGAACAATATCGTGATACAGTGTGTTCCTATAGATGTACAAAACTGGCTGGTATACATGACATGAGGTCATGTTCCGTCGGATTCCGATCCTGAAATAATGAAATGTGAGGTGGAAAGAGTGAGAGAGCCTCGTTTGTACACCACGTCGGCGGACTACGCGTACCAGGAGATGCGCCGACGCATCATAACGAAGCAGTTGAAGCCGGGGCAGCGCCTTCCGGAGGTCAACCTGGCCGTGCAGATGGGCGTGAGCAGGACGCCTGTCCGGGAAGCGCTCCGCCGTCTGGCGAGCGAGGGGCTTGTGGTGATTATCCCGAACAGCGGCGCCCGGTTGGCCGCCCCGACGGTCCGGGAGGTGGAGGACACCTTCCTCGTCCGCGGGGAGCTCGAATGCCTCTCCATACGTCTCGCCGCCCAGAGGATAAGCGACCGCCACATCCGTCGTCTGGAGGAGGCCATGGTGGAGGAGATTCAGTCCATCGAGGACCGGGATCTGGAGTCCTACCTTGAGTCGAACGAGATCTTTCACAAGACCATCGCCGACGCGAGCGGCAACAAAGTCCTCGTGGAGTACGTGGAGAACATCATAGGCCGGACCCACGCCTATGTGGTCTTCTACGATCCGTTTCAGCAGGAGGAGACCACCCCCAACGCCGAACCCCACAAGGAGGTCCTCGTCGCCCTTCGCTCGAAGGATGAGGAGCGCTGCGTCCGGCTCATGAAACGGCACCTCCAGGAGACTATCGCCAAGCTCAGCGAGGCGATGGAGGAGTAGCGGGGCGCATGCGTTCTCGGCACACGGTGCCCGAGGGCACCTGTTCAGTACGATTTCTGTCATCAGGGAGGGTATAGGAGTATGAACGTGCGGATTCCGACGCTCGATCTCACACGAAATTATGCGCGGATACGGGGCGAGGTGGAGGAGGCGATGAGCCGGGTTCTCGAGAGCCAGCATTTCATCATGGGACCCGATATCGCCCTCTTCGAGGGGGAGTGCGAGAGCTACCTCGACGGTGTGGAGGCCATCTCCTGTGCGTCCGGGTCCGACGCCCTGCTGCTTGCCCTCATGGCCCTCGACGTGCAACCGGGGGACGAGGTCATCACCACGCCCTACAGCTTCTTCGCGACGGCGAGCTGCATCACGCGCCTCGGGGCGACGCCCGTCTTCGTGGACGTAGACCCGGATACGTACAACATCGACATGGATAAGGTCCGAGAGGCCGTAACGCCCAAGACGAAGGCCTTCCTGCCGGTGCACCTCTTCGGTCAGTTGGCGCCCATCGAGGAGATCGTCAATGAGCTGCGCGAGCGCGGCATAGCGATCGTCGAGGATGCGGCCCAGGCCTTCGGCGCCTGGCGGATGGTCGACGGACGGCCTCTTCGGGCCGGGACGATCGGGGACCTCGGCTGCTTCTCCTTCTTCCCGACGAAGAACCTCGGCGCCTTCGGAGACGGCGGCATGGTGACGGCGAAGAGTAAGGAGCACGCCGACCGGCTGCGTACCCTCCGGCTCCACGGTGCCGGGAAGACCTATTACCACGACGAGGTGGGTTTGAACAGCCGCCTCGATACCCTCCAGGCGGCCGTCCTCAGGGTGAAGCTGCGCCACCTCGAGGAGTGGAACGAGGAGCGCCGGCGGGCGGCCGACCGCTACGCCATGCTCTTCGCGGAGCGGGGACTCTCCGAGTGGATCGTGCCGCCCAAGGAGCTCGGGCAGAATCATCATATCTACCATCAGTACGTTCTGCGGGCGAAGCAGCGCGACGAACTCCAGGCCCACCTCGAGCGCGAGGGGATCACGAGCAGAGTCTACTACCCCGTCAGCCTGCACCTCCAGAAGTGCTTCGCCTTCCTCGGCGGGAAGGAGGGCGATCTCCCAGTGTCCGAACGCCTTGCGAAGGAGACCCTGGCCCTTCCCATCTTCCCGGAGATCACCATGGAAGAGCAGAGCAGGATCGCAGACGGGATACGAAACTTTTACGATTGCTGATCTGACTAATATTGATCTTTGAGATAAAAAACGGTACAATGAGGACCAAGAAGGCATTTTGCGCGCCTCAGGAGGTGGAGTGATGTACCCCGGATATTTCGACCCATCCATGTTGTTGCTGATCCCGGCCCTTATCCTGGCGATGTGGGCCCAGTCGAGGGTGAAGAGCGTCTTTGCGAGATACAGTCAGGTGGCGGCCAGAAGGGGCGTGACGGGGTCCCAGGTTGCGCGGGATCTCCTTGATCGTTTCGGGCTGGGCAACGTGCCCGTCAACCCGGTGGCCGGGAACCTCACGGATCACTACGACCCCAGGAAGAAGACGCTGAACCTGTCCGAGTCCGTCTACAACAGCCCGAGCATAGCGGCGATCGGCGTCGCGGCCCATGAAGTGGGGCACGCCATTCAGGACAACACGAACTACGCGCCGCTCAGAATACGGAACGCCATCGTCCCGGTGGTGAATATCGGCTCCACCCTGGCCTTCCCGCTCTTCTTCATCGGGCTGCTCATGCAGGGGCCGACGCTCATGAACATCGGCATCCTGCTTTTCCTGGGCGTCATCGTGTTCCATCTGGTGACGCTGCCGGTGGAGTTCGATGCCAGCAAGCGGGCGCTCCGCGTGCTGGCCGACACGGGCTCCCTCTCGAGCGACGAGATCTCGGGGGCAGGTGCGGTGCTGAAGGCCGCCGCTTGGACGTACATCTCCGCGACGATCATGGCCTTCGCGCAGCTCCTTCGGCTTCTCCTCCTGAGAGGGTCCAGAAGCAGGGATTAAGCGCACTCTGACGACATTCGGCGTTTCGAAGGAGACGCCCCATTTCGCTGACTCTTAAAAAGGAAAGGTACGGTTTCCTCATGCCCTTTCTGCTCTTTTTTCTCGTCCTCTTTTTCATACTGCCCTCCTTCATCCTGCTGCTCTTTCTTCTTGCCGTCGTCCTCCTGCCCGTATGGCTCGCAACGGGCTCCCTCTCCTGGGCCTTCGTGGGGCCGACCCCGCTCATCGGGCTGCTTCGGAGCGACTGGACCCGCAGGAACCACGCCCTTCTCCACGGCACCATCTCTGTCCTTGAAGAGCGCTACGGGCGACTCAACGTGGAGGGTGTGGCATTGGACGACGGATTTTCCCTGAGGGGCGGGCTTGACCGTCAGGAGGTCTTCGCGGCGGCGCAGCAGGCTCTGGCTCGACTGCGCCGCGGGGAGACGTCCCTTGCTTTTCGCGGGCGATGCGGAGCGGCTGTGATGATGTCGGCGATCCCCATCGGGCTCATCGCTCTCGTCCTGCTCTGGTGGAAGAGCGAGGTGACCCTCCTTGGAGTGAGCGCCGCCGTCGCGTTGGCCCTTGCCTTGGCGTACACGGCGGCCCCGTTTCTTCAAAGGCGTCTTCTGTCGACGGATCTCGGGAGCATGGAGGTCACCGGAGTGGAGGAGCGGGTGCGGCGAGGGCGGGCCGTCCTCTTCATCACCGGGGAGCTCTTCGTCCGTACG
The DNA here is from genome assembly GCA_937897575.1 of uncultured Synergistales bacterium. Lineage (GTDB taxonomy): Bacteria > Synergistota > Synergistia > Synergistales > Aminobacteriaceae > CALCQG01. Next base: position 631 of record CALCQG010000167.1, on the reverse strand, counting down.
CGGTCCTCGGAGGGGCCCCTGGAGGCGGAGGTCCTGTTGCCGTGAGGGGGATAGAGGCCGCCCTGGCGGTGTGGAGGGAGGTCCGCGCCGGGAAGTTCGCCTCGGAGAGCCTTCGCCGTGCGGGCCAGGCCATGTCGACGGGGGATATGGTTCTGGCGAGCTCCCTCGTCTACGGAGCCCTTCGCAGGCAGTCTCTCTGGAGGAATATCTACGGGCGTTTCCTTCGGCATCCGCGCTCGGGCCTTTCCCGCCGCGTGGAGGACGCTCTCTGCATCGGGACGGCGGGCGTGCTCGGGCTGAGAAACTTCGCCCCCGGCGCGCTTGTGAGCGGCCTTGTCCAGGCGGTGAAGGAGAGAGGCGACGTACAGGGCGCGGGGCTTGTGAACGCCGTGCTCCGAAGGGTGGTACGGGAAGGGGCTTCTATCCTTCATACCATCGAACGGTCGGAGGATCTGCCTGATCGGGCCCTTGCCTCGGGACTGCCCTCATGGGTCGCCGAAGCGTGGGCGAACTCTTGGGGCGGCGAGGCCGATGGTCTTTTCGCGATGACGAGGATCAGGCCCTACGCCTCCTTCCGGGTCTCGTCCCGGGCGGACAGGCGGGAACTCGTGGCCGCGGCGACGACCAAGGG
>CALCQG010000166.1 GCA_937897575.1 uncultured Synergistales bacterium | reverse complement strand
CAAGACTGAGGCAAGACTGAGGCAAGACTGAGGCAAGACTGAGGCAAGACTGAGGCAAGACTGAGGTAAGACTCAAGATCATTCCGACACAGGGGTATCCCCTGTGTCGCGGCCCGTGCCTTCTTGCACTGGAAGACCGTTCCCTCACGAAGACCATGCCTCATGCAGACCGTACACCACACAGGGCGGATTTCATGGTCATAACCGTGCGGCGGTAGCGCGGCGGGGTTACGAGGGGACGGACGAGAGGCGGAGGAGCCCCTCAGGAGAGTCGGTGCTGATGCGGTCCACTCCGAGAGACAGAAAGACTTCTATTCTCCTCCTGTGCCTGGAGCGGCACAGCGGTCTCGGAGTTGAACACCTTTTCTTCCTCTCCGCCACTCTCTCTTATACAACAAGCCGCTTCGCACGGACCGACCCGCTGTTATCGTCCTTTCCATTCCATTGTTCGTTCGTATCTTCCTGCTATTATCTTTTTTGATCATTTATTCGGGAACGTTCTGTCCTGTCCGACGGACGTGGCCGACTGTACTGCTCACAGATCGGAACGGTATGTTCCTCTCCGGAAATGGGAGCACGCAAAACATGAACCAGGCTCTTCTCTTAATGAGAACTGGTGTTATAATGAAAATCAGTTCAAGGATGAGGAATAACTTCACTCAGAGGAGGAGGGTATATCGTGAAACGTTTGGATGTCTACAAATGCGAAATATGCGGCAACATCGTAGAAGTTCTGCACGTCGGCGGAGGAGAGCTCGTCTGCTGCGGGCAACCGATGAAGGTCCTCGAGGAGTATACGGCGGATTCCGCTACGGAGAAGCACGTCCCCGTGGTGGAGGGCAAGAATGTGAAGGTGGGCAGCGTCCCGCATCCGATGACGGCCGAGCACTACATCGAGTTCATCGAGATCATCGGTGAGGGCGACAAGGTGTGCCGGGTGTTCCTCAAGCCGGGCGACGCGCCGGAAGCACGTTTCGAGGATTTCACCCCGAAGAAGAGCAGGGAGTACTGCAACATACACGGATTATGGAAGGTGGAGTTGTAAATGATGAATAAAAAGATTGAAAGTGCGTTCAACGATCAGATCAATGCCGAGCTGTTCTCCGATTATCTCTATCTGGCTATGGCGGCGCACCTCGAGTCCGAGAACTTGAAGGGCATGGCGCACTGGATGAAAGTCCAGGCGGACGAGGAGTTCGAGCATGCGAAACGGTTCGTGGACTTCATCCACGACCGGGACGGCAAGGTGAAGTACGCTGCCATCGAGGCACCGAAGGGCAAGTGGGCTTCGCCCCTTGAGGCGTTCAAAGAGGCCTACGAACATGAGCAGTATATCTCCAAGAGAATCCACGAGCTCATGGACCTCGCCATAGCGGAGAAGGACTATCCCGCTCAGGAATTCCTGCACTGGTTCGTGTCGGAGCAGGTGGAGGAAGAGGCGAGCACCCTCGAGATCGTCGGGAAACTCGAGATGGTCGGAGATTCGAAAAACGGGCTCTTCATGATGGACCACGAGCTTGGGAAGAGAGAAGACGATTAGTTCCCGTTAACCATACGCTGTTTCGGCAGGGGCGGGGTTTTTTTGGTCCCTGCCCCGCTACTATGAAGAGCAGGAGGGTACGGTAGAGATGAACCCCGCCATTGATCCGCGCGCGCTTTTCAATTTGAGCTACGGCGTCTACATTGTCTCCTCTGCATGGGAGGGGAAGAAGAATGGGCAGATCATCAACGCCCTGATGCAGCTCACCTCGTCCCCCATCTGCGTGGCGACCTGCCTGCACAAGGAGAACTACACGACGGAGCTTGTGGAGAAGAGCGGTCGATTCACCGTTTCCGTCCTCGAAGAAAAGGTTCCTCTGAAATTCATCGGAACCTTTGGCTTTCGCTGCGGGCGGGAAATCGACAAATTCGCAAACTGTCAGTTCGAGATAGAAGAAGGTGGTCTTCCCCTCGTGACGGAGTACGCCCTTTCGGGCATAGAGCTCAAGGTTCTTTCGGTCGTGGATGTGTTCACGCACAAACTTTTCATCGCTCAGGTCGAAAAAGCTCAGGTGCTGAAGGAGGGGACCCCGCTGACCTATGCGAACTACCACAGCATAAAGAAGGGGAAATCTCCGGCGAACGCCCCTTCGTCGGTGTTCAACCAGATCAAATGAAATTCGAAGCAGAGGAAGGTTGAGCACATAGCCCATGAAGAACGAGCGACAGCGGGAGAACGTGTCTCGGCTCTTCCCCCTGCTGGAAGCGGCTTACGAACGTTACAACAGAAAGGAGTTCGTCTCCCCCGATCCCCTTGAATTCGTCTACCGATACGAAAGACCGGAAGACCGCGAGGTCGTGGGCCTCATCGCCTCGTGTATCGCCTACGGCAGGGTGACGCAGATTCTGAGGAGCGTGGAGGTGGTATTGAAGGTTCTGGGAGCCTCCCCCGCCGAATTTTTGAAAAGTGCCCCCCAGGAAGATCTGTTGCTAACGTTACGATCCTTCCGGCATCGCTTCACTTCCGGGGAGGAGATGGTGCGCCTTCTCGGCGGAATCGGTTCGGTGCTTCGTCGATGGGGAAGCCTTGAGTGCTTCTTGGGGCACAACCTCCAAGCGTCCTCCCATAGGCTGGAGGGAGTCTCCCTGTTTGTCGAAGGAATCCGCGAGGCCGGAAAGATCCCTTCGTCCTTTCTTCTCGCGTCTCCGCGCGACGGCAGCGCGTGCAAACGACTGTTCCTTTTTCTGAAATGGATGGTCCGTTCCGATGAAGTGGACCCGGGGGAATGGTCTGTCCTCTCACCGAGGGACCTGGTCGTTCCATTGGATGTCCATATGTTCAGGATCTGCTCGGCGCTCGGGCTCACGCAGCGCAGGACCCCCGACCTCAGGACCGCCAGGGAGATCACCACAGTCTTCAGCCATATTCTTCCGGACGATCCGGTAAAATACGATTTTGTGCTCACTCGGTTCGGTATCCGGCCGGAATTGAACGAGAGGGAATTTATAGACTCCTGTCAGTGAGGTGATATGCGATGAAAAGAGTGAATCCCCTGTGCCTTTTTGTCCTCCTCGGCTGTTTTCTTCTTCTCCCCATTTCGGACGCGGTTGCTCTGACGCCTCTCGAGCAGGCGACGCGAGAGGCCACGAAGTATCCGGAGGATGTTCGTGTTCAGTCCTTGCTCGCGCGGGCGTACAACGAAGACGGACAGTATTCGAAGGCCCTGTGGGTCGCAAAAGCGGTCCTCGGGAAAAAACCCGGATATCCTGCCGCCCTTCTCGAGTTCGCCCATGCGAACCGGTTTCTTGGCAACCATGAGGAGGCGGTGAAGGCCTATCACGCCTATCTCGGCACAAATCCGCTCTCCCTGGAAGGGCAGGTGGGCAACAGTGAGAGCCTTGCCCATCTTGGGTCGTGGGATGAGGCGTTCTCCTCGGCCCGAGTTATCATCAATGCGCATCCCAAGAACTCCGGCGGGTACGAGGCGCTGGGACGCGCATACCGGCTTGCCGGACGTCCCGATGAAGCCGTCGGTCTTCTGAATCAGGGGCTGTCCTTCGACCCGGGCAACAAACGGATTCTGTACGAACTTGGGCTGTGCTACACGGAGCTGGGCGATCAGTCGTCCGCCCTCGCCCAATATGAAAAGCTGCTGGACAGAGATGAAAAGATGGCGCAGCAACTCTTCCAGATCATCTACCCCTGAGACAGATCGGGCGCCTCGACGATCTCGTCGCAGAAGTTGCTGTGGAGCAAGAGCCCCAGTCTTTCGGGCTCCGCTTTAGGCAGAACGATCATCAGTTTCGCGACGATGGCCTCTCGAGTCATGTCTTTGCCTGAAAGAGCGCCGAGGTCCAGGGCTTTTTTCCCCACCTCGTAGACGTTCAGGTCCACTCCGCCGTAGACGCATTGGGTGGTGACCACGACGGGGATGTCCAGGTCCCGGCAGCGCGATATGGAGGGGAGAAGGTTCTCTCCGAGAAAGGGAATTCCTCCGAGTCCCAGGGCTTCGAGGATGATGGTCCGGGGCTTCGCGTCCAGGATGTGTTCCAGATAGCGAGCGCGGAAACCGGGGAAGAGCGTGACGAGGAAGATGGAGGTCTCGAGAGCGAGACTGCTCACGTCCACGGGGTATGCTTCGCGGAGGAAGGGCCGTTGTCCGAGAACGGCCCTTCCGTTCCGGATATGCCCCAGGGGCGGGTAGTTGATGCTGGAGAAGGCCATGGAGTCGTGGCTCAGGATCTTCTGGGACCGCGGGCCGTGGATGAGGTGGCCGTGAAAGGCGATGGAGACGCCCCGTTGGCCTCTCCGGCAGAGTTCGGACAGGAAAGTGAGCCCTTCGAGGATGTTCTCCTCGGCATCGGAGCCCGCCTCCCCTATGGGGAGCATGGAGCCCGTTATGACCACGGGCCGGCTGAAACCGGGGAGCATGAAGGAGAGCGCCGAGGCCGAATAGGCCATGGTGTCCGTGCCGTGGAGGATCAAAACCCCGTCGTAGTTCCCCTCTTCGGAAAGAAGGCACTTCGCCATGATGCGCCAGTCCTCGGGGGCCATGTTCGAACTGTCCTTTGAGAACAGGTCCAGCACGGAGAGAGTCCCGAACCGGTCGGTTCCTCGGACGGACGAGAGTAATTCTTCACCGGGCACAGACGGCGCCAAACCGTCCGCTCCCGGCCGGGATGCGATGGTCCCCCCCGTCGATACCACGAGGTACGAGTTCATTGCACCACCTCCTGCACCGTGTTGTTCCCTTGGCGCCGCCTTCCGGCCGCCAAGCACATAGGGCCCCGTCCCTCC
>CALCQG010000165.1 GCA_937897575.1 uncultured Synergistales bacterium | reverse complement strand
CCCCCATGCTCGAGACGGCCGCCTCGAGCATGGGGGTCTCTCCCGTGCGGACGAAGCTGACGGCCTTCGTCGTCGGGACCCTCATGGCGGGGCTCGCCGGGGCGCTCTACGCCCACTACATGCGCTTCATCGCCGCCGACTCCTTCGCCTTCTCCGTCTCGGTGACCCTTCTCTCCCTGGTCATCGTGGGCGGGATCGGGACGGTCTTCGGCCCCCTCCTCGGCGCCGTCATCCTGGGCGTCCTGCCCGAGGTCTTCCGGCCGCTGGTGGACTACCGCATGTTCCTCTACGCCGCCCTGCTCCTCTTCATGATCCGCTTCCGCCCCGAGGGCATCCTCGGACGAAGAAAAAAGCGCGTCACCGCTCCGGCTGTTGCCGACAAGGGCGCCGACACGGCAGAGGGAGGTGCCTGATATGGACGCCCTGCTCTCCGTCCGGAACCTGACGATCCGCTTCGGCGGCCTGACAGCTGTGCAGGATGTGAGCTTCGATCTCGCCGCGGGGGACATCCTCGGCCTTCTCGGGCCAAACGGCGCAGGCAAGACGACGTGCTTCAACATGATCTCGGGGGTCTACACCCCCTCCTCGGGCGAAATCCTTCTCGAGGGGCGCCCCATCCAAGGCCTTCCGCCCCACAGGATCGCGAACCTCGGCATGGGGAGGACCTTCCAGATCGTCCACCCCTTCGCCGGACTCACCGTTTTGGACAACGTCTGCGTGGCCCTCGGGCACGACCGCTACTCGAGTTTCCTCGGGGCGTACGGCCGGTGGGACAGGCCGAAAATCCGCCGCCGCGGACAGGAGATCCTCGAGACCGTGGGCTTGCAGGATCTGGCGGACAGGGTCTCGGGCACCCTCCCCCTGGGCAACCTGAGAAAGCTCGAGATCGCCCGGGCCCTCGCCCTCAACCCCAAGGTACTGCTGCTGGACGAGTCCTTCTCAGGGCTCCGGCACGAGGAGATCGTCATCATCGAGGAGCTGGTGCGCAGAATCCGGAGCCTCGGAGTCTCCATCCTGCTCATCGAACACAACATGAAGGTGGCCATGGGGCTCTCGGACAGGATCATCGTGCTCGACCACGGCCGGAAGCTCGCCGAGGGCCTTCCCGCCGAGATAACGGAGAATCCGGAGGTCATCGAGGCCTACCTCGGGAGGAAGAAAAGCCATGTTGCTTGAAATCCGGGGACTGACCGTGCGCTACGGCGACGTCCAGGCCGTCCACGACGTGAACCTCTCCGTGGAGCGGGGCGAGCTGGTCAGCATCATCGGCGCGAACGGGGCGGGCAAGACGAGCATCCTGCGGTCCATCATGGGGCTCCAGACATCCGCCGCGGAGGTCATGAACTACAACGGAGAGGACATCCGCTCCATGCCGCCCCACGTCCGGGCCAAAAAGGGGCTTCGCATCGTCCCGGAGCGGGCGCGTATCTTTCCGGACCTCACGGTCTACGAGAACCTCCGCATGGGGGCCTACCAACAGTCGGCCAACTTCAGAGAGCGCGTCGAGACGCTCTATACCCTCTTTCCCATCCTGGCCGAACGATCCGTCCAACTGGGGTCGACCCTCTCGGGGGGCGAACAGCAGCAGCTCGCCATCGCCCGGGCCCTCGTCTCCCAGCCGGAGCTGCTTCTCGTCGACGAGGTCTCCATGGGGCTCATGCCGAAACTCGTCTCGGAGGTTTTCGCAGTCCTTCAATCCCTGAACAGGGATTCGGGGCTCACTATCCTGCTTGTGGAGCAGAGCGCCCTCCTCTCCCTGGAGATATCCCACCGGGCCTACGTGCTCGAGACGGGCGAGATCCGGCTGGAGGGTTCGGCGCAGGACCTTCAGAACGACCGCAGGGTACAGGAGGCGTACCTGGGGATGTAATGAGACGTGCCGGCCTCGGGCCGGAGGAAGAGGGTCTCCGAGGGGGCCCTAATTTTCGGGAGGTGTTGTGTATGAGAAGGCTTCGCATGCTCGCTGTTCTGTTGGTTGTTGCCCTGCTCTCCGTCGGGCCGGCCTTTGCCCAGGAGACGATCAAGATCGGGATGCTCGCACCCCTCACGGGTTTCGCGGCGGCGGACGGCTTCAGCGTGTACGAGTCCGTGAAGATCGCCGTGGACAAGGTGAACGCAGAAGGCGGAGTTCTCGGAAAGAAAGTGGAGCTTGTCTGCTACGACGACGCGGCGGACCCCAAACAGTCCGTTCCCCTTGCCTACAAGCTCATCGAGCAGGACAAGGTCGTCGGCTTCGTGGCCGGCTCCTACAGCCTTCCGACCCGCGCCGTGTCGGCCATATTCAACGACGAGGAGATTCCTCTCGTGTCGGCCTACGCCCTGCACCCGGACATCACCATAGGGGACTACACCTTCCGTAACGGATTCCTCGGGACCGTGGAGGGGAAGGGAGCGGCCCACGTGGCCGTGGAGCTGCTCAAGGCGAAGAAGATCGCCCTCATCGTAAGCGACAACGACTTCGGCACCACCCTGTCCCAGGGGTTCGACGAGTACGTCAAGGGTGTGGACGGCGTTCAAATCGTGTCCACCCAGAGATACCCCATGAGCGAGAAGGACTTCAAGCCCTACCTGTCGAAGATGCAGGCGACGAACCCCGACGTCCTCTTCTTCAGCGGCTACTACTTCCAGATGGGACCGGCGCTGAAGCAGGCCAGGGAGATGGGGATCACCATCCAGTTCATCGGCGAAGAGGGGGCGGACTCCCCCAAGACCGCAGAGATCGCCGGCAGCGCTGCTGAAGGGCTCATCATCGTCACCAACCTGAACCGGGACGACGAACGGCCCTTCGTTCAGGAGTTCCTCGCGACCTACCGGAAGCTCCACTCCATAGAACCCGACATGGTCGGCGCCTCCGCCTACGACGGCTTCATGCTCATCGTCGACGCCATCAAGAAGGCCGGCACCACCGACGGCCCCGCCGTCGCCAAGGCCCTCTCCGAGACGAAGAACTACGACGGCCTGACGGGCCTCATCGCGGGCTTCGACGCCGACGGCGAGGTTGTGAAACCCATACAGATCCAGACCGTCAAGGACGGCCTGTTCCGCTACTACGGGGTCATCACCGACCCGAAGCTCATCACCCCGAGCAAGTAACTCCATTCAGCACTGCGAAAGAGGGGCCGGAACGTCTTCGTTCCGGCCCCTCTTATCCTGTCCGAACACTTCACGATAGAGATCACGGAGAGAGAAGCCACAGAAAAACCGTGACGGCGAGGAGGTCGGCGCTTCCTCCGGGAGAGATGTTCCGCTCCGTGAGGGCACGGTCCAGAGCGAAGGTCGCCTCTCTCCCCTCGGGGGACCCTGCTCCTCCGAGAGCGAGGACCTTCGCCGCGCCGTCCCGCACGAGACGAGACCCCTCCGGCCCTCCCCGGGCGAGGACGTTGGTGTCCTCAGTGACGGTACAGAGGGTCAGGAGGCAGTTCACCAGGGCGTCGTTCAAGGAGGTCCCCTCGCTCAGATCGGATCGAAGCCTGGGAAGCCCGTGATTCAAGACGGAGGGGAATCCCTGCTCCACTTCCCCCCGTATTCCTGTGGCACCGTACCGAAGATAGAGCCTCTCCCCCCATGTGCGACGGGCATCGGCTTTTTTCTCGAGCCCCGAGAAGTCCCTCTCCACGATTCCTTGCACGATCCGGGCGGCGTAGGCCGAGCAGGTTTGGTCAGTCACCGGCACATCGGCCGCCGCGAGGTTCCCCGCCGCAGCGCAGAGGATTCCGAGGGAGAAAATGAGCCCCTTATGCGTGTTGACCCCTCCCGTGGCGGCCAGCATGGCCCGCTCCGCCTCCAGGCCCCGCGCCCTGAGGAGAGGGAGCAGCTGTGCCGGCTCTTCGCCCCCGAAGTCCCAGCCAAGCTGGACAAAGACCTCCCACCAAGGGGCCAGCGCGGCGGCGCTGCGAAGAAACGTGAAATAGTCCATGTCCTTGTGAGCACCGTTCGTCAACGGGTCCACAAGCCCCGGCTTCGGCGCCGCCGCCGTCTCGAAGAGCAGGGCCTCGGCGGCCTTTGCCGCAAGAGAGGAGATGCTGCGACCCTTCTTCGGTGCGGGGCGCTCGAGGATTTCGAGAACGCACCGGTTCGTCTCCTCGACTGTGTGGGCGCGAGCGACGATGCACTCCGACGCAGTGCCCCCGCAGACGTAGCACCGTCTCGGAGGGAGGTCTGACGCCCTCCGCTCCACGCAACGGAGCGCTCCGTCCATGATGTCCACGTCGGCGAGGTCTCCCCAGGGGTGGTTCTCCTCGAAGTGCACGGCGCCCCTCTTGACCTCGTCCGCGCCCCCTAGGACGAGGCAGTACCCCTCCGGACCGTCGCCGCCGACGAGGTACTCCTCCTCGGTGACGGTCATCCCCATCCTGTCGAAAAAGCGGAGCAGCGAGTCGAAGAGGGGCTTTCCGAAAGAGTTGCGCCGGTCATCCAGGCGCAGGGAGGAGGGCATTCGCAGGGTGAACGTCACGAGGACCCTCCCGGGCGGCATGGCGGACGCTTTTCTTCGGCGTCTGTTCCACCGGGCCTCTCGGGCGTCCAGTATGGAGGCGGTCACCATCTCTTCTCGCCCCTCTCCCGGCGTTCCATCAGTGTCTCCCCTCGTTCATGCGGATCTTTTCGAGGACGGGGCCGGCTTCCTCGGAGTGGAGCCAATCCCACGTGGCGGCGGGGACAAGCTGTTTCACCTCATTGATCCGTCCCTCCCGAAGAAGTGCGCGCACACGGGACGCGCTGACCGCCTCCCCGTGCAGGGCAAACCGGGGAAGTTCGCGAACCTGCACCCCTCCGTCGCCCCCGGGGAGGGTACTCTTCATCGTCTCATTGTAGACGGACGTCACGGGGCAGTAGGGCTCCGTCCCCACGAAACGTGTCCTCACCCTGAGGGGCGGGGCGATGTGCTGTCTGAAGAGTTCGAGGTCGAGGAGGGCGTGGAGCTCCGTTATCGCGCTCTCCCCCGCCTTCATCCGGGTAAAGTACGTCGGAAAAGTTGCGGACGAGATGACATAGGGTCCTCCGGGCAGCACGGAGACGTTGTCCAGGTCGCGGGTCCCCTCCCGGACAAGGCGTATTCTCGTCTCGAAGGGGAAAACCGAACGATCCTCCTGCACCACGAGGACATAGAGCCACGGACTCTCCCGGGACGCCCATTCGATGAGACGACGGTGCCCCACCGTGAAGGGGTTGCAGTTCACCACCACTGCCCCGGCCGCTTCAGGCCTCCCCTTCGAGAAGCTCCGCAGCCCATCCTTCCACTTCGTTATCCCCTCTCCGCCCCACTCCAGAAGCGCGGCGGCGAGTCCGGTGGAGCGGCTGCGCGCAGCGGCCAGGACCACGAATCCGAGGGACTCGAACCGCGGAGCCTCTTCCGGCTTGGTGTAGAGGAAGATGTGCTCCATCCTTTCGTCCAGGGCTCTCTTCAAGAGCGCCGAGACCACCGTGGAGGCGAGCCCCTCGCCCTCGAACTCATGAGCCACGGCGATGCCCTGCAGGACGTTCCCCACCAGCGATCCCGTTGCCACAAGCAGGCCATCGGAGAAGAAGCCGAGGACCAGATCCTCGCCACCGGGGACGGCAAGCCACCGGGAATGCAAAAGGGCCTCTCTCTCCGCCAGCTCCCACGGCTCTCTCAGAATCCGATCCTCGACTCCGATCATCTGCATCGCTCCCTCAGCGCAACGATCGACAGAGATATCCTCTCGGCAAAAGAGACGTCACGCACTGTACTGTGTTCTTCTCCCTAAGAGGTACCATCTGCACCGCCGCTCTGTTTTCACCTTCCCTGCCGCCGCGAGCTCCTACAGCTCATTCGTGCACACGACAGTCCTGCGGTTTCAGATCAATGTCCCTTCTCCGCCGGGCACTCCTTCAGCAGAAGGACCACCAGGCTGGCTGTCACGAAGACGGTCATGGCGGTCCAGGTCAGCCACCCCCGGGGGACGAAGAGGTACGTCGAGGTGCCGCCGCCCACGAGGGGCATGACGCTCCCCCAGAGCTTCATCCGCCGTGAGATGCAATGATGCTGCTCCCAGTTTCGCAAGGACGGACCGAACCTGGGGTGCAAGCGCATCCACCGGTGCCATTTTGGCGACGATTTCGCGAAACATGCCGCAGCGAGCAGGACAAAGGGCACTGTCGGCACAAGCGGAAGAAACGTTCCCACAAGAGCAAGGACGAGAAAAAGAGAACCCAGCAACGCCCACACTATCATTCAGTTTTCGCCGCCATTTCGATGCCGTGATGTGAAGCGAGAGAACCATAGCACAAAGGGGGTATTTTCGGAAAGCCCCTCGGGGTGCACCGTCCCGTCGGTTTTTCGACGTCAGCTCCGTGTCTGGGACAGGATGATCGCGCTGTAGGGCGCGACGGTGACGGCGGCAGCCGGATGGTCCTCTCCCTCTTTTTTCTCAGCCCGGACCGTGGCGGGGCCCATGTCACCAAACGCTCCGTCGTACCCCTTGCCGTCGCTGTTGAAACGCACGGTCCACTCGCCCTCTGCCGGCATGGCCACGACGAAGTTCTCCAACACGTTGGCCGAGAAGTTGGCCACCACCACCGTGCTGTCCCCCGAGCCCCCGTCACGCCAGCGATGATACGCAATGCACTTGAGGTCCTCGTTCGCTGCCAGGATGTCGATGTGCTGCCCCGTCAGGCCGGCGGTCCACCCTTCCCGGTTCAGACGGAGGGCGATGAGGTCCTTGTACAGCTGCAAAATTCCCTTGTTCCGTTCCTTCTTGGACCAGTCGAGGGGGTCCTGGTCGTGAAACCAGTCGTCCTCGAGGAACTCCTGCCCCTGGAAGAGCATGGGGACGCCGGGCGCCGTGAAGACGACGGCCGCGCCGAGGGTGGAGCGCTTCTTCGCCGCCCAGGACGACGCCTTGCCCGGGTCGATCTCCTCGGGGACGCGCGCCCGACCGTTTGCCACCTCGTCGTGGGACTCCGTGTAGACCACCCGTTCGAAGGCATCGGCCGAATATCGGTGCAACAGGGTACCCTTCACCGCCTCCATGCTTCTGTCCTTGTCGTCCAAGGCCGTCAGGGTGGGCCGGAGGGCGTGCACGAAGACGGCCCCCCACTGGGCGTCGAACCCGGCGCCTCCGTCCTTCACCGCCCGTGTGAGCGCCCCGTTGTCCTGAAGGTCCTCGGCGATGGTGAGCCCGTTTTTCTTCACCCTGCGTATCTCTCTGTTCACCCACTGCATGAGGCTCCATCCGTCGGGGAGGTCACTGCCCGCGTCGTCGTTCATGCCGTGGACGTTCCGTATGTAGGCCGTCATATCCCACCGGAGACCATCCACGCCGTACTCCCTGAACCACATGAGGGCGTTGTCCCGGATGTATTCGCGGACCTCTCCGCGACCGTAGTCGGGCCTCGTTTCCCCCCAGGGGGTCTGGGCACGCCAGTCGTTGTAGAAGTAGATGCCGCCCTTCCCGTCCTCGCTCCACCCGTCGAACTGCCACAGGTCGAGGTCGCCGGGACCGAAGTGGTTGTAGACCACATCTATGATTACGGCGATGCCGAGCTGGTGGGCTCTGTCGACGAACTCCCGGAAGTTGCGCGGCGATCCGTAGTCGCTCTCCACGGCGAAGATGTGGGCCGGGTTGTACCCCCAGGAGTACCCGCCGGCGAACTCCGACAGCGGCATGATCTCCACGGCGTTGACGCCCAGCTCCTTCAGGTACTCGAGACGCTCCATGGCCGTCTCAAGGTCCCCGGGCCCATCCGCCCCCTCCTTTTTGCCGAAGGTCCCGATGTGAAGCTCGTAGATCACCATTTTGTCCAGGGTGGGCGGTGTGAACGCGTCCATCCTCTTATGGCGGAGGGCCTTCACTATGCCGTTCCCTGCGGAGTTCGTCACCCGTCTGGCGTAGGGGTCTATTCGCATAAACTCCCCGCCCGGTGCGACAATCCGGTAGAGGTACTCGTCCCCCGCCTTCACCCCCGGGATGTCGGCGGTCCACACCCCGTCGTCTCCGCCGCTCATGGGGTGCACCGTCTTGTCCCATCCGTTGAAGGACCCCACGACGTAGACCTCCCCGGCATGGGGAGCCCACACGCCGAACCGACACCCTCCTTTATAGGGGACCGCCCCTTTGCGCGCTCGTCTCTGCTCTGTCATCTCACCCATCCCCCTCTCCGCGGAGCACTGCTCTCCTGCCCGTGATCATCTTCTCCCCCTCGACGACGAGAAACGTCCCCGCACCGACGAGGAGCGGAAGGATCCAATGCCTCAACGTGAGAGGGACGGACCCGAACCATCTGTTCATGAAGGGCGCGTAGACGAAGAGGAGTTGCGTGACCGCCAGCAGCGCCAAGGAGACCCAGGCGACGGGGTTCGTGGCGAACAGCCGGAGGGAGAGGGAGGACTTTCTGAGAAAACGGCTGTTCAAAAGGTAGAACCCCTGGCCGCAGGACAGGGTCGTCACGGCAACCGTCCGCGCCAGCGCGATCGGGGCACCATTGCCGATCTCCATGAGAAAGACGGCGAGGGTCCCCCCTCCGAGCAGCAGCGAGACGAGGACGACCCGCCGGAGGAAGGCTCCGCCGATGATGGGGGCGTCGGGAGCCCTGGGCGGAAGGAGCATGAGCCCCTGCTCCGCCGGTTCGAAGGCCAGCGCCAGGGCGAGGGAGACGTCCGTCACGATGTTGATCCAGAGGATCTGGGCGGGCGTCAGCGGCAGGATGAAGCCGAAGAGGACGGAGGACAGTATCACGATGGCCTCCGCTCCGTTTGAGGGCAGAAGGAAGGTGATGGCCTTCTGGAGGTTGTCGTAGATCCTCCGCCCCTCCTCCACGGCCCGCCGGATCGTGGCGAAGTGATCGTCCGCCAGGACGATGTCCGCCGCCTCCTTCGTCGCCTCCGTGCCCTTGATGCCCATGGCCACGCCCACATTGGCCCGTTTGAGCGCCGGCGCGTCGTTCACGCCGTCGCCCGTCATGGAGACGACCTCACCCGCCTTCTGAAGGGCCTTGACGAGGCGGAGCTTGTGCTCCGGGCTCGTCCTGGCGAAGACGTCATTCTCGTGTGCGATCCTTTCGAGCTCGTCATCCGTCGCCCTCTCCAGATCGGCGCCCGTCACGCAGTGCACGCCGTCGCCTATGCCCATCTCCTTGCCTATGGCCATGGCCGTTCCGGCGTAGTCGCCCGTTATCATCTTGACGCGGATGCCCGCCCTCTGACAGTCCGCTATGGCGGCCACGGCCTCAGGCCGCGGCGGGTCCACGATACCCACCATGCCGAGGAAGATCATGCCGTCGGCGATGTCCTCCATGGACAGATCCTCTTTGTCGTCGGGAACGTCCTTCATCGCCGCAGCCAGAAGACGGAGGCCGCGGCTGCTGATCCGGTCCGTCTGCTCCTCCCAGAAGGCCCGGTCGATCGGGACTATGCTGCCGTCCGCCCCCCTCTGGGCGACCGATCGGTCAAGCAGGCGCCCCGCCGCGCCCTTGAGGAGGATGCGCGCCCCGCCATCGGGAAGGGATACAAGGACCGCCATGAACTTGTTCTCAGACTCGAAGGGGATGACGGCCTTACGTCTGTAGCGTTCGGGACTGAACTTCGCCTTCAGCCCCAGGGTTCTGAGCGCGCCCTCCGTGGGCTCCCCGGCCAGGGACCACAGGCCGTCAATCTCACTGACCACGGCGTCGTTCGCCACGGCCATCACCTCGATGAGTGCCTGGAGGTCGCCATGCTCCAGCAGGTCTATGGCCTCGCCATTCAGGGTGATACCGCCCGAGGGGCTGTATCCGGTCCCCGAGACCTCGTAGTGCCCCGCCGCCGTGACGACCGTCCGCGCCGTCATCTCATTCTTCGTCAGCGTCCCTGTCTTGTCCGTGCAGATCACCGTCACGGACCCGAGCGTCTCCACGGCGTTGAGCTTCCTTGCGATGGCGTTATGGTCCGCCATCTTCTGCACCCCGATCGCCAGCGTCACCGTCAGGACGGCGGGCAAACTCTCGGGGATGGCGGCGACGGCAAAACCGATGGCGGCAAAGAACAGCTCCATAGGGTCGAAACCGTGGAGCAGCCATCCGGCGATC
>CALCQG010000164.1 GCA_937897575.1 uncultured Synergistales bacterium | reverse complement strand
TCCCTACACGACGCTCTTCCGATCTGTGGATGTCGCGGAGGCCAGGGACGAAAAGCATCGGCCCTTCCGGGAGGGGTTCGCCTCCCTGAACGAAAACGCCATGCACGCCTGCGGTCATGATGCCCACGCCACCATCGGGCTCGCCCTCGCCGAGATCTTGGCCGAGAGGAAAGAGGAGCTCTCCGGGACCTTCAGGCTGATCTTTCAGCCGGCGGAGGAGGGGGTCCGCGGTGGCCGGGCCGTGGCGGAGAGCGGTGTCCTCAAGGGCGTGGAGTATTTTCTCTCCGCTCATGTGGGCATGGGCGTCCCGTCGGGAACCGTAGCGCCGGAGTGCGGCGACTTCCTCTGCACCACGAAGTTCGACCTGACCTACACGGGCACGTCGGCCCACGCGGGCGGCGCCCCCAACGAGGGGCGGAACGCCCTGCTCGCCGCCGCCACGGCGGCCCTCGGATTCGCCGCCATCCCGCCCCACAAGGACGGCGCCACGAGGCTGAACGTGGGCGTGCTCCAGGCGGGGAGCGGCCGGAACGTCATCCCGGCGAAGGCCCTCATGAAGGTGGAGACCAGGGGGCTCACCGGCGCGCTCAACTCCTACGTCTACGACCGGGCCATGGAGGTGGCGTCCGGCGTCGCATCCATGTACGGCGTCGCCATGGGCCTCGAGAAGATGGGCGAGGCCGTGGACGCCGAGAGCGATGACGAACTCGTGCGTCTCGTCGCCGACAGGGCTGCCCGCATCGACGGCGTCGGGACCGTCGCCCCCAGGGTGAGCCTGGGCGGGAGCGAGGACGTCTCGTGGCTCATGAGCACCGTCCAGAGCGCCGGCGGCAAGGCGGTCTACTTCGTCCTCGGCGCCGACATCGCCGCGGGGCATCACAACGAGTACTTCGACCTGGACGAGCGCGTTCTGGCCTACGGACCGGCGCTCTTCGCCGAACTCGCGCTGGCTCTCGCGAAGAGAGAGTGAAAGGGGGGCGGATAGGGAGACTCCGACGAAACGGATGGCCTGGACACGGAAGAGCGCGACGATCCACACAATCCATCGGACAAAGGAGGAATCGACATGGCGGAACCGGTAGCCCCCAAGAAAAAGGGCTTCTTCATGAAATTCATCCGCGGCATTGAAATAGTCGGCAACTTGCTCCCGAACCCCTTCTGGCTCTTCACGTTCCTCGCGATCATCATTGTGGTGCTGTCCTACTTCCTGGGCAAGGCCGGCGTTTCGGTGACCTACATGGCGGCGAAGGCCGGAGAGGCGCCCAAGGAGACCACCGTCGCGGTGGTGAATCTCCTCTCATACAAGGAGATGCGCCTCTTCCTGGGCGACTTCGTGAAGACCTACGTGAACTTCGCACCCCTGGGGCTCATCCTGGTCATGACCCTGGGCATCGGACTCGTCGAGCAGACGGGCATGATCGGGGCCCTCATGCGCAAAACCATCCTCGGCGCCCCGTCCTATCTCGTGACGGCGGCCATCGCCGTGGTGGGCATCAACGCGAACCTCGCCTCGGACGCGGGGATCATCTTCACACCCGTCATAGGAGGCGCCATCTTCAAGGCCTTGGGCCGAAACCCATGGGTGGGCATCATAACGGGCTTCGCGGCGGCGAATGGGGGGTTCACGGCGAACTTCTTCATCGCCGGGACCGACGCGCTCCTGGCCGGCATCACCCAGTCCGCCGCCCAGGGCATGAACGTCCCCGGACCGACCCACCCGCTCATCAACTGGTACTTCATGTTCACAGCGACCATTATCCTCACCTTCGTCACCACCTTCGTGACGGAGAAGTTCACCATCCCGGCTCTCGGCGACAAACCGGTGGCGATGGACGACGAGGAGATCAAGAAGCACGCCGTCACCCCCGAGGAGAATCGGGGCCTTCGCTGGGCCGGCATCGCGGGCATCATCGTCATCGGCGTCATCCTGTATCTGACGCTGCCCCAGGGCTCCTTCTTCCGGTCCGACGACGGGACCATCGTCCCGCGGTCACCCTTCCTGAGCAGCATCGTGGCCATCCTCTTCTTCCTGTTCTTCTTCGTCGGCGTCGCCTACGGGTATGGGGC
>CALCQG010000163.1 GCA_937897575.1 uncultured Synergistales bacterium | reverse complement strand
GAGGAGAAGGTCCGCGAGGAAGACCGTCGGGATGTCAGGGAGGAACTCGGCGAAGAGCTGAAGACACGACGGGCACGCGAGGATCGCCGTGGGCGACCCCAGAGCCTGCCAGTCGTTCCGTATCCGATCGCAGACCTCCTTGTGGAGTTTCTCCTCCCCTGCCCAGAGGGCCGGCGCCCCGCAACACCCCAGCGCGATGGCCACGGACGGGTTCCTTTCGACGAGCAGGTCGTAGGTCCCGGCCACGTACCGCGGGTCCGATGCCCCGAGCTGACAGCCGGGGAAGAAGACGTACTCGTTCGCTCCGTCGGGGGAACGGCCGACGAGCGCCGCCCGTTCGCTCTCCGAGAACTCCATGTCCCGGAGCCAGAACTCGTGCCAGGCCCAGGGCATAGCGCCCTTGGCGGTCATGGCGTTGTGGGCGCCCCGGAGATACCGCCCCACGTCGATGTCCTCGGGGCAGACCTCGCCACAGAGGCCGCACTGGTTGCAGGTCGAGATGAGGCGCGTCGCCACGGTCCCGTTCCCGTCCAGGGTGCCCGGCGTGATGGTGATCTCAACCTCCTCGTCGACCCGCTTGGGGAACTTCTCAAAGTGGCTCAGGAAGGAGCAGTGGCGGATGCAGGCATCGCACCGGCACTGAATGCACCGGGCCGCCTCGGCGGCGGCAGCCTCCTTGCCGTACCCGTCGTCCGACGGACGCACTGGCGGCATCGGGACGAGGGCCGAGGGGTCCAGGATCATCCTCGTCGGGGGCGCAGGAGGGGCGCTTCTCATGTTCCCCGTCTTGAGCCAGCCCTCGAGGGCGGTGGCAGCCCGCAGACCCTGAGCCAGGGCCTCCATAGGGTTCGCTCCGGTGACGGCCCCGCCGATGAAGACCCCGGGGAGGCGTGTCGCCATGGGGAACCCGTCGGGACGAACGTCGTCCAGAAGGCCGAAGGCGCGGCCTCCGCTGCCCGTGGCCACGTAGACCCCGTCGAACTCCTCAAGGAGCTCAGACAGGTCCGTCACCTCGGTGTTCAGGCGCAGGTCGTACCGCTCGTGCATGAACTGCCGATCCACGTCGGCCAGGGAGGCGTCGGGATCGGGCAGGTCCCACAGGCACCCTCCGATCCGATCCGTCCTCTCGAAGACCGTGACCTGGTATTTCCTGTTCGTCAGGCGCAGGGCGCAGCCCAACCCGCTCAAACCCGCCCCCACGACGGTGAAGCGCCCCTTCTTGGCCGGCATGTTGTAGCTCGTCGGGCGCAGGTCCGTGCTGTGCGCCAGGACGGCCCCCTCGAGATCGCCCAGGGCGATGGCGGCGTCCACCTCCCGCCTCGGGCAGACCGCCTCGCAGGGGCGGTGGCAGAGGGCCGCTACGACACCGGGGAATCCAACGGCGTTCGCGAAGGTCCGAAAAGCCGAGTTGAAACTGCCCCGCCGCACCCGGGCGGCGAACTCCCGGACGTCGAGACGGAAGGGGCAGGCGGAGGAGCAGAAGGGCTCCTCCTTCTCGAGGCACTGCTCTTGCATCTTCTTTCGTATCCGCTCCAGGTCGCTCATGCTCTTATCCTCGCATAAAAAGCGGTGCCGCTCAAGAGCGGCACCGCCGTTTCCCTGCAGGGGGTCTAGAAGAATCGCTCGGCAGAGGCCCCTCCCAGCGGGACGAAGAAGTCGTCTCCGCCGAACTTGACGGGGTTGGCCTTGATGTTCTCGAGCTCCTCGTAGAGGTCGGAGCCCAGGAAGTACTTCTTCGGCTTCTCCGGCTCCTTGCCGGCGGCCAGGGCGTCGAGTCCGGCCTTGACCTTCGCCGGCAGGGCGGGAATCTCATAAATACGGACGCCGCAGGCGTTGTAGATGCCGTTGATCACCGCCATGTGGCCGGAGGACTGGAAGCCCTCCGACGCGCCTGAGGAGCCGAAGGGGCCCCAGTCGTCGGGGCGCTCGTAGTGGATGGCCTCGATCTCGTCGGGGATGTCGTTGACGTAGGGCACGCCGCTCGAGGCGATGTTCGTGTGCCGCTTCACGTCGTCGTAGTTCTCGCTCAGGGCGAACCCGATGGCGTGGGAGATGCCGCCGAAGGCCTGGCCGTTCACGGCGTCGATGTTGCCCACCTTGCCCACGTCGTCCACGCAGGTGAAGCGCAGCACCCGGGTCTTCCCCGTGGCCGTGTCCACCTCCACCTCGGCCATGTTCAGGCAGTAGGTGTAGGCCGGGTTCGGGTCGCCGATGCCCGTGTTGGGATCCAGCCGGCAGAGCCCCGGCACCGACGTGTTGGAGAATTTCCCGAAGTATTTGGTCTCGAGGCCCTCGGCCTTCATCTCGTCGTAGGTCCGGTAGGTCCCGTCGGCCTTTCGCATGGCGTCCATGAGCTTGTTCGCCGCGATGATGGTGGCATGGCCGCTCATGTAGTGGGTCCGGCTGGCCCCGGACATGCCGCTGTCCGGGCAGAGCTTCGTGTCGTTCTGCACGAGCCGGATCTGATCCGGCGTCACGCCCAGGGGCTTCAGCGCCTCGAGGGTCAGCATGAGGGAGCCGATGTCGCCGCCCTGGCCGAGCTCCTGATAGGTGTCGTACTTCGTGAAGGTCCCGTCGGGGTTCAGCTCGATGGCGGCCGAGGCGCTGTCCGTGCCGCCTTCGGTGACGTTGAAGCCGCCCCAGGAGAGCCCCACGCCCCGCCGCTTCTCCGGCGTGTCCGCCGCCTTGGCCTCGGCCACGGCCCGCTCGTAGTGGGGTTTCATGAGCTTCATCATCGCCTCCATGGGGTACTGGCGGTAGGGGTAGCTGTTGTTGTTCGTCTGCCCCTCCCGGGCGATGTTCCGCCACCGGAACTCGAAGGGATCGATCCCGGCCTTCTCGGCCAGCATGTCCATGAGGGCCTCGCTCAGGGTGTAGGCCTGGGGCGATCCGTAGCTCCGGTACGCCGTGCCGAAGTTGTGGTTCGTGTTGGCGATCCGGGCCAGACCGGCCACATGGGGGACGTAGTAGGGGAAGAAGGCGAACCTGGGCTGCTTCGTGACGATGTCGTCGCCGCCCCAGGAGTAGGCGCCGTGGTCCATGCCGAAGTCGAACTCCACGGCCGTGAGCTTTCCGTCGCCGTCGCAGGCCGCCCGGCCGTTGGAGTGGCAGGGGCACCGCTTGCCCGAGAAGTGCTGGTGCTCCTCATAGCTCATGGAGAGGCACACCGGGGCCTTCATGACCACGGCCGCCGCCCCGGCGAGGCAGAGGTCCCCCGCGTTGGTGGACCATCCGAAGCTCGCCCCCGTGGGGTTCATCAGGACGCGAAGCTTGTCCTTGGGCACGCCGAGGGAGTTCCCGATGCGCCCGACGGACGAGTAGACGCCCTGGGACTTGCACTGGATCGTCAGGAACCCGTCCTCGTCGAAGTAGGCCTGAATGATGTCGCCCTCGATGGTGAGGTGGGGCTGTCTCGACGAGTAGAAGCTGCCCTCCACGGAGAAGGCGGAGCTGTCCATCACCTCGGAGACCTTGGACGGCTCCTCGAGGCCGACGCCCTTCAGCACCGGCTGCATGCAGAAGATGTTGGGCGTGTCCTCGTGAATGCGCATGGCGTCGGGCATGACGGCGTCGAGATAGTTGAGGTACTCGGGGAGTTTTTCGATCTCCACCTTCACCTTCGCGGCGGCCGCCCGGGCGTGCTCCTTCGTGTCCGCCACGGCCAGGGCCACCACGTCGCCGTACCGGAAGATTCTGTCGTCGCAGAGGACCTTGCGGCTCGGCACCATGACCGTCGTCCGCTCGTGGAACTGGCCCTCGGCCATGACGTTCGTGCCGCCCGCGGCGATGAGATCCGCGGCGACGACGACCTTCTTCACGCCGGGCATCTTCTCGGCCTCGGAGACGTCGATGGACAGGATCTTGGCGTGATGGGCGATCCTCGGCTGAACCATGGCCACGTGGAGCGTGTCGCTCGGCATCTTCAGCTCCTGATCGGCGCCGTAGTCCGCAAGGCCGCAGACCTTCGCCAGGGCCGTCGGGCGGACGACGGGCTTGCCGTAGTAGTCCTCGCCCTCGGGGTGCTTGTAGGAGATGTCCTCCACGGTGGCCTCGCCCCTCATGACCTTGGCGGCGTCCATGACGGCGTCCACGATCTGCCTGTACCCCGTGCAGCGACAGACGTTCTTATGCTTGTGGAACCAGTCGCGGACCTCCTGCCTCGTGGGGTTGACGTTCTGGGTCAGCAGCGCGTAGGTCGAGACGACGAAGCCGGGGGTGCAGAAGCCGCACTGGATGGCCCCGTTGTTCATGTAGGCCACCTGTATGGGGTGAAGATTCTGGGGTGTGCCGACGCCCTCCACGGTGATCACCGTGCTGTACTCCTTGATCCTGCCTATCTTCTGGACGCAGGACCGGACAAGCTCGCCGTTCAGGATCACCGAGCAGGAGCCGCAGACGCCCGTTCCGCAGCCGACCTTGACCCCCGTAAGCCCGATGCGCCGAAGCACATCGGAAAGGGAGTCCTTCTCTGGATCGCAGATGAAGACCCGGTTCGCGCCGTTGATGTTGAGCCACATTTTCCGAAACGCCATGTCCTATCCCTCCATCGTCAGATGATCACTTTTGCAACCAGGTTGCATATTTGTCCATTAAAGTCCGAATACTACTCACTATAGGGCGATGGTCCTGCCCGGTCAACCAAATATAATATATTGTGATGCGGATCACAGAGAGCTCCTTTCCACTGGAACCTCGGGCGGAGCTCCCCATCGAACAGACGACACCGCGGCGGCCGAAGGTCTTCGGCCGCCGCGATGTCGTTCACGTTTCACGCCGCACCGTGCAGTGCGCGCCCGTGCCCGGAAAGGAACGCTTCGCCGGTCCGCTCCTACAGGTCGAACCGGACCACGACGGGCGTATGATCCGACGGCCGCTCCCAGCCTCTGGGAGCCCGGTCAACGAAGCAGTCCACCGAGGCCGCCTCGAGGGTCGGCGTCGCCAGGATGTGGTCGATCCGCCAGCCGATGTTCCGCTCCAGGGCCCCCTTCACCCGGTAGTCGAAGAAGGAGAACTCCCCCGGCCCGGGGCGGTGTTTCCTGAAGACGTCGGAGAAGCCCCAGCTCTTCACCGCCTCGAAGTGCTCCCGAATGTCCGGCGCGAAGCAGGGGTGGTCCCGCTTCTTCTCCGGCGACGTGACGTCCATGTCCGTGGGCGCCACGTTCATGTCCCCCACCCAGAGGATCTTCTCCGTGGTGAGGTACTCGCGGTCGAGGAGGGCGCGGAACCGGTCCAGAAAACGGTGTTTGTAGACGTAGTCCGGGTTGTCGATGGCCTTTCCCTGGGGGACGTAGGTGTTGATGATGCAGAGATCCCCTATCCGCCCTCGCACCACCCTGGCCCCTCCGTCGGGCTCCTCGCCGTCTCCGAATCCGAAGGCGTAGCCCTCCATGGGGGCCTTGGTGAGGATGGCCACGCCGTTGTACGCCTTTTCGCCCCGGTAGATGGCCCGGTAGCCGAGGCTCTGGACCGCGTCGAGGGGGAAGTCGCCGTCCGTCACCTTCGTCTCCTGGAGGCACAGCACATCCGCGGGTGTGGACTCGAGCCACCGCTCCAGCACGGGAAGGCGGCTCCGGAGGGAGTTGACGTTGAACGTTGCGATGGTCCATCGTGCCATGTCTATCGTCCTCTCAATCGATGTAGTCCTCGCGGCGGATGAGGCCGCGGAGCGTCCCGCCCGTGAAGAAGGCCGCCAGGTTCGAGGCGGCGCACTCCGCGGCGGCGACCATGTCGTTCTCGCACCGGTTCGAGTTGTGGGGCGAACCCACGACGTTGGGCAGCGTCAGGAAGGGGTACTCCGTCTCGAAGGCTCCGCCGCCCCATGTGGGCTCATGCCACCACACGTCGAGCCCCGCCTGGAAATCCGGATTGGCCACGAGATGGTCGTACAGATCCTTCTCCGACACCAGAGCGGCCCTGGCCACGTTCAGCAGGATGGCGTCCCTCTTCATGCGCTCCAGTTCGCGCCGGCCGATGATCCCTCTGGTGTTCCGGTCCAGAGGCAGGGCGAGGAGCAGTACGTCGGCTCCGGGAAGGAAGGCCTCAAGGTCTCCCAGGGTCCCGACGCGCTCCACGGCCCCGTCGGTCCGGCCGCTGGTGTTCAGAGCCCACACGCTCATGCCGAAGGCTGCGGCGAGGTCGGCGGTATGGCGGCCGATCCCCCCGTATCCGGCGGCGAGGAGCACTTTGCCCCGCAATGTCCGCAGAGCGAACGCCTCCTTGTTGAACGCCCCCCGGGACAGGTCGTTGTGCAGCGGAACGATTCGGCGCGTGAGGGCGAGGAGCAGCGCCATGGCGTGCTCCGCTATCTGGGGAGCCCACCCTCCGGCGTTGCAGGCCAGCACCATCCCGACGGGCACCTTGCGGAAGGGGAAGTAGTCGAGCCCCGTCGATATGGCCTGGAAGATCTCCAGGTCCTCGAGCAGGGGGTAGTCCGACTCGTCGACCTCCCCGTTGAAGAAGAAGGAGAGCAGCCCGGAGGCGCTCCGGAGGGCTTCGGTCCGGGCATTGCCCGCTCTGTCCTCGAGGTACGTCACTTCGGCCGACCCCGCCAGTCCGCGTTCCACAGCGGCTCGGATCCCGGGGGGTGACGGGCAGGTCACGACGACGGTCTTTCTCATGGCCGTCCACTCCTTTCTCTGATACACTCATATCGTATTGTACCCCATACTCCCCGATGAAAATACTCAGAGCGGAGGAAACGGCGATGCAGGCGATCTATCTCGTGCGCCACGGACACCCCGAGCTCCCCGACGACGCCCCCCGGTTTCTCGGCCGAACGGACCTCCCCCTCTCGGAGCGGGGACGCGGGGAGGCCAGGCGGCTGAAGGCCGCCCTCGAATCCATCCCCTTCGACCTCGTCGTGCACAGCGGCCTGCGGCGGGCCGAGGAGACCGCCGCGATCGTGACGGAGGGGCGGACCGCGCCTCTCCGCGTGGAGCGCGCTTTCCAGGAGATCCGCTGCGGTGACTGGGAGATGCGCACCCTCGCGGACATCGCCGCATCGGACCCCGAGGCCTTCGAGGCGCGGGCGAAGGACTTCGCCGGCTACCGTCCGCCGGGCGGGGAGAGCTTCACGGACGTACGGGACAGAGCGTGGCCGGCCTTTCAGTCCCTTCTGAAGCGCGAGAGGGGGGACCTGCTTGTGGTGGCCCACGCCGGGGTCCTCAGGGCTCTCATCGTGGCCGTCCTCGGCCTCTCCTGGGAGAAGCTCTTCTCCGTCACTCAGGACTACTGCGGCGTCCACGTCCTGGAACGGCACGACGACCACCTGATGGTACGGCGGCTCAACTGGCTTCCGGACCTTCGCCCAAAGTAACGGGCAGGGCTGCGACGCGCAGCCCTGCCCGACGGGACACCCCCGGTCCGAATCGCCCCCATGCACGGGGTCCGAACAGGAACCGGTACGGTTGTGATGCTCCTTCACTGAGAGTTGGTCACTCCCCCGGCCTCAAACGTTTCGCAAGCCCCTGAGTGAGACGGTCGATGACGATGGCGAGGATCACCACGCTCATGCCGGCCTCGACACCGCGCCCCACATCGATCTTGTTGATGGAGACGAGGACCTCCTGCCCGAGACCCCGGGCCCCGATCATGGAGGAGACCACCACCATGGAGAGAGCCATCATGGTGGTCTGGTTGATCCCCGCCATAATGCTCGGCATGGCGAGGGGGAGGCGGACCTCCCGGATGAGCTGCCATCTCGTGGCCCCATAGGCGAGGGCCGCCTCCTCCACCGTCTTGGGGACCTGCCTGAGCCCGAGCGCCGTGAGCCGGATCACGGGAGGCAGGGAGTAGATCAGCGTGGCGATCACCGCCGGGACCTTCCCGAGGCCGAAGAACATCATGGCCGGGATGAGGTAGACAAAGCTCGGCATGGTCTGCATGGCGTCGAGGACGGGCGACAGGACGGTTTCCACGGACTTGGCCTCCCCCATGAGCACGCCGAGAGGGAGCCCTATCACCAAAGCCATCACCACAGAGGCGATGATCACCGCAAGGCTCTCTATCGCCATGCTCCAGAGCCCGAAGGCACCGATGAAAAACGGCAGGGACGCGAGGACGAGAGAGTGAAGGATGCTCCTCGAGAAGTACAGGGAGAGCAGGAAGACCAGGAGGATGTACCCCCACCACGGAACGGCCTCCAGCCCCCTGTGAATGCTCAGCAGGAAGAACAGTATCTTTCCCGCCACCAGGTCGAAGGCGGCCGCATATCGCTGGATAAGGCCGTCGATGAAGATATTGATCGGCTCGGCGATGTGGAACCGCAGCGTCTCAGGAAACACAGGCCGTCGCCTCCCTCCCGGGCCCGCTGCCGATGAACGCCCTGCCCCGTTCGAACTGCTCCTTTTCGTCGCTGACAAAGCGGGCGACGTACTCGTCGGCCGGGTTGGCCACCACCTCATCGGGGGAGCCCACCTGGACGATCTCCCCTCTCCGCATGATGGCCATCCGGTCCCCCATGCGGAGCGCCTCGGAGAGGTCGTGCGTCACGAAGAAGATCGTCTTCCGCATGTCCCTTTGCAGGTGGATCAGCTCGTCCTGGAGCTCCCGCCGGATCATGGGGTCCAGACCGCTGAAGGGTTCGTCCATCAGGAGGATCGGGGCGTCCATGACCAGCGCCCTGGCTATCCCCACCCTCTGTCGCATGCCGCCGCTCAGCGCCGAAGGGTAGTACTTCCCCCACCCCGTCAACCCCACCGTCTCCAGGGCCCACGTCACCTTTTCTTTCCGGGATTCCTCCGGCTCCCCCCGAAGCTTCAGGCCGAAGGCGACGTTATCGGCCACGGTCCTGTGGGGAAGCAGTCCGTAATGCTGAAACACCATGGAAATTTTCTCCCGTCGGAACTGCACCAGCTCCCTCTTGCCCATCGCCGTGACGTTGTGCCCCAAGATGCATACCTCCCCCGACGTAGGTTCCACCAGGCGAAGAAGGCACCGTATCAGCGTCGACTTCCCGCTGCCGGAGAG
The DNA here is from genome assembly GCA_937897575.1 of uncultured Synergistales bacterium. Lineage (GTDB taxonomy): Bacteria > Synergistota > Synergistia > Synergistales > Aminobacteriaceae > CALCQG01. Next base: position 14,150 of record CALCQG010000163.1, on the reverse strand, counting down.
GCCCATGATGATGAAGGTCTCTCCCTCATAGACCGTGAGGCACACGTCCTTCATGGCCACCACCGTATCGTCGCTCTCGTCCATCTCCCGGACGCGCTGCTCGTCCATGACGTCGGCAGAGGAGATGGAGATGCCCTCTTTTCTCGGAAAGACCTGCCAGAGATTGCGTACGACGATGGCCTCTGCGGGGGAAGCCCCCGCCACGTTATTTGTCCTCCCTGAAGGAGTCCGATATCCGGGACGCTACATCCCCGGGGACCCACGCACTCCATACATCCTTGTGGTTCTTGAGGAACCATATGGCGGCCTCTGCCGCGTCGACCCTGTTCTTGTACATATAGGCAAGGATCTTGTTGTTCTGCTCCAGGGTCGTGGAATACGTCCGGAGGAACGTCGCGATGCGGGGATTCCGCTCCACGAACTTCGTGTTCGCCACAACGTACACCGTGGCCGAGGGGCAGGCACACCCCTTGTTGCCCCCATCCCCCCAGACCGCCGCGTCGAAGGGGGGCTCCTCCAGACGGGTCATGTCCAGCAACCCCATGACCCATGTGGGCTCCCAGTAGTACGCCAGGACCGGTTTTCCCCGGTCATAGGCTCTTTTTATGGCCGTGGAGAGGGCCGTCTGGGATCCGGGAGAGAAGGCCTCGTAGGTTCCGGACAGTCCGTAGGCCTTGATCTTTTCGACGTTGATGGAGGAGATCTGCCACCCCGCGGGCCCGTTGTACAGGCGGCCCTTTCTCGGGTTTTCCGGGTCTTTGAAGAGCTCCCAGTACTGGGGAAGGTCCTTCACGGACTTGAGGCCCGGGGCCGTCGCCTTGATCCCCCGCTTCTCATCCCCCTGTATCATATAGGTGGGCACGTACCAGCCCTGAGGAGCATCGGGGAAGTTCGTCCCCAGGCTCTGAATATCCCCCTTCGCCGAGGCCTTTGTCCAGTACTCCGTCAGGTTGTCCACCCACCCCTCCATGGAGAGGTCGGCGTCGCCCCGTTCGATTCCCATCATGCCGGGCAGGGATTCGGCGAAGATGAAATCCGTCTTCTTCCCGTACCCCTTTTCCATGATATAGGCTGCGATTCTATTGTGCACCTGCACGCTTTCCCAACTGAAATCCACAAAGACCACCGGTTTCGAAGCCTCGGCAAACGCCGGAAAAAACAGGACGAGCAGGCAGAAAACTGCCGCGGATAAAAACACATTCTTCATATGGGACATTATGTGTACCTCCTTCATAGAATGGGGAACTACAGATGCGCGGCACTGCGTCGAACTGGCGGAAACATGAAGTGCGGCACTGCGTGATGCGGCTATCTGGCGGAAGTGATATTAGGTCATATAAACACACAGACAATGCCATGTCAAGGGGGAATTTTCAGATTTGAATTCAATAAAAACGCCTTTGTATCCGTCGACTCTCTTCATGACGGCACTGCGAGGAGAAAACCGGACGGCGAAAAAAAGGAAAAGAGATACTTCATTCCCGAAGAGTGTGTGACGGAGGACGGAGTGCATCATCGGAAAGGGTGGAAAGAGAACGGGGCAACAAAAAGAATCACACCCGATTCGTCCGGGAGGATGAGGGCACCGGCCAGTTCGACTCGAGTGCCGCCCCCCCACGCCGCAAAACGCGCGGGAGCCTCACGGTCGGGCGCGCTCCGGCCTCTTCGGCTGCTGAAGAGAAAAGGGGACGAAGCGCACGCTTCGTCCCCGTGATTCGCAGCGATGAACGCTACGGACGGCAGTACCTGCCCCAGGCCTGGTAGATCACGTCTTCATCCGCCGCCAAGATGGGCATGGCACGGCCGCCCTCCATGGCCGACTCGCGGATGATCCGCCCCGAGCCGTACCCCAGGTCGTAGTACCGTATCCGGGACATGGTGTGCCACCGGACGACGCAGTCGATCTCGAAGTCGGCCTTGAGCGACCGGTACCCTCCCGCCGTGTTCTCGTTGAAGGTGATGATCCCGGGGAAAGCGACTATCTTCCGGCCGCCCTGGTCCCCGGTCCGCACCTCCGCGGGGTCCACCAGCAGAGCCCGGTCGGCCCCCGTGAAGACGTCCATCTTGCGCAGAGCGTACTCCGACGTCTCGGACCCGACGGTCTCCCCCGCACCGAGGAACTGGACCCACCCCTCGCTCACGAAGACGACCCTGGATTCCCCGGGGCCAGCGAGGGTGATGGACCGGCCGCTTTCGTCCCACATCCCCGGGCCGGAGGACCGGAACTGGCCGTCCTTTTCCTCCAGGTAATTCTCGATCAGGATATACTGCGTCTCGCCGTTCATGTCCTGAAGGATGAGCATGGTCTCGATGCCGGGCCCGCTCGCCGCGGGAACGGTGCCGATATAGTACCCCGGCCAGTCCACAGTGCCTCTCGTCGTGTGGGCGTCGGGCGTCTGCGCGAAGGCGGCGGTTCCCGCGAAAACGATGAGCGTGAAGGCGAACAACGTCGCCAATGTCTTCTTGAAAGTGCCGTCTGTCGATCTTCTCTTCATGCTTCTTCCTCCCTTGCGAAATGGTTTGGGGGGCTCTCCCCCGACCTGTTCCGATTTTCATGGATATGCTACTTCTTTAGTAATGTTTACACAGTACTCCCTTTGGTCCTGCATGTCAAGGAAAATATACCTGCCGTTCCGCCAAAAGGGTTCGCGAAGCCGAAAAGAACCGGACATATCCACCCGGGTTGCAGCATCGAAACCGATGGGCCATTCTGGGCCCTCCCGCACCATCTGGTCCCTATGGAACAAGGCAGAAAACCCCCGCCGCTTGCTTCGGCAGGGGCTTGAAAAGCCGCGGTAGGACCTTCGACGGCACGGAATTCCTGCTGAAGTCCCCCCTCAGGCGAGCGGGCGATGGGGTCGTTACTCGCCTCTGTAGGCCTCCAGCGCCTGGGCGAGGACATCCTCGTCGCCGGAGAAGGGCAGCCAGTCGCCCTCGTTCTCCTCCGCGGAGTGCATCAGTTTGCCTGTTGCGAATCGATCATGATAGTACCGCACGGAGGGCATCTCGTACTCCTTCTTCTCCACATCGATCACGAAGTCGCCCGCAAGGGAGGTATGGCCGCCCTCGGTCCGATGCTCGAAGTTGATGAGCCCCGGAAAGGCGATGATCCTGCGCCCGTTCTGGACGCATACCCTGACTTGGGTCGGGTCCACGAGCAGCTGCTGCCCGTCGCCGGCGAAGGCATCCATCCTGCGCAGGACGTAGTCGGACTTCTCGTCGCCCGTCGTCTCATCGGCGCCCAGGAACTGAACCCACCCCTCGGCGACGAAGAGCACCCTGTTCTCGTCCTTGCCGACAAGCTGCAACGCCGACCCGTCGCGCCACTTCGCCGTGCCTGTGGAGCGAACCGTGCCGTCCTTCTCCTCGAGATAGGTCTCCACAAGATCGTACCGGACCTTGCCGTCGAACTCGTCCAGGTTCAGCCACACCTCTATGCCGGGAGAACTCGCCGCCGGCACCGTTCCGTGGTAGTAGCCGGTCCAATCCGCGCTGTCCCGGGCTGAGTGCCCATCGGGCGCCTGGGCCGATGCAACGCCGAACCCCGCGACGGAGAGGAGAAACAGGGCTATCGCTGCTGCGATGCAGTTCCTGCGAAGATGGGACATGTTCATTTCGTAGAGCCTCCTTTTTCTTTCTGGATCACAGGAAAAGAGGATACGCCGTTTTCTTCCGGGGACATCGGGAGATTGGCGGATTTTCAGTATACACTAAAACAAAGAAGCGTGAGCAGCTCCGTCGTCTCGCACACCGCCCCGTAGGAGTCCCCCGTCAGGCCGCCGAGGAGTCGGGTCAGCCAGACCGAGAGGAGCAGGGCGGTGAAGGGGACGGCAAGCAGCGGAAGGATGCCGCGCCACCCGAAGGCCGCCAGGGCGAGGGCAACGGTAAGGATGGACCCCGTTGCGAGGCTCTTCGTGGTGCACCCTTTCCTGAAGGTATCGCCCATGCCGCCGGGCCGGGCGGAGGGGAAGAGCCCCATGGCGAACAGGATTCCCCATCGGCCGAGGATGGGAGCCGCAAAGAGGGCCCGAAGAAGGTCCTGCCCGGTCAGGCCCGCTGCGGCCGCTGTCTTGAGCAGCAACGCGGAGGCCACGGCGATGCCTCCGAAGGTCCCGAGGCGGCTGTCCTTCATGATGGCGAGCCGCGAGGCCGGGTCGTAGCCCCCTCCGATGCCGTCGAAGGTGTCGGCCAGCCCGTCGAGGTGGATTCCTCGCGTCAGGAAGGCCCACAGCACCACGACGAGGGCGTTTGTAGCGAGAGGCGGGAAGAGCGCACCAAACAGCACGGCCGCTCCGGCGAGGATGGCGCCGATGACGGCCCCGACCAGAGGGAACCAGGGGGAGGACCGCCCCAGATCGCCGGTGTCGCACGGGATGGAGGGCACGGGCAGGAGGGTGAGGAAACCGAGGGCCCGGAGAAAGTCCATGGGCCCCCTACCCTCTTGTCGACGGGTCGGCCTCGAAAGGCCCCGAGACCTGGGCGCTCTCGAAGGTGGCCATCTCGTTCAGTATTTTCGCCGCGGCCTCGACGACGTGCATGGCCAGGGCGGTCCCCGTCCCCTCGCCGAGGCGCATGCCGAGGTCCAGCAGGGGTTCGAGGCCGAGGAAGTCGAGCATGCACCGCTGCCCCGCCTCGGCGGACCGGTGGGAGGCGATCATGTAGTCCTTGGCGCCCGGGCACAGCAGCGCGGCGATGATGGCCCCCGATGCGGAGATGAGTCCGTCCACGAGGACGGGGATGCCAAGGGACGCCGCGCCGAGGATCGCTCCGGCGATGCCCCCGATCTCGAACCCGCCGACCTTGGCCAGAACATCGAGCCCGTCCTTCGGGTCGGGCCTGTTCACCGAGAGCCCCTGCTCGATGACGGACACCTTCCGTCTCAGACCGTCGTCGGTGAGCCCGGCCCCGCGCCCGGCGACGGAGGCGACGGGCTCGCCGGTCACGGCGCAGGCGATGGCCGCGGCGGGTGTGGAGTTGCCGATGCCCATCTCGCCGACGCCCAACAGGTCCATGCCCCGTTCGGCCTCCTCAAGCGCGGCGGCGATGCCCGCCTCCACGGAGCGAAGGGCCTGTTCGCGGCTCATGGCGGGGCCGGAGCGAAAGCTCGCCGTCCCATAGCCCACCTTGCGGATTTGCAGCCCTTCGGCGGGGTCGAAGTCCTGAGCCACGCCCACATCCACGAGCACCACCCGGGCACCGCCGTGCCGGGCCAGGACGTTGATGCCGCCGCCTCCCCGGAGGAAGTTGACGACCTGCTGCACCGTGACCTCTCTGGGGTACAGGGTCACCCCCTCGTCCACCACGCCGTGGTCCCCCGCCATGGTGAGGATGACCTTGCGCTCCACGGAGGGGTGCGTCGTCCTCCTCATGCCGGCGAGGCGGACGGAGAGATCCTCGAGGCGCCCCAGGCTCCCCGCGGGCTTGGCGAGCTGGCCCTGTCTCCGTCGGGCCGCCTCCATAGATTCGGCGCAAAGCGGTCGTACTCCGTCGATGGTCCTCTGCAACAGCGTCATTGTCTGTACCCTCCGAAAATGGGACGGCCTTTCCCCGGGCCGCCGTATTTGAGAAACTCGCTTTACTTCAGCCGCCGGGGCAACCCCGCCACGAGATGCCAGACCGTATCGGCGGACCGGGCGGCCTCCTGATTGGCCCACCCGAGGATATCCTGATAGAGGCGCCCCAGGCGCGAGACGGGCACAATGCCGCACCCCACCTCGTTGGACACGACCAGGGCGTCTCCATGCCGCCGAAGGGCGCCGAGAAAGGCCCGGACGCGCTCCAGGATATCGTCCGCCGCCGAATCGACGTCCACGTCCTCGGGCATGGCGAGGAGCAGGTTGCTCACCCAGAGGCTCAGACAGTCCACAAGCACAAGACACCCCTCCGGCAGAGCGGCGAGGGCCGCCGCCGGGTCCCTGGGCTCTTCGGCGAGCAACCAGTCGGACGGGCGGCGGGCCCTGTGCCGCGCGATCCTGGCGACCATCTCGCCGTCCTCGTGCCGCAGCTCGCAGGTGGCGAGGTAGGCCACCGTCCGGCCGGACGCGCCGGCCTCGAGGGCCAGTTTCTCCGCCCAGGAACTCTTTCCGCTCCTTGCTCCCCCCAAAATGAACGTCAGCTGTCCCGTGGCGCTCTCCCCCTTCCTCCGGCTTTACCGGAAGACCTCCTGCAGCAGGATCATGTAGATGGCCGTCCCGACGACGATGCTCAGCAGTGGCTTACGCGTCCGGAGCTGCAACCCCACGACGGCCGCCGAGGCGGCCAACTCGGGGATGCCGAAGGGCGGGCGCAGAAAGGAGACCCCCTTCAGGCAGTAGACCACCAGCAGCCCCATCATGGCGGCGGGCAGCACCTTGCCGAGGAAGGTGACGAACGGTGGGGCCTCCCGGCCGTCGGGGAACAGGACGAAGGGGAGAAACCGAGCCAGGATCGCGCCGAGGGCGACGGCGGCGATCATGAGGAGCGTCTGGAGGGGCGTCAGAACCATGCCCGTCTCCTCCCCGCCATCAGAAGGACCAGCATGAGGGCCATGGCCGGGATGATGAAGCGCTGGGGCCCGAAGAGCAGCAGACAGACGACGGAGCATCCGACGCCGATGGCCGCCGCCGGACGGTTCCGTCGCTCCCGGCACTGCTCCGTGAAGAGGACGATGAAGAGCGCCGTCAGGGTGAAGTCGAGGCCCGTGGTGTCGAAGGTGATGAAGTTGCCGAGGAAGCCGCCGAAGAACGTCCCCCCCACCCAGAGCAGGTACATGAGCAGGGAGACCCAGATGAAGAAGTCCTTCCGCCGGACGTCGGCGGGCGGGTTCACGGTGCAGCAGATGGAGAAGGTCTCGTCGCAGAGCAGATAGACCAGGAAGAGTTTGGCCCGGCCCATGCCCCGGTAGCGCTCGAGCATGGAGATGCCGTAGAACAGGTGCCGGGCGTTCACGAGGAAGCTCAGGACGAAGGCCTGGAAGGGCATGAAGCCCGTGACCAGCATGGGGATGGCGGCGAACTGCATGCTGCCGCAGAAGGCGATGGCGCTCATGAGCGTTGACCAGAGGGCCCCGTACCCGTGGGTGTGCATGAGCACGCCGTAGGCCACCCCGAGGAGGGGCACGCTCGCCAGAATGGGGATCATATGGGGCAGGGCGGCGCGGAAGGCCGCTGCGATCTCTCTTCTTCGATGCTCTTCCACCACTTCCACCCCTTCGGTCCCGGAGTCGACGAACGGCGCACCATCGGAACAGGGCCCATTGTATCCTAAATCCGGCGACGGCTCCAGAAGCGGAGTCAACAAAATAATCCGTCTCTTCGCGCTATTCCTTCTTCAATGGCCGCCTTGACACCCCGTACTATTTCCGATAGTATCCCCTGTAACCTGTGGACCGCAGGATTGTACGCACAGGCCGGAGCACAACACATCGGGAAGCGAAGGAGGGAACCGCCGTGGGCACAGCAATGGACAGCAGAAACGTCATCGCCATCTCCATACTGATCGCCATTATTATTATCCGCTGCGGGGGTTCTCCCGGAGTGCTTCTCGCCGTGTAGTCTCACGCAGGCGAAGGTATTTCGGAGGAGCCCCCGACATGTCGGGGGCTCCTTTTTTATGTCCACATCACGAGGAGGGGACGAGAATGGAACGGACGATCAGCGTCGTAACGGAGAAAGGGCGGGGCGTTTTTTCGCGCATATCGGGGCTTATGGAGCGGCGCGGTTTCGCGGTGCAGGGCGTCACGGCGGGCTCGACCCACCGGCCCGAGCACGCCAGATATACCTTCGTCATCAGCGGCGACGACAGAACGGCGGGCCAGGCCGTCCGCCAACTCCGGAAGATGGTCGAGACGGTGAGCGCCGAGGACCTCGGCGAGTCGGGGTACGTGGAGCGCTGCATGATGCTCCTCAAGTTCTGCCCGCCTCCCGGGGAGCGCACCGCCCTCTTCGAGGCCATGAAGTCCTTCGGGTGCCTCGTGGCGGACGACCGGGGCGACTCGGTGATCTTCGAGGCCATGGGCACGGCGGCCCATCTGGATGCCTGCCTTGACGGTGTCAAGAGCTACGGACTCGTCGAAGCGGTGAAGAGCGGCCCTCTGGCCCTCGGAACGAGATAGAAGCGGAAACATCCATCACGAAAAGGAGTTGGTTGAAGTGGCAAAGGCACTGTACGACAAGGATTCGAACAAGAAGGCTCTCAAGGGAAAGACCGTCGCCGTCCTGGGGTACGGAAGCCAGGGGCACGCCCACGCGCAGAACCTCCGCGACAGCGGCGTTTCGGTGATCGTCGGCCTGCATGAGGGAAGCCGCTCGCGCGCAACGGCCGAGAAGGACGGCTTCCAGGTCTACACGCCCGCGGAGGCGACGAAGCGGGCCGACATCGTCATGTTCCTCATGCCCGACCACATGCAGGGGCCGGTGTACCGCGAGTCCGTGGCGCCCAATCTGAAGAAGGGCGCGGCGCTGGCCTTCGCCCACGGCTTCGCCGTCCACTTCGGCCAGATTCAGGCCCCCAGGGAGAACGACGTGTTCATGGTGGCGCCCAAGGGGCCCGGCCACCTTGTCCGCAGGATGTACACCGAGGGCCGCGGCGTCCCCTGCCTTCTGGCCGTGGAGCAGGACGCCTCGGGTAAGGCGGGCGAGATCGGCCTCGCATACGCCTGCGCCATCGGCGGCGGACGGGCCGGCGTGCTCTCCATCACCTTCACCGAGGAGACGGAGACGGACCTCTTCGGCGAACAGGCCGTCCTGTGCGGCGGCATCACGGAGCTCATCAAGGCCGGCTTCGACACCCTCGTCGATGCGGGGTATCAACCCGAGATCGCCTACTTCGAGTGCCTCAACGAGATGAAGCTCATCGTGGACCTCATGTACGAGGGCGGGCTGAGCTGGATGCGCTACTCCGTCAGCGACACGGCCAAGTACGGCGACCTCACGGCGGGGAAGAAGATCGTCGACGAACATACCCGCTCCGCCATGAAGGAGCTGCTCGCGAAGGTCCAGGACGGCTCCTTCGCCAAGGACTGGATCCTCGAGAATCAGTGCGGTCGGCCGCGGCTGAAGAAGTGGATGCAGACGGAGAAGGCCCACCCCATCGAGGCCGTGGGCAAAGAGCTCCGGTCCATGATGCCCTGGATGGACGCGAAGTCGGCGCCCGAAGCCTGATTTTTTTGGGAGGACGAGAGGCCATGAAGAGAACCGGAGCAACGATGGTCGTCGAGGCCCTGGCATCGGAGGGCGTGCGGCACGTGTTCGGCATCCCCGGCGGGTCGGTCATTCCGCTCTACGATGCGCTGTACGACGCCACCTTCGCCCACGTGCTCGTGCGGCATGAACAGGCCGCCGCCCACTGCGCCGACGGATACGCCCGGATCATGGGGCGTCCCGGCGTATGCCTGTGCACGTCGGGGCCGGGGTTCACCAACATCCTCACCGGTCTGGCGACGGCCTTCATGGACTCCGTCCCCCTCGTCGTGATAACGGGACAGGTGGCGACGGGCCTCATCGGGACCGACGCCTTTCAGGAGGCCGACACCTTCGGGTGCAGCCTCCCCGTCGTGAAGCACAGCTTCCTCGTCCGGACCGTGGAGGAGATTCTGCCCGCCATCAAGGGGGCCTTCGAGATCGCCTCGTCGGGCCGACCCGGCCCCGTGGTCGTCGACCTCCCCGTGGACCTCCAGAGGGCCGAGGGGGACTTCCCATATCCGTCGGAGCCCGTCTTCCCGCCGGAGAAGCTGCGGCCGCACGTCGACCTCGCCCGCCTCGACCGGGCCGTCGCCCTCCTCGAATCGGCGAAGCGTCCGGTGATCCTCGCCGGCGGCGGCGTTCTGGCAGCACGGGCGTCCCGGGCCCTCGTCCGTCTCGCCGAGCGCCTCGACATCCCCGTGGCGACGACGCTCATGGGGAAGGGGGCCATCTCTGGGTGGCACGGGCTCTCGCTGGGTATGGCCGGCATGCACGGAACTCCATGGGCCAACCTCGCCCTCTCGGAGGCCGACGTTCTGCTGGCCGTGGGGACGCGGTTCAGCGACAGAACGACGGGGCGCCTCGGCGGCTTCGCCGGGAACGCGACGGTGATCCACGCCGATCTCGACGAGGCGGAGATCGACAAGAACGTCCGCTGCGACGTTCCGCTCGTGGGCAACGCCGAGGCGATCCTCTCGGAGCTGGCTGACCGCCTCGCGCCGCAGACGCGGGACGAGTGGACGAGGACCGTGCGGGGCTGGATGGCCGACTACCCCATCGTCGGCGGCGGCGACGGGGCCTTCACGCCCGCCTCCATCTTCGCGGCGGTGCAGGAGGCGGCGAACCCCGACTGGCCCGTGGCCACAGACGTAGGGCAGAATCAGATGTGGACGGCCCTCTTCTATCGGGTCGCCAAGCCCGGGACCTTTCTGACGTCCGGCGGGCTGGGGACCATGGGGTACGGCCTGCCGGCCGCCATGGGGGCGGCCCTCGCATCGGGGGGCCCGGCGCTGTGCTTCGCCGGCGACGGCGGTTTTCTCATGAACTGCCAGGAGCTCGAGACCTGCGCGCGCTATAACATCCCCGTCAAGGTCATCCTGCTTCACAACGACGCCCTTGGAATGGTCCGCCAATGGCAGGAGCTCTTCTGGAAGGAGCGCTACTCCGCCACGGTCCCCGGATCGCCCTGCCGGTTCGACCGCCTTGCCGAGGCGCTGGGGGTCCCCGGCTTCACCTGCGGCGACGCGGGGGGGCTGAGGGCGGCCCTGACGGAGGCCTTCGCGCTGCCTGGCCCGGCCCTCGTGGAATGCCGGATCCCCCAGGGCGAGCTCGTCTTCCCCATGGTCCCGGCGGGGGCGACCCTCAGGGACTTTATCCGGAACAGAACGGCCTGAGACTGGGGACGGAGGGCTCTCCCTCCCCCGTCTCTTCCTCACCCCTTCAAGGGCCGAAGCTCCACCACGCCCGTGGCCACCCTGTCGACGAACCGGGCGTCGTGCTCCACGAGCAGCATGGTCGGGGCGTATTCGAGGATCATCTCCTCGATCTGAACCCTCGAGTACACGTCGAGAAAGTTCAGCGGTTCGTCCCATACGTAGAGGTGCGCCCTTTCGGCGATGGACAGCGCCAGAAGGACCTTCTTCCTCTCCCCCATGCTGAAGGTCTCCATGGGGAGGCCGAAGCGCTCCCGGGGCAGGCCGAGCTTGCTCAGGGTGGTGAGAAAGAGGGTTTTCTCCGTCCTCGAGGAGCGGAGAAGGTCCTCCACGGACCCCCTCAGCCAGTCGGCGCTCTGGACAACGCGGGACATCGTCAATCCGGCCGCCAGGGACAGCGTCCCGGTCCGCCGGGCCCCTTCGCCCAGGACGGCTCCGAGAAGGCTGCTCTTCCCCGAACCGTTCACCCCGGAGAGGACGAGACGGTCCCCCCGGTTCAGGGCAAACGTCGTCGGTGCGAACACCGCGCGCTCTCCGTAGGACAGGGAGAAGCCCTTCGCCTCCACGTACAGCGCGGCGTGATGACGCAGAGGGCGTATCTCGAGGCTCTCCGTCGTCTCCACGTTTTTCAGCAGCGCCTCCTTCTCCCCGATGGCCCGGTCCAACCGGCGTTCGACGTTCTTGGCGCGCTTCATCATCTTCGCCGCCCTGTGCCCCACATACCCCCGGTCCACCATACCGCCCGGCTCGGTCCTGTACTTCGTCCGTTCAGTCCTGTCGGACCACTCGGACTTCTCCCCGGCGGACCGCCTCAGGCGGCGCACCTCGCCCCGAAGCCTTTCGTTCTGCTCCAGCTCGAACCGGTCCTTCAGACGTTTCACCGCATCCCATGTGTCATAGTTTCCGGTCATTACGGTGATCTTGCTCTTCTCTATGGCGAGGATGTGGTCCACGGCTCCGTTGAGGAAATCCCTGTCGTGGGAGACAAGAATGAAACCGCTCTTTTGCCGGAGATACCCGGCGGTCTTCCGGCGCCCGTGGAGATCCAGATGGTTCGTCGGCTCGTCGATGAGCATGAACTTGTCCTCCGTGAACAGGACCGCCAGCAGGACCTTGGTCCGTTCGCCCCCGCTAAGGCTGGAGAACGGTCGCTCTAGGACCTCCTCCTTCACGTCCAGGAGGTTCATCTCCCTCTGGAGCCTCCAGAAGGGGATCTCCGGCTTCAGCGCCAGGATCACGCGACGGGTGGACCGGTCCGGGCAATCCACGGAAAAGGGGAAGTACCCGAACTCCACGGGGGAGAGAATCTGCCCCTCGAAGGGCAGGATGCCCCGCAAGAGGTTCAGGAATGTGGTCTTCCCGTACCCGTTGCGCCCCACGAACCCCAGCTTCCAGTCCGTATCGAGGCGCAGATGCACGTTCTCGAAGAGAGGGGCCCGATGCCCCGGGTAGCCGAAGGTCACCCCCCGGACGTCGATGAGTGCCACTGTTCCGTTTCCCCCCTTCACGGCGTTGAGCCGTCCCGCCGGGACGCACCGGCACCGCGGCGTCTTCGTCAGTGACGGAGCCTGTTCCGCGAAACCGGCGGCTGGTACGTGAAGAGGCCGCCCCGCTGGGCGGCCTCTTCACACATTCGCCTCTTCGACGGTGCTCTAGTCCTCATCGTACTTGAAGGAGAGCTTCAGCTTCGCCCGGAACGTGGTGATCGTCCCGTCGTCGTCCACAACGGCATCCAGCTTCGTCACCTCGGCGATGCGCAGATCCCGCACCGTGTGCGCCGCCGTCTCAATGGCCTCCTGAGCTGCCTTCTCCCACGACTCGGGGCTCGTGCCAACCAGTTCGATCACTTTGTAGACGCTCATCGTATCTCCTCCTTCGCGCTTCGGGTTTCCGTCCCCTTCTCCGCGGAACGGCGCCTCGGCAAGAGTCTTAATACTGTAACGATACCCTGTACTGAAGAGCCTTGTCAAGGGAGAAACCCCCCGTACTCGCCGTCAGCTCCTCCCGACGCAGGCCGCCCCGCCGCGGAACAGTGCGGCGGGGCGGCGTGTTGCGCGGGCGTTTTTTCAGGACGCCGCTCTACTCCGTGTCGAGCTTCTTCAGGATGTCCGAAAGCAGAGCCTTGATCTCCATGTTCTCCTGGCTGAGCTGGGCGATCCGCTGGTCCTGTTGCAGCACCTTCTCCTGAAGGAGCGTGTTCTCCTGCTGCATGACGTACACGCTGCTGATGGGTCCCTTACGGTACCGCTCAGGAATCTCGTGCTCGTCCTCTTCATCGTAGTGGTCGTCGTCCCCGAACTTCCACGTCATCCCCGCGTTGATCATGGCATGGTCACCGCCCAGAGCAACCCCTGCGTGGATCAGGAAGTCCTCCTTCGGGTAGTGGGCCAACCCCAGGGCAAAGCCCCAGTCCCCACGGTAGTTCCCCGCCCCGATCATGAACTGGCTCGGCTCCAGCGGGTCGTACTGCATGGGCTTCAGTCCGGCCAGAGCGGCCGCCGAGGCGCCCGTCTCCCGGATGTCGCTCCGGAGTTCTCCGAGTTGCCCGTGAATGTTCACGAAGTTGTTGTTCGTCGCCCTCAGGGCGTCCCCCACGTTGTGGTACGTCCCGCCTCCTACATTATAAGTAGGGGCGGAGACGGTGCCGTCGGCGTTGACCTTGGACCCACCGCCCAGGTGGGTGGCCGTGCTGGCGGCTGTGCCGTAGAGCTGGGAGGCGTTGATCCCGTCGGTGCTGGTGGAGCTGATTTGTCCCGGCGCCACGTTGGTGATCTTGGTGTGGTTCATGTTCACGCCGCTCGCCGTGACGGAAGGGCCGCCGGCGATGGCCAGGCCCGTGGTGTCGATTCTGGTGTTGCCCGTGGTGAGGCTGGTGGCGACGAGGTCGGGTGTCGTGGCGATGGTGATGTTCCGTCCGGTGTTCGTGACGGCGATGTTGGCGCCGCTGTTCAGGCCGACGGTATCACCGGGGGCTACGGGGGTGAGGGCTCCGCCGTCGATCTGGACGTTCCATCCGCCTGTGGCGAACTGGGCGGCTTTGAGCTGGCTCAGGTTCACGGCATCGGTGTCATTGGTCCCCGCTGCCATGTCGGTGATCTTCAGGCTGCCCGCGTTGATGCCCGCGTTCGTCACGCTGGGGCCACCCGCGATGGTGAGGCCCGTGGAGGTGACGGTGGTGTTGCCCGTCGTGAGGCCAGTGGTGTCGATCTTGGTGTTGCCCGTGGTGACGCTCGTGACGGTGAGGTCCGGGTTGAGGTTGAAGGTGACGGTGTTGTCC
>CALCQG010000162.1 GCA_937897575.1 uncultured Synergistales bacterium | reverse complement strand
GGTTCCGTACGGGCGCCGCGGACGTGGTCCGGGCGCGTCTGACGGACCTGCTGCTCCACGCCGGGCGGACCGTCCCCTTCTACCGGAACCGGATAGACCCCGACCTTGCCAAGTCAGACCCCTTCGAGGCCCTGAGGGCCCTGCCCATAGTCAAACGATGGGACCTCATGGGGGAGAGGGCGCGGGACCGCACCTCTCAAGATACCCTGGGAACCCTCCGCTCCATGACCACCAGCGGGACCACGGGGGAGCCTCTGACGGTCCTCATGGACAGCGGGTACGAGGATTGGAACACAGCCTCCCTCCTGCTCTTTCGGAGCTGGGCCGGGTGGCGTCCGGGGGACTCCATCCTGAGGATATGGGGCTCTCTGCGGGATATCCTGGGCGATTCGGAGACGGTGCGCACGAAGGTGTCGGAGCTGCTGGGGAGGAGCATGACCATAAACGCCCTCCGCATGGCGCCTGAGGAGATCCCCGGGTTCGTAGAGCGGATCGACCGGTTCCGCCCTCGTCTTGTGGAGTGCTACGCGTCGGGGGGGTATTTTTTCGCCCGGGAGGTGCTTCGCCAGGGGCTCAGGCTGAACTGGCGCCCCAAGGGGGTGACTACCACGGCGGATACCCTGCTTCCCGCCATGGAGCGCACCATGAAGGAGGTCTTCGGCGTCGCCGTGACGAACCGGTACAGCGCGCGGGAGGCGGGGCGAATGGCGGCGACGTGCCCCGAAGGAGGGCGACTCCACGTGAACCCCTTCACCCACTACATCGAGACCGTGGACGACGCGGGGTACCCCGTGACGGGCAGGCCGGGCCGGATCGTCGTGACGGTTCTGACCAACAGGGCCATGCCCCTGATCCGCTACGACATCGGCGATTGGGGGACCCTGGACGAGGGGGCGAGCTGCCTCTGCGGTCGGGACTGGCAGACTCTGTCGTCCATCGACGGAAAGGCCGTGACGTCGTTTCTCAGGAGGGACGGGACGGAGGTTCACTCCTACGCCCTGCTGAACATAATCGGCCTGGGGCACGGGCAGGGCGTGTACGATGTCTACCAGGCCGTGCAGGAGGACTACGGCCGCTTTCTCATCCTCGCCGTGCTGTCGGGGCATGGGGTCGCCCTCGACGGGAGGGTGCGGCGCGCCGAGGAGAACATCACACGGGACATACGCCGGATCTTCGGCCAGGACACGGAGGTCCTCTTCCGCTACGTGGACCGTATTCCGCCCACAGCCTCGGGGAAGTACGTCTCGGAGGTCTGCCTCGTGCCCCGGCGGGGCGCCGAGGGGTAACGCCATGGGCGGCCTTGTGACGAAGTCCCTCAGGGGGGTGGACGGACGACAGGACGCAGGTCTGGGAGAGCGCATGCTCTCCCGAGCGGAACCTTGCGGCCTCGTGGGCCGTGAGGAGGCCCTGTCGTCCCTCGGGGAGGCCGACGGGTTCTTCGCCGCCGTCTTCTGGGACGGGCGGCGGGGGCGGATAGCCGCAGACCGGGCGCGGGCACTGCTCCTCTGCTACCGCGAGGGACGGGGCGCCGGTGGTGCGCGACGACGCCTTCGAGGTCCTTGTCTTCGCCGGAGACTATTTTCGTCCGCAGACTGAGGACTTTTTGCGTCGCCTGGAGTGGTGGATGCAAGCCGACGGCTCTATGTCGAAAGGGTTTTGGGAGGAGGAGATACCGTGCTGATGCAGCTCTGCGACATTCTTCGGGGCCACGGGGCGCGGTGGGGGTATCTGAAACGCATGGCCGAGTTCCACGGGGGCGCCGAGGCGCTGACGATGCGGCGTCTCGCCGCAATGCTGCGCCACGCTGGGCGCACAGTGCCCTTCTACCGGGACAGAATTCCCCCGTCCTTTGCCGAGGAGGACGCCTACCATATTCTCCACGGCCTGCCCCTGGTGTCGAGAAGGGACATCAACGGGGCGCGGGAGTCCTTCGTCTCCTCGGAGCCGGGGCAGCACGTCCGGGAGACACCCACGGGGGGGACCTCGGGGGTGCCCCTGTGGGTGCTTCAGGACAAGGACTACGTCGACTGGGGCGCCGCGGGGCGGCACCTCTTCTTCTCCTGGCTCGGCTGGAGACCAGGCGACCAGATCCTGAGGGTCTGGGGGGACCATGCCGCCCTCCGCAGGGAGCGGGCGAGCCTTCGAGACCGCCTCGCCGCCCGGGTATGCCGCGTCCGGACGGTGAACGGGCTCCTCCTGTCCGAAGAGAACCTTCGGGAGTACATCGCCGTTCTGCACAGGGTACGGGCGCAATTTCTCGAGGGGTACGTCCACGGTCTGCACAGGATAGCCCTGGAGATGCTGAAATCAGGGATTCGCCCCCCGTCGTCCCTCCGGGCGGTGATCTCCACCGCGGGGAATCTGACGCCGGACATCGAGGACGACCTGCGCCGCGCCTTCGGCGTCGTGATAGCGAACCGGTACGGCTGCCGGGAGGCGGCGGACATCGCCGCCTCATGCCCCGAGGGGCGCCTGCACGTGAACCCCTTCACCCACTACGTGGAGATTCTGGACGACAGGGGGCGGCTCGCCCCGAAAGGGGAGGGCCGCATCGTACTGACCCTGCTGACCAACAGGACCATGCCCCTGATCCGGTACGACATCGGCGATGTGGGGGACCTCAAGGAACGAACCGTGTGCCCCTGCGGACGGGACTGGCAGACCTTCCGCCGGGTGCACGGCCGGGAGGCCTCGCTGCTGTACCGGGCCGACGGGACCATCATCGATCCCGTTCTCTTCTTTCCCTTCATGCGGATCCTCTTCCGGCTCCTCCCCGTGGAGCGGTACCAGGTGGTCCAGGAGGACTACCACCGGTTCACCTTCCGGGCCGTCCTGAAGGACGGAGCGACGGCGGAAGGCCCCGAGACCGACCGGGGGCTCGATGAGATCCGTCAAGCGGTGCGCATGGAGCTCGGCGACGATGTGGAGATCGCGTTCGACTTTCCGGAGGAGATTCCCTTCGCCCCCTCGGGGAAGTACTTCTACGCCCTCTCGAAGGTGGCGCCGCCGCAGAGTTGACGGGTGAGCCGCCCAAGACGGCCTCATACCCCGCCACGAACAGTTCCACGGAAAAACGGTTCTCGATCCGCTCTCGACGCCCCATTTTTTCTCGTCCGGGGAGGAAGCATGCCTGCGCCGAAGCTGGTGCGGGACTTCGTATCCGGGGTGTCGGGGTTTGCAGATCCTATGGCGGTGGCAGGGTTGGCCGCAACGGGGCAATGAAGTGGCAGAGCGAGGAGCGGAGTCTTTCTCAGAGGTATTCCCTCTTTTGTTTTCTCTCTATCGCTCTGTTATGGTGCCTTCATAGAGGGTCATTCTGATACCTCGTGCACGAAGTGGTCAGACGGTGGATTTCGGTGCGCCGAAGCGCTCTTGAAGGAACGATAGTCCAAGACCGGCGAGAGCATAGAGGGCGGGAAGTGCCGGAAGACGGAACCGCGGACCCCCCACGGGTCCTCCGCTCACAAGGATGAAGGTGAGGACGGTCCCGGCGAGGAGCAGGACGGGAATCCGGAGAGTCTCCCTCGGTACTCCCGAGAGGACGGCCGTGAAGGCGAGAAGGTACCCCAGGGCGAGGAGCGCCGCGCTGAAGAGGGTACAGGCCACGATGACGGATCGATGGCGTGCGATGGCCACACCCCGAGCAAGGAATCCCCTGCCCTGGAGGGCCGCGCCAGAGGGTGTTTCATCCGGTTTTTGTCCGATGAAAACCCCCAGGACCCCCACGGACCCCAACCGGTCGAACTTGAACCCCTCGAAGGCAGTGCGCAAGCTCCCTGCGAGATGAATCCGGCTGTAGAGCGACAGATGCTCCCGCAGAATTGCCAGGCCTCTCCGGCGAAATTCGTTCAGCACCGGCCCCTTCCAGACGGGGAGCTGCGCCGGAGTGGTCGGCTGCCCCTCCCACAGAATGGTCTTCTCCCAGGGGTATGTGTGCTCGAAAGGGACGCCTTCAAGGGTCGCCTGCACGGAGGCGGCGTTGTAAAAGTACGTGTTTATGGCGCTAATGCCGGAGAACCCGTGGTACCCCGCGACCCGTTCGTTCCGAAGGGACCAGAGCCCGATGGGGAGCCCCGTGCAGAGGACGAGGAGGCCGCAGAGCAGCGCCCCTCGCCTTCGGTCCATCACCCCGAGGAGGGTGAACAGGAGGAGGGCTCCGAAAAGCGCCGCCACGAAGGCAACGCCGATGGGCCGGACGAAGCAGGCCGCTGCGAGGACGGCAAAGGACGCGGCGGAGAGGGCCGGACGTTTCCTGGTCCACCCCAGGACGGCGAGGAGCAGGAAGAGCGCCGTCAAGAAGGTGAAAAGGGTCTCCGTGAGGATCTTCACGGGCCAGACGAAGGCGACTGGGTCCAGGGCGAAAAGCAGACCGGCGGCGGCCGCGGCGGTTCGACTGCCTCCCAGGGAGCGGACGAGGGTGAAGATAATGCCGACCGTCGCTCCGTCGAGGAGGATCTGGAGGCCCGTGGTGATCTCGACAACGTGACCTGCCGCGAGGCCCGGGAGGAGGAAGAGGGGGTACCCCGGCGTGCGGATCACCTCGGGGTGTCCCTCCCGGTTGAACTGCCCGGACTCCAGCAGGCTTCGGGCGGACTCCAGGTAGGAGGCGCTGTCGGGGCCCATGGCCATCCGGGGGCCTCCGGCGATCAGGAGAGCCGATGTGACGGCCAACCGGAGGATCAGGGCGATCAGGATGATTTTTTTCATTCGCTCCTCCCTATGCCGTACTTCACGATGCACCACAAGGTGCGCAGGCCGTCCTTCATGCCGATCTTCTTCCCCTCGGCGTAGCTCCGTGGCGCGTAGGATACTGGTACCTCCACGATCCGGCACTTCATCCGGGCGATCTTGGCCGTGATCTCCGGTTCGAACCCGAAGCGGTCCTCCTCGATGGTGATTCGTTCAAGGACGTCCTTCCTGAAGGCTTTGTGGCAGGTCTCCATATCCGTGAGGCGCAGGCCGGTGCAGAGGTTGGACAGGGCCGTGAGCAGACGGTTTCCGGCAGTGTGCCACAAGGGGCTCTTCTGTCCTTTCCCGGCGAATCGTGTGCCGAAGACCACGTCGGCCTCGCCGGATTCTATGGAGGCGACGAGCTTCGGATACTCCGCCGGGTCGTACTCGAGGTCCGCGTCCTGAACAAGGATCACGTCTCCTGTGGCGGCGGCGAAAGCGGTGCGCATGGCCGCTCCTTTTCCCCTGTTCCGGTCGTGGAGCAGCAGGATGTCCACAAGATCGGAGCGTCTCTGGAGAATGTCCCGAGTGCCGTCGGTGGAACCGTCGTCCACGACGATCACCTCCTTGGGGGTACACGGCGACGCCCGGACGGCCAGGAGCAGGGTCTCTATCGTCGTCGCCTCGTTGTAGCAGGGGATTGCCACGGAGAGCTTCACGACAGGGTCCCCCGGAACCAGTGGATGGTCTCCTTCAACCCCTCCTCGAGGGGGACCTTCGGTTCCCAGTCAAGGTGCGACCGGGCGAGGGTGATGTCGGGTTTTCGCTGCCGGGGATCGTCCTCGGGCAGGGGAAGAAAGCGTATTCGGGAGGGGCCGCCGCACAGGGCGAGCACGTTCTCGGCGATGGAGAGGATGGTGCTCTCGGTCGGATTTCCCAGGTTGACGGGGCCGGTGATACCCTCGGGGGTCTCCATGAACCGGAGCACAGCGTCCATCAGGTCCGTGACGTAGCAGAAGCTCCTCGTCTGACTTCCGTCGCCGAAGATGGTGATGTCCTCGCCACGAAGAGCCTGGCAGATGAAGGTACTCACCACCCGGCCGTCGTCGGGGCGCATCTTGGGGCCGTAGGTGTTGAAGATCCGCCCCACCTTGATGTCCAGGCCGTACTGTCGGCGATAGTCAAAGAAGGCCGTCTCGGCGCACCGTTTGCCCTCGTCGTAGCAGCTCCTCCGCCCGACGGGGTTCACCCGCCCCCAGTACCGTTCCGTCTGGGGGTGCTCCTCGGGGTCGCCGTATACCTCGCTGGTGGAGGCCTGGAAGATCCTCGCATCGGTCTCCTTCGCCAGCTCCAGGAGGTGAATGGCGCCGTAGACGTTGGTCTTCATGGTCTGGACGGGGTTGATCTGATAGTGGACGGGGCTCGCCGGGCAGGCGAAATTGTAGATTCTGTCCACCGGTGCGAGGTACGGCTCGGTGATGTCGTGACGGACGAGTTCGAACAGGGGCGAGGCGAGCAGGGGAGCAACGTTGTCCCGTATGCCGGTGAAGAAGTTGTCCAGACAGATCACGCTCACCCCTTCGCCGGTGAGGCGGGCGCAGAGATGGGACCCGAGGAAACCGGCGCCTCCGGTTACCAGGACTCTCTTGCACGATGTCACGGAGTTTCCTCCCTTCTGTGCCGCCAGGAAGTGTTCCGGAACGCCCGGAGCAGGGTGCCTCCATGCCGCAGGAGTTGAACCCCGCCCTTGCGGAAGGCCGGTCGAGACGACGCACGCTCTTGGCGCACGCCTCTCCGGCTTTGGAGAGAACAGCGGCGCGAGGTCGTCACGAGCGCAGAAAGTGTACCATCTTTTCAGGAGCTTTGTACAGGCTGGTTGGACGGGTGCCCGTCGCACAGGGAACGGCCGTGAAGTTTCCGCGTCCGGGACGGTCTGTTTTTTCTCTGCCGGTGTGGTATCGTGGTCCCGTGCCGTTTCCATATAAAAAAACGCCTGTGATGCTGCAAAGCGGTTGTTACAACGCCACAAGCGAGAAAGAGCCCGTCCATTTCCCAAAATGTCAGCGTACGAAGGCATCAAACGCATTCGTGATGCGCTCTGCAGGTATGGACGTCTTGCTGTGCACAGCAGCTTGAGCGGTAAAATTTTTGTTATTTCACTATGGTATGTGCCTAAGCCCCCTCCGCCTGATGGCTGCGTAATCAATGAGAATGGCACCAGCGTTTTTCGCCATGTCTAGAAAGCAACTCGCAGTGTTATCAGCAATACATTGCATAAACCACTTAAAACCAACGAATTGGTTGACTCCAAGGAAATAATGGGTCACCATATATAACCAACTACGATGACTTGAAAGGCGGGGTACGAGCATGCAATTTCGCTCTTTGGGTAGCACCGGCATTGAGGTCAGTATTATTGGACTCGGCTGCGAGCATCTGGACAACAAGCCGCCGGAGCTTGCCGAAGAAGTCATAGGCACGGCATTGGATCATGGGGTCAACATCATGGATCTGTTTATGCCGGGAGACGCTGTTCGGACAAATATAGGCCTGGCTCTTCGGGGAAAGCGGGAGAAAATGCTCATCCAAGGTGCCATTGGCTCCGTAGACCTGAGCGATCAATATGATACGAGCCGGGATTTGAGCATCTGCCGCCGCTATTTTGAAAACTTGTTACGCTGTCTGAACACGGACTATATTGACTTCGGTATGCTTTTTTTCCTGGATTCCCATGAGGATATAGACGCCGTTCTGGACAACGGCATTGTGGCGTATGCCCGAAAACTGCGACAGGACGGAGTGATCAGGGCAGTGGGAGCCAGCGTTCACAACCCGGCGACCGCCCGACGCCTGGTGGAGGAAAATCTTGTGGACATGATGCTGTTCAGCATCAACCCGGCTTTCGACATGATGCCTGGTGGGGGCGACATAGCCGCCATGCTTGGAGATGAGTATGCAGCGAGCGTTACCCGTGTTGACCCTGAACGAGCAGAGTTGTACCGACTCTGTCAGAGTCGCGGCATTGGCATCACAGTCATGAAAAGTCTGGGCGCTGGAAAACTTCTCTCGGTCGAGCATTCCCCCTTTGCTCAGGCGCTCACCCCGGGGCAGTGTATCCACTACGCTCTGACACGCCCGGCGGTGTCCAGTGTTCTTGTAGGCTGCCGCTCCCGAAGTGAAGTCGAGGAGGCTGTAGGCTACCTGGATTTGAGCGACGAAGAACGCGACTACAGCCAGGCGGTGCGTGCTTTCAAGGACGATGGCAAAGGAGGTTTCGCGGGGAGCTGTGTATACTGCAATCACTGCCTGCCGTGTCCCTCGGAAATAAACATCGCGGCCGTCAACAAGTACCTGGATATTGCGAGGTTGGACGAGAAGACTGTTGCTCCGAGCATCGCTCAGCACTACCGGGAACTTTCGGCCCATGGAACGGATTGTATCGCCTGCGGCAGTTGTGAAGAGCGGTGCCCTTTTGGCGTCAAAATCATGGACAACATGCGTGATGCCGCGCGGGTCTTCGGGCAGTGACCCAGCAAGCCGCTTTTTTCATAGTATGACGGCCAGCCAGTGTTTTAATCAACGACTGCTCAGCCTTATTGCCGAAATAAGCGTATAGAGCCTGCTTGTTGCACTGCGCCAGGGCGGCTATCCGGTCACCACGTGCGCCAGCGATGCCAAATGTGAAAACTCCGCTGCCGCTGTGTCCACACGGCGCTTTGTTGTATTTTCAGCACTACGCTGCGTGAGCTTTTTATAGCAAACCAGAGAGTTGACTTCAAGCGGAACGCGGAGTACATCAAGGCCAACCAGTTTGTTTTGATTGCAGCAGGGATGAAGTCCGCACGACCCTATCTTCGTAAAAAATCGTTTTTGACGCATCGACATCCTTATCAACAACGCCAGATATGGGCGCTCAGGGAGGGAAGACATTGTTTACGCCTACTATAATTGGGGGCATATCTGCCAGGAACAGCATCATCCGCGCTGCTATCGGCGATCATTCCACTGGTGGTATAACTGATGAAATTATTGGGCAATACCGTGATCTTGCGGCTGGTGGTGTTGGTGTCATTATCACCGGATTTGTCACAGTGGAAAAACGGGAATCGTTTATCCCAACCATTCATTTTTTTGACGACAGCCATATACCGGGACATAGAGAGCTGGTGAAGGCCGTCCACGAGCAGGGAGGGAGGATAGTCGTACAAATCGCTTCTGTGGGTTCGTATGTCATAGGAGGCGATTACACGGGGATTCCCATTTATGCCCCAAGTGCAGTGGAGCATCTGGCAAGCAAAATAATGCCGAAGGAGATGTCTGAGGAAGAAATTCGGCAGGTGCAGCACTGTTTTGCCGGCGCCGCACTCCGTGGAAAAGAAGCGGGATATGACGGGGTGGAAATCCATGCAGCGCACAATTTTTTGATCAGCCTGTTCGCGTCCCCGTATTACAACCACCGGACGGATGAGTATGGGGGAGTCCTTGAGAATCGTTCGCGTATGCTGCTGGAAACGGTGAAAGCGGTGAAAGAAGCTGTTGGCGAGGACTACCCTGTTTGGGTGAAGTTGAACAGCGCTGAGCATATGGACAATGGCATCGCTTTGGATGATTTCATATATCTGTGTGAGCAATTGGACAGACTGAGGGTGGCGGCGATCGAGGTAAGCGGAAACTGGAGTGCCATAGCATCGAAGATAGGCCCCTACTATCTTGAAGCCGCTGCCAAAGCGGCGAAGATGGTCGCTCCGGATATCATACTGACCGGCGGCATTCGGAGCACTGCTGAAATGCTGGAGATATTGCAAACAACGAAAATTGCAGCCTTTGGTATTGCAAGGCCGTTTATGAAAGATCCAGATTTCATCAATACGTTGCAACAGAGCACGTAACGACACCCTCACCAGGTGGTTCATCACATCGCACATTTTTTGTGTCGACACACTTTGGCCTTTATGCAGACATATCTATTTCATGGGCTCAGGAGGCTCCAGATTGTCGTAGGAGCGTTCAGACCGATGGCAAAGGACGGGGAGCTGTTGCCGTCCCCCTTCCGGGGGCTTCGATTTCCCGCGTGACAGGTTTGCTCCCACGTCAAGAGAAGACATCTATCCGGGATCCGGAAAGAGCACCCGGGGATCCTGCCCCCCGGCGTGCAGGAAAGACACGGTAAAGAGCCCTCTTTGTGAACAGTATTGCGTTCTGCCTCCCAACATGCAAGGAAGGCTCTCGATACCTCCTGCCAGGCAGACGCAACGGAGCATGCCCTCCCCATATAGAGTAGCCTCTGTACCGCCACGAACGGACGAGGTCGGTCAGGATCCTGCCTCCACATATAGGACAGGCTGTCGTAGTAAAGAGAAGGCATATATCCGGGGTTCGGAAAGAAGAGCGCCGAGGGCCTCTCGTCCCTGCGTGCAGGGAAGTTCTCGACGCTCCTGCCTGGCACATCCAACGGAGTCTGCCCCCACGTGCAAAGCAGGTACTCCTAGTCAGTACCGACGATTACGATTTTATGGCTGGTCCCGCGCGGACAGAGAAAATGAAAGTGGCGCCTTGCCTGCCCCATCGACAAGAGGTCTGTACAGAGAAAGCAGCAGTCTTCGCTTTTTCGTCGATGTCGGCCCGGGCCTGTCACCCACACACGGAGATGCCCCTTGCGCGAAACAATCATATGTGATATATGAACATATGTTCATATATCACATATGAGGAGGGCAATGCCTTGATGCCCATCGCCCGAAAAGACGAGATACCCCCCGAACTCCGGAACGTGGCCGAGGAGATGCCACCCGACGAACTGCTCTACGAGCTGTCGGACCTCTTCCGGGTCTTCGGCGATACGACGCGGATCAAGATCCTGTGCGCTCTGTCCGTGTCCGACCTCTGCGTCGCCGACATTGCAGCGCTGCTCGCCATGAACCAGTCGGCCATCTCCCACCAGCTCCGGGTGCTGAAACAGGCGCGCCTGGTGCGGGTGGCGAGGCGGGGCCGGTCGGCCATCTACGGTCTGGACGACGACCACGTTCGGACCATCTTCGACCAGGGGTTCCGCCACGTCCGCCACGACCGGCACGGCAGGGGGCGGGACGAGTGAACGGCGCCTCCCTGCGCCTGTCCCTGGAGGGCCTGAACTGCGCCAGCTGCGCGACGAAGATCGAGGCCGAGGCCAAGAAGCTGCCCGGCGTGGCCGACGCGTCGCTGGACGTCCTGAGCGGTTCCCTGGTGATCCGCCTCGCCGACGGCGCAAGGGGTGACGAACTGGCCGCCGCCGTTCAGTCCATCGCGTCGTCCATCGAGCCCGGCGTGGTGGTTCGCGACAGGAAGGAATCGGCCATGGCCGGCCCCGTCTTGCCGAAGAGGGATGCCCTTCGCCTGGGCACGGCCGGCCTGCTGCTCGCGGCGGCGCTGTTCCTGCCCATGGAGCGAGCCCTTCAGACGACCCTCTTCGTGACGGCCTATCTGACGGCGGGGGTGCACGTCCTGCGCACCGTGGCGGGCAACCTGGCGAAGGGGCGGATCTTCGACGAGTTTTTCCTCATGACCATCGCCACCCTCGGGGCCTTCGCCGTAGGGGAGTACGCCGAAGCCGTGGCGGTCATGCTCTTCTACGAGGCGGGTGAGCTGGTCCAGGACATGGCCGTGGCGCGGTCCAGGCGGGCCATCCTGTCCCTCTCGGACATCCGCCCCGACGGGGCCACGGTGCTCGAAGGGGGCGCCGAGGTGCCCCGCCGGGCAGAGGATGTGGCCGTGGGGAGCCTCCTGCTCGTGAAACCGGGCGAGAAGATCCCTCTCGACGGTGTCGTGACGGAGGGTGTCTCAGCCCTGGACACGGCGTCCCTGACGGGCGAGTCCATCCCCCGGGATGTCCGCCCCGGGGACGAGGTCCTGGCGGGGTCCGTCAACCTGAGCGGAACGGTCGTCGTGCGGACCACGAGCCTCTTCGGCGAGTCGACCCTCTCGAAGGCCCTCCGGCTCATGGAGGAAGCCCGGGAGAAGAAGGCGCCGACGGAGCGGTTCATCACCTCCTTCGCCCGATGGTACACGCCCGCCGTCGTGGCGGCCGCCGCTCTGCTGGCCATCCTGCCTCCCCTTGTGGGCTTCGGGACGGTGCGCCAGTGGGGGTACCGCGCCCTGGTCTTCCTCGTCGTCTCCTGCCCATGCGCCCTCGTCATCTCCGTGCCTCTGGCCATCTTCGGCGGCATCGGTGCGGCGTCGAAGCGGGGCGTGTTCCTCAAGGGCGGCAGCGTGCTGGAGAATCTCTGGCGGACGAAGGGCGTGCTCTTCGACAAGACGGGGACCCTCACGAAGGGGGTCTTCACCGTGACGGAGGTCGTGCCCCATGGCGCCTTCACGTCCGACGAGCTTCTTCGCAAAAAATAACAGCAGGAGCAGAAGCTTATGAAGCGAACAACCCCATAGCCAGGGCCGTGGCGGCAGCCGGAGGCGGGACGGCGGACCCCGTCTCCGTGGAGGAGATCGCCGGCATGGGCGTCCGCGCCGTCGTGGACGGACAGGTCGTTCTCGCCGGAAACGCCCGTCTGCTCGAGAGCGCGGGCATCGCCGTGACGCCCGTGGAGGCCGGCGGGGCCCTGGTCCACGTGGCCATCGGGGGGCGCTACGCAGGGTACCTCGTCGTGTCGGACACCCTTCGCACCGAGGCCGCCCGCGCCGTCCACGGCCTTCGGACGCTGGGGGTGACGACCATCGGCATGCTCTCCGGCGACCGGGCCGGGAATGCGGAGACCGTGGCCTCCTCCCTGGGCCTCGACGTCTGGGAGGGCGATCTGCTGCCGGGGGACAAACTCCGCTCCTTCGAGCGGGAGCGGGATCGCATCGGAGGCGTCACGGTGTTCGTGGGCGACGGGCTGAACGATGCGCCGCTCCTCGCCGCGGCCGACGTGGGGCTCGCCATGGGGGGGCTCGGCGCCGACGCTGCCGTGGAGGCGGCCGACGGAGTCCTGCTCGGCGACGATCCGTCGTCCGTGGCCGACGTTGTGGCCATCGCGCGCCGCACCAGGACCATCGTGTGGCAGAACATCACCTTCGCGCTGGGTGTCAAGGCGCTGGTGCTCCTCATGGGCGCCTGGGGCATGGCCACCATGTGGGAGGCCGTCTTCGCCGATGTGGGGGTGGCGCTGCTGGCCACGCTGAACGCGTCCCGGGTGCTCATGGGCAGGTGACAGGACGAAGGGGAGAGAGCCATGGTGGCGAAGACGAGGGAGGGAGGAGAACGGATGGAACCCCGCTCCCCTATCGCCGGGAAGGGCTCTCTTCCCGTTACGGTCTCCGTCCCTGGGCCGCTGCGGCGGTGCCCGCAGTGAGAGGGCCCCTCTCTTGCGGAGGTCATATCCGAGGAGCACACGGCGGGGAGGAGGTCCGGATGAGGCGGGTACCCAACGGATTGTTCCAGGAGCTTGGCGTCTCCCAGTACTGAAAGGGCGCCGTCTTCCTCGGACGAGGCTGTGCCAACCCTGCCGGTGGTGTTTCGGGGCGGAAGTGCTGGGAATGGAGTCCCCCGCCGAGTTTGACCGATTGGTTTTATAGGATGAAGGCACCCGGAAGGCGACAATGTCTTCCGGGCGCCGATTTTTTGCATTTCCCCGGTCGAGCGTGCAGGCCGGTCAAGAGAACGATATCCGTCATAGTCCCTGTGATCCTGATGATCTGAAGGCCCTCGGTCTTCACTCCCGCCTCCTCGTGAAATGGAAAAGCCCGCAGGAGTCGTTCGCGTTTTCAAAGTCCTGGAGTGATGCGTTCCGCACAAAAACATCGTCATCGGTTATGGCGGAGAATTCCTCGAGATGCAGCCCCTGAAAGAAATTCAGGATCGTTTTCGTGGAGAAAAACCTGTGGGCATTGAAAGCGACGCGCTCGCGGCCTATGGGAATACCCAGGTACAGACTCCCTCCCGGAGCGAGCACTCTTGTCAACTCCCGGGCCCCCTCCCTGGAACCTTCGGGGTTCATTGCATCGCCATATCGTCCCAGGCCGATGTGTTCAAGGACATGAAGACATGAGAGTGATTCAATGGATTGGTCGTCATAGGGCAGATGGAGAATATCCCCCTCCCGCACGGAGAGATCGGGAAGCCGCAGTTCAACCTTCCGCAGATCGACAAACTCCACCGCACATATGGCGCTGCATTGGCCGGTGAAACCGTCGATCCTGGAGCCCACGTCCACATGGTGTGTCACGCCGCTCTCCCGTACCTTGCGCAAAGCCCATATATCCTGGTAGAAATACTGTCCTTTTCCTGTCCACGAGCCATACTCTCTATCATCGAGAAAGGGATACAGATCGACAAAACGGATCTGTTCCGCCCGTGACATACTCCTGTACCGGACGAAATCGCGCAGGAAGAGTCCGTAGCGCGGGATATTCGCCAAACACCGCACAACGGTCCATACATTCACTTTCACTATGGGGTCGAGCACCCTGCGTACCCACCGGTACACCTGCCGCGTACGTGTGTTTTTCATTCAGCTCACCCCTTGGGAGCGTACCGGAAGGATTTCGCCGCGGAATCGGCGAAAGATTTTTCTCCTGACGGGGAGTGGAGGCGTGCGCACCGTCCTCTTCTTCCCCGCGTCAGCACGGACGCACTGTTTCACACGGTAAAGGAGCGCGGGATCCTCCGTACCACTCAAATGGACGACCCTTTCCGGTTCATCCTCGCGGCCGTTCTTCAACAGAGAGCCGCCTTCACATTGTTTGCCGGCTGAACGCTTTTGCCTTTGTCACCGTGTTCATTTTCTCCCGGCTCATTATACAGGGTCGAGTAGCGGTGTGTCGTCTCGAGCCGAAAAAGAGCTCCGGGGGTGATCCCCCGCTCTTCACATCGTCAGCTCTGGGGGAGGAGAATGTGCGTGAGAGAAGGTGCCCCGTCCCGCGGAGTTGGCGTCCAACCGCCGAGTTCGGGTCGGTGTGCGGCCAACGCCGCGGAGATCGCAAGAAGGATGAAGCGGACCGCGTGATGGCCCTGGGCGTCAAGGCCTTGGTGCTCCTCATGGGTGCCTGGGGCATGGCCACCATGTGGAAGGCCGTAAAGAGGGTTTCGCCACGACGGCGTCCTCTCTTTCGCCCCGCGTTCGCCTCTCCCTGCGCCCATGGGGCGGAGTTGCTGATTAAAGAAGATAGAATGGGTGTGTTCTTCCTCCTTCCTGTGCGCACGAGACGGAGTTCTACCTCTGTGAAAATCCCTCTTTCCCTCATTGACAAAGCAGACCGCATGGTCTAACTTATCAGTCGATATTCTTGCGGGAGGTGTTGTTGTGCTCTCCTCTTCGGGGTCGAGAACGCTGGATGCGGAGAAGCGGCGGGCGCTTCTCGAGGCGGCGGTGGAGGAGTTCGCCGCTTTCGGGATCGCCGGTGCTTCCTACAACAGGATCATCGAGCGGTCGGGTTTGAGCAAGGGTGCAGTCTACTACTACGTTGAGAACAAGGAGAGGCTCTACGGTGCGGTCTTCGAGGAGTTCGAGCGGTTTTTTCTCGATTCCGTGGGGCCCTTCCCCCGACCGGAGCGCGCCGAGGACTTCTGGCCCCTCTGCCGGGCGTACTATGGGAAGACGCTCTCCTTTGCCGAGGCGAACATGAAGGTCATCCAGGCGGCGCGGCGGGTGTTCGAGCCGAGGAGCGACGAGACGGCGGGCGAGTGGGTGGGGTGTCTGCGCCGGAGGATGAACGACGTCCTCGAGGATTTCGTGCGGCGCGGACAGGCCCTTGGCGTCCTCCGGGACGATTTTTCGCCGGAGGTGCTGAGCAAATTGGGGCTGGCGGTGCTCTCTATCATGGATTCATGGTATTTCGCGGCGTTGAACGGGCGACACCCCGTGGAACGGGAGCGTTTTCAGGATATGGTGATGGACTTGTTCGCACGGGTATCGTCGCCGGAAGGGTCAAGGTGATGGGTGTATGTGGAGGAAGCTATCGTCGAGCCTGAAGGTTTTGTTCTGGGTGGTGCTCGTGGGCACTCTGGTGCTCTTCATGGGCTTCAAGGTCGCGGAGAAGATCCGCCAGCAGGCCATGTCCGGCAAGGGCGAGCCGGTATACGCCGTGGACGTGACGCCGGCGGGCCGTGAAGACTGGGAGGTCCGGCGGAACTACTACGGCCAGGTGAAGACCGTGAACAGCCAGAACGTGACATCCTATGTGCGCGAGATCGTGCAGGAGGTCCACGTCCGTGTGGGCGACCACGTGAAGAAGGGGCAGACGCTGGTGACCCTGTCGTCCCAGAACTACCGCCTGGACATGGCGGCGGTTCAGGCGAACTACGACGACGCCCGAAGGGAGTACGAACGCCTCTCGGCCCTCGCAAAGTCGGGCGGCGTGTCCAAAGCCCAGGTCGAGCAGGCGCAGTCGAAGGTGAAGGAGGAGCAGGCCAAGCTCCAGGCATCCCGGACCACGGTGAACAGGACCCAGGTGCAGGCGAGCCTGAACGGCGTCGTGTCCGCCCGGATGGTGGAGCCCGGCGAGGTGGCCGAGCCCGGGAAACCCCTGCTGACCGTGGTGGACATCGGAGCTCTCGAGGTGGACTTCATGGTCTCGCGGCGGGACATCCGCTCCGTGGCGAAGGACATGCCGGTGGAGGTCGTCACCCAGGACGGCACGGAACGGGGCATGGTGAAGCGCGTGTCCCCCGAGGCGGCGGCCGGCTCGGGGCTGTACCCCGTCCTCGTCGGCCTTCCGGCCGATTCGAAGGTGCTGCCGGGGACCTACCTCGAGGGGCGCTTCCTGGTGGAACACAGGGAGAACGTGATCGTCGTCCCGACAGAGGTGGTGCTCCGCCGCGGCGAAGAGGCCTACGTCTACGTGGTGGACCAGGCGGAAAGCCGAGCCAGGGCGCGGACCATCGTGCCGGGCGACGGGCAGGACGGCCGCGTGATCGTCGAGTCGGGGCTGAACGACGGGGACCTTGTGGTCACGAGAGGCTTCAACCTTCTGTCCGACGGGGCGGCCGTGAAGATCGCGGATACGAGGGCGTCGGAGACGACTGCGGCGGACGAGAGGGCAGCCAACTAGCTATGGGCGCTCTGGTCCGCTTCTGCATCAAACGCCCGGTGTTCACCTGGGCCATGGTCCTCGTGCTCTTCGTTCTGGGCGTGAGCAGCTACAACCGGCTGCCCGTGGCGCTGCTCCCGAAGATCGAGATCCCCGTGGTGGTGGTCATGGCCACGTATACGGGCGCGAGCCCTCACGAGATAGAGCAGCTGGTCACGAAGCCCATCGAGAACTCCGTGGCCGACCTCGAGGGGTTGGACAAGATCACGAGCTACTCCTCCGAGGGACGTTCGCTGGTCATCCTCGAGATGGAGGTGAACGTCAGCGTGGACCAGGCGCTGGTGGACGTCTCGAACAAGGTGAAGGCCGCCCGGCGCGACCTGCCCGACACCGTGGACGAGCCCATCTTCCGCAAGGTGGACATCAACGCCATGCCCTTCCTCATCGTCTCCTTCAGGAGCACGTTGCCGCCGAAGGAGGCCAAGACCGTCATCGAGGACACCATCATGCCGCGGCTCTCCCGGGTGGAGGGCGTGGGGCAGACGGACGTGACGGGCGGCGAGAACCGGCAGATCCAGGTCCTTCTCGACCCGGCGGCCATGAGCGACCATCAGGTCAGCATCCAGACCCTGACAGCCGTCGTGGCGGTGAACAACGTGACGAGCCCGTCGGGGTACGTCACCCAGAAGAAGGACGAGACGTGGCTTCGGCTCGTGGGCGAGTTCGACGAGGTGGAGGACCTGGAGGAGATCATGATCCCCACCCCGTCGGGCTACCCGGTCCGCCTCGGGGACCTGGGCCGGGTGGTGGACGGCGTGGCGGACGTGCGCTCTGTTGCGCGGGTGAACGGCGAGTCCGTGGTGCAGCTTCGGATCAGCGCCCGTCCCAACTCCGACGTGGTCCGTGCGGGCCAGCTTGTGAAGAAGGAGCTGGCCGAAATCCTCGAGACCATGCCCCAGTTCAGCGCCGAGATCCCCTTCGACGACTCCCTCTTCGTGGAGGCGTCGGTGACGAACGTCCTTCGGGACATGGGCTTCGGCATCCTGCTCACCGCTGTGGTTCTCTACCTCTTCCTGAAGCGCTTCTCCGCCACGATCATCGTGGCCATCGCCATGCCCGTGGCCCTCTTCGCCACCTTCCTGCCCATGGCCATGCACGGGTACTCCCTGAACATCATGAGCTCCCTCGGGCTCGCCATCTCCATGGGCGTGCTCGTGAACAACTCCATCCTCATCATCGAGAACATCTACCGCTACCGGGACCTGGGGTACGCCCCCGAGGAGGCCGCCGAAAAGGGGACGAAGGAGATCGCCATCTCCGTGCTGGCGGGCACGGCGACGAACCTGGGCGTCTTCCTGCCCGTGGCCATCATGCGGGGCCTGTCGGGGCAGTTCCTGGTGCAGTACGCCATGACCATCGTGTACGCCACCCTCTTCGCCCTGTGGGTCTCCCTGACGCTGACGCCCTCCATGGCGGCGCGGTTCAGATCGGACTCGGGGACGTCCCTGGCGGCGAAGATCCTCTGCGGCTGGTGGGAGTGGCTCTACTCGGGCTTCGAGACGTTCTTCCTGTTCTTCCTGCGACGTGCCCTGCGCCACCCCGTGGTCACCATCCTGCTCTTCGCCGCCATGACGACGGGCGTCTTCTTCCTGGGCGGGCTCATCGGCACGGAGATGATGCCCAGGATGGACTCGGGCGCCATGACGGTGAACATCTCCCTGCCGAGCAACACCACGCTGCCCGTGACCCTGGAACGGGCCATCGAGGTTGAGGAGGAGATGAAGCGAACCCTGCCGGCCCTTAAGTACATCGTCTCCACCGTGGGGTCCTCGGGTCGGAGCCGCGGCACCAACGGCGCCGTCGTCGAGGCCTACTTCGAAGAGGGCGTGCCCCGCCCCTCCACCATCGAGATGGCCAACGGCCTCCGCCCCTTCGTGACGTCCATGCCCGGCGTGGAGGGCAGCGTCAGCGGCTTCCGCCGGACCATGGGCGGTTCGCGTCCCATCCAGGTGCAGGTCGGCGGCGACGACCTCGGCGAGCTCTACGGGATGGCCGAGAAGGTCCGGGACAGGATATCCTCCGTTCCGGGCGTCGTGGACGCCGGCATCGACGTGGAGATGGGCAAGCCCGAGGTGCAGATCCTCCCCGTCCGGTGGCGTCTCTCCCAGTTCGGAATCGACATGAAGACCCTGTCCTACGTGGTCTACGGCTACCTCGTGGGCATGGACGCCGGAAAGTTCCGTCAGGGAGGCTACGAGTTCGACATCAAGGCCCGGATCGCCCCCGACAAGGGCAAGGACGTCTTCAAGCTCCAGGAGCTGCCCATCATGACGAAGTTCGGCCTCGTCCCCCTCGAGGAGATGGCGGATGTCCAGTGGCGCGACGGGCCGACGGAGATCGTCCGCAAAGACCGGCGAACGACGGTCACGGTGCAGGCCGACGCGCGGGGCGTCTCCGTGGGCGAGGCCACGGGCGCCGTCCGGACCGCCGTCGCGGAGATGGAGCTCCCGAAGGGCATGACCATCACCTACGGCGGCGACGCCGCGGATATGGCGGAGACCTTCACGGAGCTGGGCCAGACCCTCGCCATCGCCATCGCGCTGACCTTCATCATCATCGCCGCCATCCTGGAATCCTGGGTCTTCGCCGTCATCATCATCCTCACGGTGCCCCTGGCGGCCCTGGGCGTCATCCCGGCCATGCTCCTCTCGGGCACCTCTCTGAGCATGTTCGCCCTCATCGGTCTCATCATGCTCGTGGGGCTGGTGGTGAACAACGCCATCGTGGTCATCGACTACGCCGAGACGAGGCGGAGGGAGGAGGGGGAGTCGGTGGCCGTGGCCATAGAGCGGGCGACGGCCGTGCGCCTCCGGATGCTCGTCATGGCCATCGCCACGGCGGTCATCTCCATGGTCCCCCTGGCCCTCGGGCGGGGGATGGGCGGCGCGCTCCGCCAGCCCATCGCCTTCGTGTCCATCGGCGGCCTCATCGCCGGCGGCATCGTGTCCCTGCTGGTCATCCCCTGCGTCTACAAGATCTATGGCCAGTTCAGGGAGCGGCGCGACGAGAAGAAGCGGCTCAAGCAGGTGTCCACCCCGGACCCGCTCCCCGAACCGTCGAAATAGCGCAAAGGGGCCGGCGATCGCCGGCCCCTTTCGTCTGCACCCGTCCGTCCTATTCCGCGTCCGGAGCTTTTCACACGACGGACAGCGTCGTCGCGGGCCGTCCGTCGTACCTTTTCGTCAGGAGACGGCGTCCCTTTGGGTGGAGAAGGCCTCGTACTCACGGCGGTCCACGATCTCCTTCAACGCCCGGGCCACGGCGAGCACGTCGCCGAAGGAGTTGTACAGGGGCACGGGCGCGATCCGGATGACCCGCGGCGGACGAAAGTCCGGGATGATCCTCCGTTTCTTCAAGGCCTGGCAGATCCGCCAGGCCTCGTGGTGCTCCAGGGAGACGTGGCCGCCTCGCCGGGCGGCCTCCCGCGGCGTGCCGACGGAGTAGCCGTAGGGCTCCCGCGAGAGGACGCCGTCCACCATGGCCATGAGGAAGTCCGTCAGGGCGAGGGATTTTTTGCGCAGGCGCTCCATGCCCGCCCGCCCGAAGAGCTCGAGGGACGGGAGGACCGTGGATGCCGAGAGGACGGAGGGGGTGCCGATCTGCCACCCTCCGGCGGACCGGGCGTGATGAAACTCCAGGGCCATGTCGAACTGACGGGCCTTGTCGTAGCCGAACCACCCGGCCAGGCCGGGCGTGCGGTGGAAGTGCTTTCGGTTCACGTAGAGGAAGGCCGGGCTTCCGGGGCCGCCGTTCAGATACTTGTAGCTGCACCAGAAGGCGAAGTCCGCCCCCCACTTCGAGAGGTCGTGGGGGAGGGCGCCCGCCGAGTGGGCGCAGTCGAAGCCGATAACGATTCCCCGCTTGTGGGCCGCACTCGTCAGGCGCTCCATGTCCAGAAGCTGCCCGCTCCGGTAGAGCACTCCGGGCAGCAGCGCCAGGGCCACCGAGTCGTCGAAGGCGGCCAGGACGTCCTCCTCGTCGATGATCCGCCCGTCCCGGGAGCGGACGAGCACCAGATGCTCCCTCGGGTCGAGCCCCTTCAGCCGGATCTCGCTCTCCAGGGCGTAGATGTCCGAGGGGAAGTTCAGCTCGTCGGCCACGATCTTGGTCCGACGCCCCTTGGGCTCGTAGAAGGTACTCACCAGGGCGTGGAGGTTCACGGTGGTCGAAGCGCTCAGGACGATCTCGTCGGGCGACGCGCCCACAAGGGGGCCATGAGCCGGCCAGCCTCCTCGGCCAGATGGAACCAGGGCGGATTCCCGTCGAGCCATCCGCCGATGGCGAGGTCGCGCCACTCGCCGAAGCTCCGCTCCAGAGCCTCCTTCGCCGCCCTCGGGGCGAGCCCCAGAGAGTTCCCGTCCATATAGACCGTCCCCTCGGGGAGAAAGAACTCCTCTTTGAACGCGCTCAGCTCGTCCGCTTCATCCAGTGCAGCGGCCCGGGCGGCGAACTCGTCGAAGCTGTCCATGGCTCCTCTTCCTCCTTATGAAAAGGGTGGTTTCTCCATGAGACTATCATATCGCACCGGGAGGACGACGGAGCGCGGAGGGGCATGTTTTCCCGGAGGACTCCCCTGGAGGCGTGACGTGCTCGTTCGCGCGAACCGTGTGTTGCCAGCGTTTTTTATCCAAGAAAGGAGTGAATTCAGGCAATCTTGACCCCGTGCCGCATTTTTTCTACAATCAATAAAATCGGAATGTGGCAGCGGACTTCCAAAGCGATGAAGATGCTCGCACGCTTCGTAGGAGAGGGCCCGGGAACCACCGAAGGTCGGACGAGGGCGCGAGGAGCAACCCGACGGCGATCGTTCGATACGTCCGGGGTACCCGCACCGACAGCGTGATGAGGAGCCCTCGAAGAGAGCAGTGTATCCTGCGCACCTCGTTGGAATGGCGTTGCTCTGCGGCATCGGCCTCCGGTTTGCCTCGCGGGGTGAAGCGTTTCCCCTTCCGCGGAGGCTGAGAAGTCCAGAGCGGCGCAAGATCGGAATCGGGGCGGTTTCACCATCCACTGACTGGGAGGGAAGACCATGAGAGAACAGCTGAAATCCCTTGTGGAAAAACACGGGCCGAGGGTGCGGGATCTCCGGTGGACCATCCACAGGAACCCGGAACTGAGCTATCAGGAGGAGAAGACCGCGGTCCTCGTGGCCGATACGCTCCGGGAGCTCGGCCTGGAGGTGCGCACCGGCGTGGGGGGGCACGGTGTGGTGGGGCTCCTCGAAGGGGGGCACCCTGGGCCCTGCGTCGCCCTCCGGGCGGATATGGACGCCCTCCCCATGGAGGAGAAGACGGGGCTCCCCAACGCCTCGACGGTGAAGGGGGTCATGCACGCCTGCGGGCACGATGCCCACACGGCCATGCTTCTCGGAGCCGCGTTCGTGCTGGCCGATATGCGCAAAGACCTTCGAGGCTCCGTGAAGTTCGTCTTCCAGCCCGCGGAGGAGGGGAACCCCAAGGGCGGCGCGCCGGGGATGATCGCCGACGGCGTGCTGGAGAACCCCAGAGTGGGCGCCATGTTCGGCCTGCATGTCTGGCCGGCCCTCGAGACCGGGACGGTCGCCACGAAGGCCGGGGCGCTCATGGGGGCCTCGGACCGCCTCTTCATCACCGTGACGGGCAAGGCGGCCCACGGATCGGAGCCGGAGAACGGAGTGGACGGAATCGCGATCTCCGCCCAGATGATCTCGGCCCTCCAGACCATCGTCTCGAGGAACGTGAGCCCTCTGGACTCCGCGGTGGTCACCATCGGGACCATCAAAGGCGGCAACAGGTACAACGTCATCGCGAGCGAGGTGGTCATGGAGGGGACCGTGCGGACCGTGACGCCCGATGTTCAGGATGCCATGCCCTCCCGCATACAGGGAATAGCGGAGGGGGTCGCACGGGGCATGGGCGGGGACTGCCGCGTGGAGTACGTGAAGGGGTACCCGCCGCTCATGAACGATCCCGAGCTGGTGAAGACGGCCTTCAGCGCCCTCGAAAAGGTCTTCGGCGCCGAGAAGGTCCTTCGGGTGGAGAAGCCCGCCCTGGGCGGGGAGGACTTCTCCTTCTTCAGCCGCGAGGTTCCCGGCCTGTTCATGTGGCTGGGGACCAGGCCGGGCGCTGTTTCGAAGGATGAAGCGGCGCCCCTGCACAACCCCGGCTTCGTGGCCGACGAGGCGTCCCTCCCCCTGGGGGTGGAGGCCATGGTCTCCTGCGTTCTCGAGTACCTCGAAGGCTGAGGGGGGCGGGAGGAGATGACAGAGAGAGAGATCGGACAGTACGCCGCGCTCCGCCGCGAGTTCCACGCCCACGCCGAGACGGCCTGGACCGAGTTCTGGACCACCGCCCGGATCGCCGGGATCCTCGAGGGCCTGGGGTACGCCGTGTCCGTGGGCCGCGACG
>CALCQG010000161.1 GCA_937897575.1 uncultured Synergistales bacterium | reverse complement strand
CGAGGCCAAGAGCGTCCTGCGGCAGATCGGACTATCGCCCGACAGGGTGGAGATGGTCGAGATCGCCTCGGTCCAGTACGTCAAGCTGGTGGACGCCATGAGAACGATGGAGGAGCGCGCCGAGAGGCTGGGGCCCGTCAAGCTTCTGGAGGGGGACGCATGATCATCGCCGAGCGGAAGGACCTGGCCCGCTTGATAGGGATGCTGGAAGGGCGCCGCTCCATCCTGGTGGCGGGCTGCCGCTCCTGCGTGGCCGTGTGCCAGGCGGGGGGCGAACGCGAGGTCGCGGCGCTGGCCGAGGCTCTGCGCCTGCACGCCGCCGCGGGCGGACTGGAACGGAGCATCGAGACCGTGACCGTGGAAAGGCAATGCGAGAAAGAGTGGACGCGGGAGGTCGCACCCATGGTGGAAGGGAAGGATGCCATCCTGTCCCTGGCCTGCGGGGTCGGCGTACAGGTGATGCAGGAGACCTTCCCGGACGTTCAGGCGCTCCCCGGCCTGAACACCAGCAACATGGGCGCTCCCGTCGAACAGGGTGTCTACGAGGAAAGGTGCGGCGGCTGCGGCGATTGCGTCCTCCACCTCACGGGCGGGATATGCCCGGTGGCCCGCTGCTCCAAATCGCTCCTCAACGGCCCGTGCGGAGGCTCCCAGGGCGGCAGGTGCGAGATCGACCCCGAAACCCCATGCGCCTGGGACATGATATATCGCTCACTGCTCCGCCTGGGACATGCCGAGCTGCTGGAGGTGAACATACCTCCGAAGGACTGGACGCCGTCCGGGCACGGCGGGCCGCGGCGCATCGTGAGGAAAAGGGCCGTGCTGGAGGATGAGGAAACATGACGGCGCACCGCAGCAATCTGCACCGGGTCCTGGACTCCGGTCGCTTCGCCGTCACCGCCGAGATCGGGCCCCCCAGATCGGCCAGCGGCGATGCCGTCCGGCAGCGCGCCCGTCTGCTGAAGGGGAGTGCCGACGCGTTCAACCTCACCGACAATCAGACGGCCATCGTCCGGCTCAGCAGCGTGGCGTCGGCCGCCCTGTGCATCCAGGAAGGGGTGGAGCCAGTGGTGCAGATGACCTGCCGGGACCGCAACCGCATCGCCCTGCAGTCGGACCTGCTTGGCGCGGCCGCCCTGGGAGTGCGCAACGTCCTGTGCCTGTCGGGGGACCATCCGCGGTTCGGCAACCAGAGGGAAGCAAAGAGCGTCTACGACATTGACCCGGTGCAGGAGCTGACGGTGTTCCGCCAAATGAGGGACGAGGGCAAGGTGTGGGGAGGGGACGCCCTTGATGAGGCTCCGAACGTCTACCTGGGAGCGGTGGCCAACCCGTTCGCCGATCCTTTCGACCTGCGGGTCGTACGCCTGGCCAAGAAGGTCGCCGCCGGCGCGGAGTTCGTGCAGACCCAGGCAGTGTTCGACCTGGACCGTTTCGAGAGGTTCATGGAGCACGTGCAGGACAAACGCCTGGATGAGAGGGTGCACATCCTCGCGGGGGTCATCCCGCTCAGGTCGGCCAAGGCAGCCATCTACATGAAGAACAAGGTCTCCGGAATGTCCGTTCCCGACGAGGTGGTGGAGCGCATGAAGAACGCCTCTGAACCGAAGAAGGAGGGCGTGAGGATATGCCTGGAGACGATCGAGCATCTGCGAACCATCAAGGGCGTGCACGGCATCCATATAATGGCCATAGGGTGGGAGGACATCGTGCCCGAGGTGGTGGAGCGGGCCGGCCTGTCGCCCCGTCCGTGAACTTGCCACAATAGAAGCTAAAGAATAGAAAATGGCCCGGAGGCCAAAAAGGTTGGTCGCTTTCGATCAAGGGCGCCCCCGTGGGCGGATGCCCTCACATGGGGAAGTGGC
>CALCQG010000160.1 GCA_937897575.1 uncultured Synergistales bacterium | reverse complement strand
GGGGGGCCTACACGGGCGCCGTATCCATGGCCATGGTCCGGGATCTGGGGTGCACCCACGTCCTCGTCGGCCACAGCGAGCGGCGAAGCCTCTTCGCCGACGACGACGAGATCGTGGCGACCAAGCTGAAGAGGGCTCTGGACCTCGGGCTGAAGGCCGTCCTGTGCTTCGGCGAGACCCTTGCCGAACGCGAATCGGGAGCGACGACGGACGTGGTGGACCGGCAGCTTTCGACGGCGCTCGATGGCGTCCCGGGCGACTCCATGGGGAACGTGCTTCTTGCCTACGAGCCCGTGTGGGCCATAGGGACGGGAAAGAACGCGTTGCCCGAGGATGCCCAGGCCGTATGTCGGCACGTCCGGGACGGGGTCCGGAAGAAATACGGAGCCGTCGTGACGGTGCCCGTTCTGTACGGAGGGAGCGTCAACGAGAAGAACGCCGCCGGCCTTTTCGAACAGCCGGACATCGACGGAGGACTGGTCGGAGGGGCGTCCTTGGACGTGGACAAGTTCCTCGGGATATACGAGTCCTATCGGCGGGCCACGGAGGGTTAATAGCATCACATAAGATATATTATAGGACACTTAAAATCGTTTTGCCATGAAAGGACCCCCGGCGCATTTCTGCCGGGGGTCTTCTGTATGCGGGACGGTTCGTTTTCTCTTTATGTCCGTGCCCCTCTTGCCCAGGGGCCTCCATGTCATTCGCTACTCCCGGTAGGAATGATGGTACGATGGCGCGTCGCCCCAGAGCTTGTCCAGCTTGTACTGCTCACGCCCCGGC
This sequence comes from uncultured Synergistales bacterium, assembly GCA_937897575.1. Classification (GTDB taxonomy): domain Bacteria; phylum Synergistota; class Synergistia; order Synergistales; family Aminobacteriaceae; genus CALCQG01. The sequence continues at coordinate 4,706 of CALCQG010000160.1, read as the reverse complement.
GCGCTGAAGATGTGCACCGCCACCTCCCCGGCGTCCACCAGACACCACCGAAGGCTCTCGCGCCCCTCGACGGAGGTGCTGAACCCGTGGGCGTGCAGGGCCTCGAGGGCGGCGTCCCTGAGGGTCCCCATATGGATGTCCGAGTTGGCGGTCACCAGGATGAAGACGTCCGAAACGTAGGAGTCCTCGCCCAGATAGAGCGCCGTAATGTCCAATCCCCTCTTGTTCGCCAGGGCATCGTACAGGAAGTCATATTTTCTCAGGGCCTCACTCTTCTCGCTCACGCTGCGATCACCTGCTCCCTTCGTCCCGTAGTTTTTCTCAGTTTGCCGCGAGTTGGTCGAGCCTTTTCAGGACCTTCTCCATGTCCTTGCCAAGAATGATCGTCGTGGCCGTCACGCCTGCCCGCCGCGTGATCAGCCGTCGGTCCACCCCCACGATGGCGCCGAGGGTTCTTGCCTCCTCCATGAGCGCGTCGGTGGCCGTCTCCGGCACCTGAATCGTCGTTGTCCGGTAGTCGAAGTGCTTTGCGTTGCCCGTACGGCTCACGTCCACACCGATCTTCTGCAGCGCCGTCGCCGCCTGCTTGCCGATCCCAGGTGCTCCTGACCCGTTCAGGATCATCACCGGCACGGTCATGGACGAGACGAGCGCCTGGACGTCCAGTTTTTCGGGGGCGGGCTGAACGGCCTGAAGATCGTCGGAGGCGACGGACTCCTTGGTCTCCGGCACGGTGGCAAGGAGCTGGGACGCCGCCGTGATGTCCCCTATCCAGTAGCTCAGGTTGGAGATATAGGCGGCCTTCCCCGGCAGCGTGAAGAAGACCATGTTCTCCGGGGGCAGATCCCTGAGGTAGGAGGCCAGTTGCAGCGCCTGGGCCGGCGTCATGTCGGACTGGACCATCTCGATGGCCTTCTGCACCAGCTCCGGTATCTTCGGGATCATGGCGGGAGACTGCACCTTCTTCAGCACGGCCTGGACGAACTGCTGCTGCCGTTCGACCCTCCCTATGTCGCCGAGGGCGTCGTGACGAAAGCGGACGTAGTGCAGGGCGTTTTTCCCGTCCAGGACCTGCCGCCCCTTCGGGATGTTGATGAACAGCTTGCCGGCGTAGTCGTTGTACACCATTCGGCGCTCCACGTCGATCTCGATTCCGCCGAGGAGGTTGATCACCGAGGGGAAGGAGTCGTAGTTGACGAGGACGTAGTAGTTGATGGGCTGCCCGAGGTAGTTCACCACCGTCTCGAGCAGAAGCGGAAGGCTGCCGTAGGCGTAGGCGTGACCGATCTTGTCCCACCCCCGTCCCGGGATCTGGACTCTCGTGTCCCTCGGGATGGACATGAGGCGGACGACCTTGTTGTCGATGTCCACCGATGTGAAGGCGATGGCGTCCGCTCGGCGCCCTCCGTCGACGTTATCGATGCCGACGAGGAGGATGTTGACGGAACCCGACTCTTCGATGAAGGAGATGGAGTCCTTGATGGTCTGCGGTTCCGGGTCGACGAAGGACCGCACGCGCAACGCGGCTCCTCCGAATGCTGCGATGACGGCCAGCAGAAGGATTACAGCGAATTTAGTGAATTTCATGGCTCACGCCTCCGACCTCTTCCTGTAGAGCTTCTTCTTGTAGATGTACTGCTCCACCCGATCCGGAAGGAGGTATTTGATGCTCTTTCCGTCCTCGATCCTCTGTCGGATGTCGGTGCTCGAAATGGAGAGGAGGGGGATCTCGATGGGGATGATGGCGTCCCGCACCTCCCTGGGGAGTGCCTTGATCTTCTCGGGCATGTAGCCCGGCCGGCTTGCGGCGACGATGCGACACAGACCGGGAAGGGCCTCGTGTTCCTTCCAGGATGTGATGCCGAGCACGGCATCGAGCCCCGTTATGAAGTAGAACTGAACCTTCTCGGGCGCGTACCAGTGGCGCATCTCCCTCAGGGTGTCCACGGTGTGGCTCGGCTCCTTGCGGTCGATCTCGATCCGCGACGGCGTGAAGTACGAGTTGTCGAGGATGGCGAGGAGCGTCATAATGTACCGGTCCTCGGGGGAGGCGACCCGGCGCTGGCGTTTATGGGCGGGATCTCCGGCAGGAATGAAGATGACCTCGCTCAGGTCGAGGGCCCGCCTGCTCTCCTCCGCCGCAAGAAGATGCCCGAAGTGCACGGGGTCGAAGGTGCCCCCCATGATCCCTATTCGTCGAACCTCTTTCCGGCCACCTCGCACCGCCATGACCGCCTCCGTTCGCTACTCCATAGCCTTGTCGGGTTCAAAGACGAACTCCACATCGCCAATATATACCATATCGCCCTTTTTCGCGCCCCTCTCCTCGAGAAGCTCCTCTATTCGGAACTTCTGCACGAGGCGGGCAAAGTGCGCAATGGCGTCGTCCTGTTCGAAGTCGTACCGCTTCAGAATCCTCTCGAGCCCCTCGTGGACGACCCGGAAGCCCGACCCGTCCTGGAGAGCGACGATGGACACAGGCGTGTCTCTCGTCGAAGGGCGGGAGGGGGCGGCACGTTCCACCGTGAGGCGGGTCTCCCCCTCGGGGCGGGCGTGCTCCCTGGCCAAAGAGGCGACCACGGGGATGAATTCCTCGATCCCCTCGCCCGTGAGGGCGCTGGTGGAGAAATAGGGGATGTTCCTCTGCTCCATGAAGGCGCGCACGGCTCTGTCGTTCTCCCTCGCTCCCGGAAGGTCCAGCTTGTTTCCGAGGACTATGAAGGGGTGGGACAGAAGATTCGGCCGTCCCTCCCGGCCAGGAAGGGCGTCCTGCTCCGATGCCGCATCGTAGGCCGCGAACTCGTCCCGCAGCACACGCCACTGGTTGAGCACAGCGTCGGCGCTGCCCGCTCCGAGGTCCAGAACGTGGATCAGGAACCGCGTCCGTTCGATATGGCGCAGGAAGTAGATGCCGAGCCCCTTGTTTTCATGAGCCCCCTCGATGAGCCCGGGGACGTCGGCGATGACGATCTTCTGGTCGTCGACGGACAGGACGCCGAGGTTGGGTGACAGCGTCGTGAAGGGATACCCGGCGATCTTCGGCTTGGCGTTCGATATGGCGGCGAGCAGGCTCGACTTACCGGCGTTCGGCACGCCCACAAGGCCGACGTCGGCGATGAGTTTCAGCTCGAGGAGGATGCGCCGCTCCTCCCCCTCGTCCCCCTTTTCCGCAAAACGAGGCGTCTTGCGCACCGAGCTCTTGAAACGGGCGTTGCCGCGCCCGGGGCGGCCGCCCTTGGCGGCCACGGTGAGGTCCCCCGGTTCCACGAGATCGGCGAGGATCTCACCCGTCTCCTGATCGTAGACGATGGTCCCGCAGGGCACTGGGATGATCAGATCCTTGCCGGCCGCACCGGCCTTCAACGCCCCCTTGCCCGGCTCTCCGTCCTCGGCGCGAAAGCGCTTCTCGTACTGGAAATCGGCAAGGGTCAGGGCGCCCTGGGCGGCCTCCAGAAGGACGTCGCCACCCCGTCCGCCGTCCCCGCCGTCGGGACCGCCCTTGGGTATGTACTTTTCTCTTCGGAAGCTGAGGCCCCCGTTGCCGCCCCGGCCTCCTCGCACTGATATGGTCACGAAGTCGACGAATCTCATCGGTGGTCACCAACTCTACGATCTTGTGAAGCACGGAAAAAATGAAGGACCCTCCCCTCTCTTCAGGGCGACGGAAGTTCACCGCCTGAAAGAGATGACGCAGGGCCCCTTGAAAGGCTGCACGTTCTGATGGCGCCTGGTGAGAGAGGGAACGGCTACTCGGCCGTCTCCGCGGCGATGATGGAGACCACCTTTTTCTTCCCCTTCGTCTCGTAGGAGACTCTTCCGGCGCTCATGGCGAAGAGGGTGTTGTCCTTCCCCATTCCGACATTTTTGCCGTAATGGATCTTCGTCCCTCGCTGCCTGACCAGAATATTTCCGGCGACGACGTCCTCTCCGGCGTACTTCTTGATGCCGAGCCTCTTGCCGTCGCTGTCGCGGCCGTTCGTGCTGCTGCCCTGCCCCTTCTTGTGGGCGAAGAATTGCAGATCAAAGTTCCACGTCATTGTTCGTGCACCTCCACGATACGCACATTTCCCGGATATGCCCGGGCGATTTCCCGCAAGGATCCGATCACCGTCTGGACGAGGATGTCCCCTTCGCCGCCGCTGCTCCGCCAGTCGAGGGTCATGGACGGCCTCTCGCCGTCTCCGCGGTACAGGATCCTCTCATCCTTCAGGACGGACTCGAAGCCGAACCGCAGCGCTTGAACAAGGGCGGATACGGCCGCGCAGACGACGTCCCGTCCCTTCTCGGAGAACTCCGTGTGCCCCTCTACGGTCAGGAAGACAGCCCGCCCGTCGCGAAGGCCTACGGATATCTCCGTCACGTCACGCCCCGGCGGTGATGCCGTCGATCCTGATATCCGTGAACAGCTGCCGGTGCCCTCTCAGGCGACGGTAGTTCTTCTTGCTCTTGTACTTGAAGACGATGACCTTGTCCCCCTTGCCGCTGGTGACGACGGACGCGCTGACCGACGCACCCTGCAGATAGGGTGTCCCGACGAGCACTCCGTCATCCTGCCCCACGAGAAGGACCTTGTCGAGGACGACCGCTTCGCCGTCTTCGACGGCGAGACGCTCCACGCGAATGACGTCCCCTTCCTGAACGCGGTACTGCTTTCCGCCTGTTTCAACAATAGCGTACATGTTCTTCCTCCCTCCGCCGGAGAACGC
>CALCQG010000159.1 GCA_937897575.1 uncultured Synergistales bacterium | reverse complement strand
GCGCTGGGTCGCCAGGATCAGGTGGATGCCCGTCGCCCTGGCCATCTGGGCCAGGCGGCAGATGTAGTCCTCCACGTCCTTCTGGGCGGTGAACATGAGGTCCGCCAGCTCGTCCACCACGATGACGATGTGAGGAAGCTGGGCTTTGGGAAGGACGGCCTGATTGTAGGACTTCAGGTTGCGGACCCGGGCTCTGGCGAAGACCTCGTAGCGGTGCTCCATCTCGCGGACGGCCCAGGCAAGGGCCTGCACCGCCTTCTTGGGGGACACGACGGGCTTGGCGAGCATATGGGGAAGGTTCTCGTAGATGCTGAGCTCCACCCGTTTGGGGTCGATGAGGATCAGCCGGAGCTCCTCTGGCGTCCGGTGGGTGCACAGCCCCGTGATGCAGCTCGTGACGAAGACGCTCTTCCCCGACCCCGTGGTGCCGGCAACGAGAAGGTGCGGCAGCTCCTCGAGGCCGATCACGAGGGGGCGGGAGTCCACCCGGACTCCCATGGGGAGCGGGAGGTCGTTCTCGTTCTCCTGATAGGCCGGGGACTCGAGGATCGTCCGTATGGAGATCCCCCGCCGCTTCGGGTTCGGGATCTCCACGCCCACGTAGGGTTTGCCGGGGATGGGGGCCTCCACGCGAATGGCGGGGACGGCGAGTCCCACGGCGAGGTCGTTGCTCAGCCCCGCCACCCTGCTGACCTTGATCCCCGGCGCGAGCTGGAGCTGGAACTGGATGACCGTCGGACCGATGATCACGTCCGCCAGCTCGGCCTGGATGCCGAAGTCCGAGAGGGTGCCGATGATGGCGTTCCCCTGCTCCCGGACGGCGTCGTTCTGCTCGGCCGAGTCCTCCTGCTGCCTTGGTCCGAAGAGATCGGGAGGGGGCGGGAAGGTGCCGCCCCGGACCTTTTTCTCCGACCCTTCCTCCTCGTTGAACTGAATCTCGGGAACGGCGCTGGGGTCGCCCTCCGGTTCGTCCGGCGCAGGGCCGTCCTCTGGGGCGACATCCACCGGCAGGTCCTCCTCGGGCGCGGAGGGCTCCTGACGCGGTGTCTCCCTCTCGTCTGCGGGGATCATGGGGAACTCGCCCCCCTGCTCCTCGTCGGAGAAAGTGAGCTCGCGACTGCGGGAGAGGGAGGGGGCGTCCTCCCTGAGGGCCGACGGAGATGGCGTTGGCAGCGGACCGTCGCCGGCGTCTTCTCGGCTCGACCGGGGGCGGAGGCGCCGGACGGAGCCCAGCGTCTTGACGAAGGCCGCCCCTTTCGCCGCGATGGAGGCGGGCTGAAGAAGGCCGTAGAGCGTGGCCGTGAGCACGAGGGTCGCGAGCCCCAGCAAAAAGGTCCCGAAGGTGCCGATGTTGCGGGTGAAGAAGATGGCCAGTCCGTCGCCCAGGTATCCGGGCGAGAGGACGCCCGAGGCCGAGAAGAGGCGGGCCATGCGGAAAAGCCCGAGAAGAAGGGCCGTGCAGAGGAAGAGAAGGAAGGATCCGAGCAGCTGCTTGAAGAAATTGGCCGTCCCGCTCTTCAGGAAGAAGGCGACGCACAGGTAGATGCAGAAGAGCACCGGGATGAGGATGGCGCCGCCCATGTTCTGAAGGAGGGAGAACCGTATCCTCTCCCCCCAGGCGCCCGTGCGGAGGGAGAAGAGGGAGGCCAGGGTGTACAGCAAAAAGGCGAAGAGCAAGAACACGGCCACCTCCAGCCAGAGGGACAGCGCCCCTCCGCCAGGCCGTTCTTTTTTCGCGGCCCGGGGTCTCTTGACCGGTTCCGCCTGTTTCTTTCCTCTCGAGAATATGCCCATGCTACGCGTCCGTGCCTCCTACCACCAGATTGCCGATCAAGAGCGACGGCTGTCCGTCGGTGACGGGCACGCTCTGCCCGCCCTTGCCGCACATGCCGTGCAGGAAGTGCAGATCGTCCCCGACGGCCTGAATGTTCCGCAACGCCTCGGGCCCGTTCCCCGTCAGCGTCGCTCCGCGCACCGGATGACGGATCACGCCGTCCTCGACGAGGTAGCCCTCGGTGACCTGGAAGACGAAGTCACCGGACGTGGGGTTCACCTCGCCGCCGCCCATTCGCTTCACGACAAGCCCCCGCTTCATGGTCCGAAGCATCTCGCTCAGCGGCGTCGCACCGGGCTCGATGAAGGTGTTCGTCATCCTCGGCTGGGGCACGGCGCGGTAGGAGCTTCGCCTGCCGTTGCCTGTGCGGGGCAGCCCGCCCCGCCGCGCCGAGAGGACGTCGGTCATGTACCCCTTCAGCACGCCCTGCTCTATCAGGACCGTCCGGCCGCAGGGCGTTCCCTCGTCGTCGCAGGAGCCGCTGCCGAAGGCGCCGGGGAGCGTCCCGTCGTCCACAAGGGTGACGAGCGGGCTTGCCACAGTCTGGCCGATCTTGTCCCGGTACGGAGAGAAGTCCTTCTGGACGATGTCCGCCTCGAGACCGTGGCCGCAGGCCTCGTGGATCATGGTCCCTCCGGCTTCCCCGGAGAGGAGGACCGTCATTGCCCCCGCGGGGCAGGGCGGGGCGTCGAGCAGCAAAAGCCCCCTGGCGAGAGCCCTCTCGGCGACCTGGAGGGGCGTCACCCTGTCAAAAAAGTCCCCTTCGCCGAGGGCGAAGGCCGCCGACTCGTACCCCGTCTGGAGGTCCCCGTCCTTCTCGAGCACCACTTCGACGCTGAAAAGGGTGTAGATTCGCCTGTCCCTGGCGATGGTGCGGTCGCTGGTGAACACGGTGCAGGTTTTCTCCGCCGTCTCGAAGTGCATGGACACCTGCCGCACCCAGAGGGACGACCGGCGGATCCGACCATCCAGGTCGTGGAAGAAGTCGCGCCGGGGCGCCGGCAGAGGGGCGGGCCGCTCCATGATCCGAAGGGCGGGGAAAGGGTCCTGCGGGGCGGCGATCCCGCCGGCCTTCGCGGCCTCCCCGAGGTAGAAGACGGCCTCGGAGGCGGTGGCGCCGGGCCCGTGGACGTAGGCGACCTCGTCGTTCCGAACCACCCTGGCGCCTATGCCCTCTCTGCGGGAGGAGGTGATCTCCTCGAAGGCCCTGTCCTCGAAGAAGCAGGAGTGGGACGACCCCGTCTCGAAATAGATGTCGGCGTAGTCCGCTCCCTCCCGAAGAAGGCCCGTCATGGCGGATTCCATTTTCGCGTTAATGCTCATAGTCGTGGGTCTCCTCCCGGTTGCTCCCGCTCCGCTGGGGGCGAGGCGGTTCCTCGCCGAGCACAGAAAGCCCGATCCCCTCTTTGCCTAGGTTCGTCAGTAATTCTAGCACGTCCTGCCGTCTTTCTCCCGGGTAGTACAGGGAGACCAGCCATCGACTTCCCCCGCCGCGCTCCTTCGGGGCGAGCACCCGTTCGGATGTGACGAATCCAAGCCCGTCGTACTCCGATACGATCCAGCTCAGCAGAACGATCTCCTCGCCCGGGAGCTCGATGAGCAGACGCCCCATGTCCGGGGCGATGGACTCCGCCGTCCGCTCCGTCATTTCTTCCGCACGGCGCGGATGTTCTGCAGGTGCCCGTTGTAGGTCGTGGCAAAGAGGTGTCGCCTGTCCTCCTGCGCCACGTAGTAGAGGTACTCCGTCCTCTCGGGGGCCAGCACGGCGCTCCAGGACTCCCACGACGACGTGCAAATGGCCGTGGGGGGCAGGCCGGGCACCCTGTAGGTGTTGTAGGGCGAGTCGACCTCGAGGTCCTTGTGCAGGACCCTCGTCAGCGTCCTGCCCGTTCGCTTCCACGCATAGACCACCGTGGCGTCTATCTGGAGCGCCATGTCGCGCGCGCGCCTGTTGGCAATGACGCCGGCTATCCTGGGCCGCTCGTCGTCCCAGTAGCCCTCGCGCTCCACCAGCGAGGCCACGACGGCCAGCTCGCCCACCCGCTCCTTCGTTCTGTCCGCAGGGGGGATGGCGTTGCCGACCCTGCTCCACCAGAGCGCCGACGCCGAGGCGATGACCTCCTCCGCCCGCTTCTCCGCCACGTAGTAGGTCTCGGGAAAGAGAAAGGCGACCCGCCCCTCGGCGGAGTCGGGGAGAAGGGCGGCCAACTCCTTGGGGTACAGCGCGTCGTCCATGAGAAGCGACTCCAGCTCCTCCTTCTTCAGAGGGACGGCGGAGATGGACTCGGGCAGGGAGAAGAGGTCCGTCCCGGGGACGATCGTGGCGCTCGTCAACGTGGACTTCGCCGCCTCCAGCTGCCGCGCCACCTTCCACGGGGTCCCCCGCCGCAGGAGGTAGGTGCCCGGATGAAGGGCCCGGTCGATGGAGAATCTGGCCATCCATCGGGCGAGGTCGCCCGCCCTCCCCTGTTCGACGATGCCGGCCTTCTCGAACTCGGCGGCGGCCTGGCGTCCGTTCATCCCCGGCCGGACGACGACGGGGATCGGGTCGCCCGAACCCAGGGAGACGACTCTGTCCCAGGGCACGCCGGGGCGGGTGATGAAGTGCCAGAGCGCTCCGCCGCCGAGGAGCGCGAGCAGGACACACAGGATGGCGATGCGCTTTCCCATTTCAAAGAACCTCCTTGCGCTCAGAGCGTCATGACGACGGGCGTGGGATTGCCGCAGTGCATACAGCGCCCCGCCGGGTCCACGTTCATGGCCGTGACCCGGAACCCTCGCCTGAGGACGAGGGTCTTTCCGCAGTGACGGCAGAGCGTGCTGTTCTCGTCGCCTCCGTTGCCGGCGTACACGTAGACCAGCCTCTCCGAGGCCCGCTGTACGTACTCCGCCATGAGGGCCTCAGGCGTCGCCCCCTCGGTCCATCGACGGTTCGGGAAGTACCGCGAGATGTGCAGCACGGGCTGGGGGGACAGCTCCGACAGCCATTGTACCATTTCGAGGAAGGGGGTCATCTCGTCGTTGAGCCCGGGGACGAGCAGGAAGGTCACCTCCACGTGGACGCCCGCCTCGATGAGGAGGGCGATGGTCCTTTGGACCGTCCCGAGCCGTCCGCCCAGCGTGCGGTACTGCTCCTCGCCGCAGGCCTTCAGGTCGATGTTGGCCGCTGCGACGAGCGGCGTTAGCTCCTGCAGGGGCGCCTCGGAGATCAGCCCGTTGCTGACGATGATGGCGGGGATGCGGCGCTCCTTCAGGACCCGAGAGGCGTCGACAAGGTACTCCCACGAGACGAGGGGTTCGTTGTAGGTGAAGGACACGGAGGGAACGCCCGCCTCCTCGGCGAGCCGCGCGGGCTCCTCGGGGCCCAGGTATCGGACGGGGACGTCCTCGAAGACCTCCGGCCTCGCGATCCTCCAGTTCTGGCAGAAGGGGCAGTCCATGGAACAGCCGACGGAGCCGAGGGACAGGGTGAGAGTCCCCGGGTTCCAGTGATACAGCGGTTTTTTTTCGATCGGATCTATGGCCAGAGAGGATATCAACCCGTAGGTTGCGGCCACCAGCCCTCTCTCCGGCACATGGACCCTGGCCCCGCAGCGCCCCCGCGCCCCCGGGGCCAGAAGGCACCCGTGAGGGCAGAGAAGACAGCGCGCGTCCG
>CALCQG010000158.1 GCA_937897575.1 uncultured Synergistales bacterium | reverse complement strand
AAAGGGGCGTCCTCGAGGAGGAGTGCCGGTGGATCAACAGGGGCTTCATCCGGAGGGTGACCATGAACAGGCCCTGGGTGACGGCGAAAGCGGCTGTGAGCCTCGACGGCGGGATGGCCCTCGCCAACGGGGAGAGCCAATGGATCACGGGGCCCGAAGCGCGGACCGTCGCCCACCTCCTGCGTGCCGAGCACGACGCCGTGCTGGTCGGTGCCGGAACAGCGGCCAAGGACGATCCGGAGCTCACGGTCCGGCACACCGTCGGCCCCGACCCGCTGCGGGTCATCCTCGACGCCCGCTGCGCCACATCGCCCGAGGCGAGGGCCGCGAAGGGGGCCCTGGTCTTCGTCGGCCCCGACGCCGACGAAAGGCGATGCGCTGATCTGAGGGGCCACGGGGCCGAGGTCGTAGCGGTCCCCGGCAACGAGGGGCGTCTCGAACTCCCCTTCGTTCTGGTCGCGCTGGCCGACAGAGGGGTCTCCTCGCTGCTTGTGGAGGGCGGTCCGACAGTGCTATCATCCTTCATCAGGGAGGGTCTCGTGGACGCCTTCGCCCTCTTTCTCTCGCCCAGGATCATGGGGAGGAACCTCCCCATAGGGGGAGACCTGACGTTCTCCTCCATGGACGAGACCCTGTATCTCCGGACGCGCACCGTTCGAGCGGTGGGTGACGATCTGCTCCTGGAAGGGGTGCCCGTATGTTCACCGGCCTTGTAGAAACCGTCGGCACTATCACGGCCCTCCGCAAGCAGGGGGACGGTCTCTGGGCCCTGTCCGTCGAAGCGCCGTCCATAGCGAAGGCGATCCGTCCAGGGCAGTCCCTGTGCGTCTCGGGCGCATGCCTTACGGTCACGTCGTCGGCGGGGACGATCTGCACCGTGGATGTGATGGCGGAGACCATGAAGCGGACGAAGTTCGGAGGGCTTCGCCCCGGCGCCGGAGTGAATCTTGAACGGGCCCTGGCGGCGGATGGCCGCCTCGACGGACACATCGTCACGGGGCACGTGGACTGTACGACGAGGATCCGCCGGTGCTCGAGGGGGCGGGACGGGTATGTCCTCTCCTTCCCCCTGCCCGACGAGCTGCTCCGCATGACCGTCCCCCAGGGGTCCATCACCGTGGACGGGGTGAGCCTCACCGTCTCGTCGCTGACGGATGAGGCCTGTTCCGTCAGCCTGATCCCCGCGACGCTGGAGTCCACGACGCTTGGAGGGCTGAGGGCGGGGGACGAGGTGAACATCGAGACGGATATTCTTGGCAAGTACGTCCGAAGGCTTCTGGAGAGGGGGAGATCCCCCCTTTCGGCACGAAGCCTCGAGGACGCAGGATGGATGGATCATGCGCAGGGGGGATGGGTATGAACGATCGTTCAGAGGAGACAGCGGCGGGAGCGTGCTTCAACTCCGTGGAGGAGGCCATCGCGGACGTCCGGGAGGGCCGGATGATCATCGTGGTCGACGACGACAGCCGGGAGAACGAGGGCGATATCGTGGTCGCCGCCTCCAAGGTGACGGCTTCGGACATCAACTTCATGGTCCGGAACGCCCGCGGGCTCGTCTGCGTCCCGCTCAGCCGCGACTACGTGTGGCGACTTCGACTGGACCCCATGGTCCGGGAGGGGACGGATCGGCACGGCACGGCCTTTCTCGTCTCGGTGGACGCACGGGAGGGCACGACCACGGGCATCTCGGCGGAGGAACATATGGCCCGGCTTCGCCTCGAGGGGGAACATA
>CALCQG010000157.1 GCA_937897575.1 uncultured Synergistales bacterium | reverse complement strand
GACGCCGTCCTTGAAGTTCGAGAACTTCCAGCCGGCCAGCATGCCGCCGGAGTGCATCGCGAAGCCGCCCTGCGATTGAACGGCGCCCCAGTCGGGGGTGATGGCGGGGAGGATGACTCTGTCCCCGGGTTTGAAGTCCTTCACGAGAGAGCCGACTTCGACGACCTTGCCCACGCCCTCGTGTCCGAGGATCATGTCGGTCCGTTCACCGAGGGCGCCCTCCCACACGGTGTGCACGTCCGATGTGCAAGGGGCCACAGCGATGGGAGCGACTATGGCGTCCAGAGGCCCGCACTCCGGTTTGGCCTTCTCGATCCACCCCGTCTTGCCGATGCCCAGCATTGCGTATCCTTTCACGTGAAATCTCCTCCTTATAGTGTTGGTCGTACCATACTTGCGCTGAATTTGACTTTCGATGTGCGTCATTGAACATCAAATGAACTATAACACGATACAATGATTGCGTCAAATTTCACAAAGGGCGCTGGAGCTCTCTCCGGACGAGCCCCTTTGCACGCTCGTCGAATGTGAGTCGCCGGTGGGGGAGGGCACAGGGCGGATGTCCGCCCTGTGCCGCGTACGATCTGGTTACCCCGCCATGGGGTTCGAGGGGATCTTCCCTCCGTGAAGGATGGAGGCGGCCGCCAGTATGGCGGTGATGTTCCGCCCCTGCCGCTGCGTTACTACTCCTCTGTTGAGCCTCAGAGTCCGGCCCTCGAGATTCGTCACGGATCCTTCCTTTTCCGTCCAGGCCAGGGTGGGCAGGACGACGGCCGCCTTCTCGGCGAGAACCGTTTTGCGCGGGGCGAGTACGGCGTACTCCGCGCCCCGAAGGTCCTCTTCGCTGTACCCTGCGCCGTCGGGGGTGACGCCGACGAAGACGAGACGGGCGGGGTTCTTTTCCCGGAGTTCCCGGACGGAGAGCACGTCGGGGAAGCGTCGGAGGACGCCCTGGGTGCTCATGTGCTTCGCGAGCAGGAGATACCTGCCGCCCGGAATGGCTGCCGCCGCATCGACGGCGGCCAGGGGGGCCGATGGGTCGATCAGGGCGACGGGGTTCTTCGACGACGCCAGGAATTTCGCCGCCTTTTCGACATCGTCGTTCGTCAGGCCCGTACCCTTGAGCAGCGCGTCGAGCTGGACCGCTCCGCCTTTGGCCAGGGTGGTGATCGCGACGCCCAATGCGTTGGCGGCCCGCTCCTCATTCCCTTTCGTGGGGTGAAGGATGACGGCGCTGCCCTTATCCATCCGTCCCGGCGCGCCGCCTATGGCGACCACCTTGGCGCCGCGGTTGAGGACGGCCCTCCGGATCCAGGAGGTGAGGACGGGCTGGTCCTCGTCGGTGTCCGTCCAGAGAAGGAGGAACGCGTCAGCGTTGTCCACGTCCGCATAGGATGCGGCTTTCAGGTCCGATCGTCCCTTCAGGGCTTCCAGGAAGGGGCGGATCTTCGAGCCCTCCGTCGCCGCAACGAGACCGTCGGGCGAGCGCTGCTTCATGTACTCTTCGAGGGCAGCGAGCTCTTCGAGCGTGAGGGACGGTCCGAGGACGTACCCCGTCCCCGGCTGCGACGCCAGGGCGTCGAAGGCTTCGGCGGCATCGTGCCACGACCCGTCCCGCCCCTGAAGGGCCGGGGCGAAGTCCCCGTCGTGGACTACGTTTTTAAAGTCATAGCGGCCCCGGACGCAGCAACTGCCGAAGGTGGGGCTCGTCGGGGAGTCGAGGTCCGTCGTGACGCGGACGATGCGCGTCCGCCTGCGGTCGAGGTTGAGGTCCAGCTCGCATCCGAGGGGGCAGAGGGTGCAGGTGGTCTTCACGACCTCCGGGACCTCGAGATGCGGCCACCGCTCCGCCCGTTTCTCGATGAGGGCCCCTACGGGGCAGACCTGGGTGCACAGGCCGCAGAACGTGCAGTCCGAGTGCTCCATGTCCTTGTAGAACTGGGGCGTGAGGATGGACTCGAAGCCCCGCTTGGCGAAGTCGATGGCGTGGAAGCCGGCGATTTCGTCGCATGCGCGGACGCATCGCCCGCAGAGGATGCACTTGTCCATGTTCCGGACGTAGTATTCGTTGGCCATCTCCATCTTGCTGATGTGGGCTCCGGCGTACTTCTCGGGGTGGACCTCGTGGGTCGTGGCGAACTTGCGGAGCTTGCACTCGAAGACGTCGGCGCAGGCGCACTCCATGCACCGCTTCGCGTCTCGGAGCACCTGCTCCTCCGAGAGCCCGGGGCTGTACTCCGTGAAGGGCTCGCCGAGGCGCTTCTCAGCCGGGGTATGGGGGACGCGCTCCTGACGGATCTTCTCGATGTGGGTGAAGTCCTCTGGCCCCAGGTCCGTCTGGACGATGTCGTAGAAGAAGGGCTTCTTGGGCGTCCCGCAGGTCAGGTAGTGATCCATGGAGTCCGCCGCCCAGTGGCCGTTGCCGATGGCCTCGATGGCGATCTTGGGCCCCGTCTGCTGGTCGCCGCAGGTGAAGACCCCGGGGATGGGCGTTTCATAGTCCTTGCCCACCTTCATCTTCCGTCCGTCGTGGAGCTCTTCCGGGAGGCCGGTGAAGTCCATGGCCTGGCCGACGGCGCCGATAACCGTGTCCACCTCGAGGACGAACGTCTCGCCCGTCGGGACCGGGCTTCTTCTGCCCGAGGCGTCGGGTTCGCCGAGGGCCATGCGCTCGCAGACCATGCGTTCGACGCGGCCGTCTCCTTCGATGGCCTTGGGAGCGGCGAGGTAGATGAAGCGCACCCCCTCCTCCATAGCCTCCTCGATCTCGATGTCGTCGGCGGGCATCTCCTCCCGCGAGCGACGGTAGACCACCGAGACCTCTTCGGCGCCGAGACGCCGGGCGGTTCGGCAGGCGTCCATGGCCGTGTTGCCTCCGCCGACCACGGCCACCCGTCTGCCGATGGTCGTGTGGGGGTTCGTCTTCACGTCGTAGAGGAAGTAGATCCCTCCGAGGACTCCTTCCAGGTCCTCGCCTGGCACTCGGAGGGGCGAGGACTTCCAGCTCCCCATGGCCAGGATCACGCCGTCGAACTGCGTCCGCAGCTCGTCCAGGGTGATGTCCCTTCCGAGGGCCACCCCCGTCCGGACCTCGATGCCATGGGCCAGAAGCCAGTCGATCTCGGCCTGGAGCACGTCCTGAGGCAGCCGGTAGTCGGGGATGCCGTAGCGCATCATGCCGCCGAGGAGCTGCTCCTTCTCGAAGATGGTGGTGCGGTAGCCCTTGAGCTGGAGGTAGTAGGCCGCCGAGAGGCCGGCGGGGCCGCCGCCGACGATGGCCACGGTCTTGCCGTTCCAATCCGGCTGGGGGATGAAACCGAGCCTGTCGTTTTCGATGCCCCAGTCCCCCACGTAGCGTTTGATCTCACGGATGCTGACGGGTTCTTCATCGACGAAGTTCCGTCGGCACTTCTCCTGGCAGGGGGCGGGGCATACGCGGCCGATGCAGGCCGGCAGCGTGACGTGGTGATGCAGCTCGTCCAGGGATTCGCTGTACTTCCCCTGGGCGGCGAGGTTGATGTAGGCCTGGACGTTGCCGTTCGCCGGGCAGGTAAGGGTGCAGGGCGGCCGGCAGTCGCCCACGTGGTCGGAGAGAATCAGCTCAAGCGCCGTTCGGCGCGCCGCCACGGCGCTCTCCGATTCGGTCCGTATCACCATGTTCGGGGCGATGGTATTGGCGCAGGCCCGAAGAAGTGTCTTCGCCCCCTCGACCTCCACGAGGCAGACGGAACACCCGCCGTGAAGGGAGAGGTGCGGGTCGTAGCAGAGGGTCGGGATCTCCACGCCGCACTCGGCGCACAGGTCCAGTATCCTCTGCCCCTGATATCCGTACACCGTCTTTCCGTTCAGTGTGACCTTGATGTTTTTATTCACGTCTCGAGTCCTCCCGGAAGAGTTATTCCACCGACACGGCGCCGACGGGACAGACCTCTTTGCAGTTCCCGCATCGGATACACTTTTCGCTGTCGATGACGTGCGGCTTCTTGACCTCTCCTGCGATGCAGGAGGCAGGGCAGTTCCTGGCGCATTTCGTGCAGCCTATGCAGACGGCTGGGTCGATGGAGTACTTGACGAGGGCCGTGCAGGCACCTGCGGGACACTTTTTATCCTTGATGTGGGCCACGTACTCGTCCCGGAAGTACTTCAGCGTCGTCAGCACCGGGTTCGGGGCCGTCTGGCCGAGGCCGCAGAGGGATCCCGTCCTGACCATGAGGGCGAGCTGCTCCAGGGTGTCCAGGTCCTCCATCTTCCCCTCGCCCGCCGTGATGCGCTCGAGGATCTCAAGCATCCTCTTGGTGCCGATGCGGCAGAAGGGGCACTTACCGCAGGACTCCTTCTGGACGAAGGTGAGGAAGAACTTCGCGACGTCGACCATGCAGGTGGTCTCGTCCATGACCACCAGACCGCCCGACCCCATGATCGCCCCAAGCGCCGTCAGACTCTCGTAGCTCACCTTCGCGTCAAGGTGATCCTCCGTCAGACAGCCGCCGCTCGGACCGCCGATCTGCACCGCCTTGAACTTCTTGTCGTCCAGGATCCCGCCGCCGATGTCGAAGATGATCTCACGCAGCGTGATGCCCATGGGCACTTCCACCAGCCCAGTGTGCTTCACCTTACCCGTGAGCGCGAAGACCTTCGTACCCTTCGATTTGTCCGTCCCCATGGACGAGTACCATTCCGCCCCGTTCACCATGATCCGGGGCACGTTCGCCCAGGTCTCCACGTTGTTGATGTTGCTCGGCTTCTCCCAGAGCCCGGAGTTCGCAGGGAAGGGCGGGCGAGGGCGAGGCATGCCCCGGCGTCCTTCGATGGACGCCATGAGCGCCGTCTCTTCGCCGCAGACGAAGGCGCCGGCTCCCTCCTTGATGTGCACCGTGAAGGAGAAGTCCGTCCCCATGATGTTTTGTCCAAGCAGGCCGTATTCTTCCGCCTGGGCGATGGCCGTCTTGAGGCGCTGGATGGCCAGGGGGTATTCCGCCCGGCAGTAGATGTACCCTTCGTCCGCCCCCATGGCGTACGCCCCGATCATCATGCCTTCGATGACGCAGTGGGGGTCGCCCTCGAGGATCGAGCGGTCCATGAAGGCGCCGGGGTCCCCTTCGTCGGCGTTGCAGATGACGTATTTTTTGTCCCCTTTGGACGCCGCGCAGAAGCTCCATTTGAGGCCCGTGGGGAAGCCAGCACCTCCGCGGCCCCGAAGGCCGGAGGCCTTCATTTCGTCGATGACCTGCGCGGGCGTCATGCCGCTCAGGACTTTGCCCAGGCCTTCATAGCCGCGTCGGGCGATGTATTCGTCGATGTTGTCCGGGTTGATGTATCCGCAGTTCGCAAGGGCTATCCGCTCCTGTTTGCTGTAGAAGGGGATCTCTTTGTAGTGGGGCACTACGGGCATCTCTTCGGAGCCCGCGTACATGAGGCGGGAAACGGGGCGCCCTTTGTAGATGTGTTCTTCCACGAGCTCCGCTACGTCCGTCTTCTGGACCCGGCAGTAGAAGGTGCCTTCGGGGTAGACGACGACGATGGGGCCGAGTTCGCACATGCCGTGGCATCCCGTGTGGACCACGAGCACTTCTTTGTCCAGTTTCCGGCGCTCGAGCTCCTTCTGGAATTCGTCGATGACGTCCTTGGAGCCGCCGGATACGCACCCCGTGCCACCGCAGACCAGTATGTGGGATCGGTAGATTTGCATCGCCCAGTCCTCCTCCTTAGTCCGCGCGGCCGATGGCGAGAGAGTCCACCACGCGGCCGTTCACGACGTGCTCCGCTACGATCGTCGCCACGTCTCCGGGCGTCACAGGGCCGTAGGTGACCCGGGAGCCGTCTCGGATGACGTCCACTAACGGCTCTTTCTCACACATGCCGATGCACCCCGTGGTCTGGACCGCCACGTCCGTTATCCCGCGGCGTGCAAGCTCCGCCATGATCGAGTTCATGATCTCACGCGCTCCCGCCGCTATGCCGCATGTCCCCATGCCCACCACTACGACCGTGCCCTGTCCCGTCCGGGCCGACGAGAGGTCGCTCGTCGATTCGCGGATCTTCCGAAGGTCGTCCAGGCTCTTGATCTTCGCCATTCATCTCACTCCTTATTCGAAGGTGTCCAGGATGCCCTTGACCTTGTCCGGCGTGAGCCGCCCAAAGGTCTGGCTGTCCACCATCATGACCGGCGCCAGCCCGCACGCTCCCAGACAGGCCACAGGCTCCAGCGTGAACCGAAGGTCCTCCGTCGTCCCGTTCTCTTCCACGTGCAGCATCTTCTTCACGCTGTCGATGATCTTGAGGCTCCCCCGTACGTGGCACGCCGTCCCGCGGCATACCCGCACGATGTGACGGCCTCGCGGCGTCAGGTGAAACTGTGCGTAAAACGTCGCTACTCCGTATATCTCCGACAGGGGAATCTTCATCTCCCTGGAGATAGTGACAAGGGACTCCTCCGGCAGATACCCCACCGTCTCCTGGACCTTCTGAAGAATGGGAATGAGCCCACCCTTCCCGGTTTTCCAGGGCTGCACTATCTCCCTGGTCTTTTCACGGACCTCTTCGACGCTGAAAGCCATGATCCCCCTCCTTTTTCTTGTCTGGAGCCATTTTATTCGCGTTCCGCACAAATTTGTGCATACCGTCACAATCGAAAACGATATTATCACTCCCCTTGAAAAGGGACAAGCCTCTCCGCTTCATCTCTCTTCTTTTCTCCTCTTTTTATCGCTGTACCTTTCGGAAGGGAGCGTGCTATACTTTTTGCAACCGAGTTTCAGCCTGAGGGCATGGGCAAAATCGATGCGGTGGGGTGGGAAGCGTGACAAAAGTTCGGTACGTACCTGTGGAGGATGCGGTTGGAATGGCATTTTCCCACGATATGACGCAGATCGACGTCAAGACGAGGTACAAGGGTGCCCGTTTCACGAAGGGGCAGACCATACGGACGGAGGATATTCCCGTCCTGAAGGCCATGGGCAAAGAGACCGTCTCCATCCTCGAACTGGAATCGGGCGAGGTCCATGAGGACGACGCAGCCCTCCGACTAGCCCTGAAACTGGCCGGGCAGGGCGTTGTCAGGACGGGCCCCCAGGAGGGGAAGGTCACCTTCTCAGCGCAGTGGAACGGCCTTCTGGTCTACGACGAGGAGAGCATCCACGGGATCAACGCCGACCCGGACTGGGTGGTGGCCACCGTCCCGAACAAGGTGCCCGTGAAGAAGGGCGAGGCCGTGACGGGCCTTCGGATCGTCCCTCTCGTCATGCGGGAGGACCAGGTCACCCGGGCCGAACGCTGCGCCTCCCCCGTCTCCGTGCTCCCCTACCTTCCGTTGCGGACGGCGCTCGTCACGACGGGCAAAGAGATCGTGGGGGGGCTTGTGCAGGACGCCTTCGCCGACAAACTGAAGAGAAAACTTGCCGGCTACGGAACGTCGCTCATGAACCAGACCATCGTCGGCGACGGCAGGGATGAAATCGCCGCCGCCATTCGCGCCGCCCTCGCGGAGGGGGCAAAGGTCGTCATCACGACGGGAGGGATGAGCGTCGACCCCGACGACCGAACGGCGGGGGCCATCGCGTCCGTCGCCGACAGGGTGTTGTTCAAGGGCATCCCCGTCATCCCGGGCGCCCACCTGATGTTCGCCCTCGCGGGCGACGCAAAGATCATCGGGGCGCCGGCGTGTGCCGTGTTCGACGAATGGACGAGCCTCGACCTCCTGCTCAACAGGATATTCGCCGGGTTGGAGCCGAGCGCCGAGGAAGTACGCCGATGGGGCGTCGGAGGGCTATGCCGCAAGTGCAGGTCCTGCAACTACCCCATCTGCGCCTTTGCCGCACGATGAGCGCCTTGGACAGGCTCTTCACCGAACGAGGCGTTCGCCCCACCCCTCTGAGACGAGAGGTCCTGGCCCTCCTCTACGAGGCCGATAGGCCCCTCACCTGGAAGGAGGCCTTCGCCCGCCTTTCGCCGTCGGGCGTGAACAAGGTCTCCCTCTACAGAACCTTTTCGCTGCTGGAGGAGAAGGGGCTCGTTCACAAGGTGCTCGGCGCGGACGGGGCATGGCACTACTGCGCCCACCCCCTCGAGAGGCCGGGCTGTCCGGGGAACCACGCCCATTTCCTTTGTCTTCAGTGCGGCCGGATGACCTGCCTCGTCGAGCAGGCCATCCCCACCGTCGACCTGCCCGAGGGGTACGCCGTGGAGGGAAAGCAGCTGCTCGCCTACGGGCGGTGCCCCTCCTGCTCCGAGACGCAGGGCTGATCCGAGCGGAGCTTCAGCGCATCGTAGACGCCGCGGGTGAGGTGCACGTCCAGCCCGAGACGATCGCCCTCCCGAACCACGTACCCCAGGAAGGTCTCGATCTCCGTGGGGCTTCCTTTTTCGCAGTCCAGCTGCATGGACGACTTCGTATCCGGCGGGAAGGCGCGCGCCTTCGCCAGGGATTGCTCCACGATGTCCTCCGGCAGGGCGATACGTTTTTCTTGGGCCAGTGAGCGAATCTCCCTCATCATCCCCTCCGCCATGGAGAGGCTCTCCTCCTGTGCGAGGACCTCGCCGAAGGTCTTGCCCCACAGGGAGGTCACCCCTGCCATGGGGGACATGAAGATGAACTTGGTCCAGACCGCCTCGCCGATCGGATCGGCGAGGGTCGCATCGATGCCGCAGCGGCGGAGGAACTGCTCCACGGCGAGAAAGGGCGCCCTGTCCCCCGACAGGGGACCGAAGAAGAGCTTGCGGCTCCCTCCCGTCTGCCGGATCACGCCCGGCCCCTCCCTGCGGGCCGATATGTAGACGCACCCGTTGCCCACGCGGCCGCAGGCCAGTATCCGGGAGAGGATTTCCCCGTTGTCCACACCGTTCAACAGGGGCAGGACAACGGTCTCGGGGCCCACAAGGGGGATGGCGTCCCTCGCGGCCTCCTCCAGAGCATACCCCTTGACGGCGAAGACGACGAGATCCATGACCCCCGCCTCACTCGGCCGGTCTGTGACGAAGGTGGGGCGCACCGTGAACTCCTCGTCGGCTGCGTACACCTGAAGGCCACGCTCCCGGATGGCGCTGAGGTGCTCCCCTCTCGCCACGAAGACGACGCGCCCCTCGCCCTCCTCCGTGCACCGGCGCGCCACCATGGCGCCGTAGTACCCTCCGACGCCGCCTATACCTACGAACGCAACGCTCTTCATCGTCATCACTCCTCGTCTTTCCGATTCATCGAACCCGAAGGGGGCAGGCCCCGTACCCCTCGCCGCAGAAAACACCTGCGCGGTACGAGGACCTCCTCCCGCGCATTCCGCTCCGTTGTCCGTATTGTACTCTATGGAGGGGTCGTGCCGGCCTGTCGGGGAAGCTGATATACTACGCGGGGGGTGATCATCCATGGACGAACGAGCCGTCGATATCTTCTTCTTCACAGGCACGGGCAACACGCTTCTCGCGTCGAGAGCCGTGGCCGAAGGGCTGCGGAGGGCTGGAAAAACGGTTCGCCTGGAGCGTCTGGAGAAGGGGTTCGGCCCATGTGACGAAGAGGCGGCCCTCGGCATAGCCGTTCCCGTCGCTTGCTTCTCGACCTACCCCTTCCTGTGGGAGATCCTCGACTCCATGCCCGAGGGGAACGGCCGCGGGGCCTTTTTTCTGTGCACCATGGGCGGCATGGCCGGAGGGCTCGGCCGAGCGATGAAGGCCGTCCTTTCGCGCAAGGGCTACCGGCTTCTGGGCAGAAAGGATTTCATCATGCCCGGCAACTACGGGAGAAAATCAACCTCCGAGGAGAAAGATCGTCCGATCATTGCCCGCATGAGAGAGGAAGCGGATGCCTTCGCCCGGGCCCTTCTCGACGGATCGGCGTCCTGGAGGGCGGACTCCCCCTTGTCCCCCCTCTTCCACAGATTGTCGAAGAGCCGATGGCCCTGGAGGCTCATGGCCCGCCTCTACCCCCTGGCCGTCGAGCGGAAGAAGTGCATCCGCTGCGGAAAATGCGCCCGGCTCTGTCCGGTCCGCAACATCACCATGACGGAGTACCCCGCCTTCGGCGATCGATGCGTCTCGTGCCAGCGCTGCATGGCCTTCTGCCCCCCAAATGCCATCCACGTGCCCGGAAAGGACTACCGGCAGTATCGTTCCGTGGAGTACTCCGACCTCCTCTCCGAGGGCCGCTGAGAGAAGAACGCGACGTCTTCCCTCTTGGCCTCTGCGTCGTACAGATGAAAACAGGAGAAGCGCCCACGACGTCGTGGGCGCTTCTCCTGTTTGCTGAACTCCTATGACGCGACGGGAGAAGTTATTTGCCTCCCACCGCCATGATGATCTGCCCGAGGAACCCCGCGAGGATGACGGAGCCAATGGTCACCGTGGTGAACCCGCCCACGAGCATCTTCGGAAGCAGCTTGGACATGGCATACTCCTTTTCCTCAGGCGTCTTGGCTATGGCCGTGGTCACCTCGTCCGTGACGATGAACGTCCCGGGGAAACCGAAGAGGCACGTCACGGCTATGGCCGTGGCGATGGCCCAGCTGCACCGCAGGATCTTCGACATAATGAAGGTCGAGATGACGATGCCGATCAACGAGACACCGAAGGCCACGACGAGGGGGTACACGAGGGAGCGGACCATCTCGGGCGTCGCCTGGGGGAGGCTGACGAACACGAGGATCAGACAGAAGAACATGGCGTACCCCTCGGCGTTCGCCTTGCTCAGCACCTTGTACTCGAGGAATCCCGTCTCATAGAACAGGATGCCCATGATGAGCGCCATGACGAATTTATGGATCTGGAGATAGGGCATCCCCGCGTTGACGGCCATCCCGTTGAGATACTGCGCGGCCAGCAGGGCGACCCATGAGACGATGGCCGTCTTCGCCAGAAGGACGAAGGGGGTGCGAAGGGGTTTCGGCGTTGCCGGGAAGAGTTTCCAGGTCGGAACCTCCGGGTCGCTCTTCACGGCTTGGGTCACCGCCTCAGCCTCGCCGGAACGGTGCTTCGTCAAAAGACGGTTTCCCTCGATCTTCAGGCACATGGACGCGATGGGCAGGCCAACGAAGTTCTGCAGGACCAGAAGGAGCGTTGCGAAGACCACGAGGTTCTCCGCGCCGACGGCTTTCGCAGCGTCCTGCACGATGATCGTCGCCACGATCCCTCCCGAGATCGGACCGGCCGCCGTCAGAGCCATCACCTTTCCGAGGATGGGGCCGGCGATGAAGAACAGCCCGATAGAGAGGCCGATCAGACCGAAGAAGGCGATGAGGACCGTTTTCCACTCCTGTTTGATGTCCTTCAGCTTCATCATGGTCCCCATGTGAACGAGGATGAAGGGAAGGCTGACTACTGCATAGGACTGAAGGGCCGTATCCTTGAAGATCGTCGCAGGGAATCCGTACCAGAAGCCGAACAAAAAGATAAAACCTGTGACGAAGATCATCGAGAAGACGGCTTTCGTCTTGTAGGATGCGATATCTCCCAGTGCATAGCAGATCATGATGAGCATCAACATCCCCGTTACCATATCCGCCGAGTTCGTAAGTCCGAAGTTCTGCAAGAAACTCATGATATCCCTCCTTGACCGTATACGTGCTTCCGATGCGCATCCGAGCCGTTGTCCGCGTGATCTTCCTTATGCGGCAACGCACTGCGCACCGCATCCGGTTCACTTGCGTATCACCCCGGGTCGCTGCCCGCTTTCAGGGAGTTGTCGGGCGCACCCCTTCTGATCCATGGTGAGGTGGTGTTCCCGTGCTCCGCCAAGACCGCTTTATCCCCCCTTCCGTATACGAGGCGAAAGTACGACCGTTCCCATCGAGACGATCCGTCCATGGGATACTTGCCATTGTATCACCTGTCGGCACAACGTATCCGCCGCGCTCCGCCGCAAGATTCACGGCGTCCAGGTGACGATATATTTTCGCAGGAATCCTATCGGGTTATAGGACATCTTGGCGACTCTCATCCCCTGTTCGCCGAGGTCTTCCTCGCGATTCACCGTGGAAAAGGACGCGCAGTCATTCGCAAGAAACATCCTGTTGATCGCCTGGTAGGCCCCGTTATACGCAAGGAGAGCCTTCTCGAAGTGGATCATGATCGTGTCCGACGAGAGGACTTCGGCGACGGTATAGGCGACGACCCGCCCCCCCACGTCGAGCAGGCCCCCCAGCAGGCCCGGGATATTCCGCCACTGCGCCAGCATCTCGCCGATCGCCTCGTTCTCCATTTCAAGCTGCGGCGAAGGGGCATGCTCGGCCATCCAGAGGCGCTGACACTCCAGAAGGGGTTCGGCGTCGCGTTCGCGTATGGAGCGGTACGTGAAGGGGTGTTTCTTCACAAACTGCTGGATATGGCTTCTCTTGCGGGAAAAACGGTTGCCCTTCAGTGCGGTGAGCTCCTGGACGGAGTGGATGTACTCCCACTGGTCCCTGTCCTCGATGCAGACCACGGAGGGGCCGAGCGATCGGGCAAGGACCTCGGCGAAGCCGTCGGGGGCAAACAGGAACTTCGCCCCGTCGGGGAAGTGCCGCGGCAGAACCTCCTCCCATGGGACCTCCTCCCAGGGCCCCACGGGGCTCCAGAGCTGATTGCCGGCCCGTATCCAACAGAGGCCGTCGTCGAAGGCCCACCGAAAATCGCGGACCCCTCGCCAGCTCCAGAGAGTTCCGAAGGAGTAGGCGGTGGACTTCCTCGGGCAGAGATCGTAGAGGCGACGGTACTCGTCGCGTCGTTCCAGTCAAAGGGAAGAAAACTGAAGAGCCATGCTCAACACTCCTTCACAGCACACCACTCCATCTGGCCGCACAGGGTTCTTCGCCATGCGGCCTTTCGAGCCCCTGTCGGCCGGTCCGCCGGCGTCGAGCGCCGAGGCCATGCAAAAATCCGGGGGACGGCGTCCCCCGGATTTTCCAGCAATCTATCAGGGGGCCGTACGGCTCCGCTCGTCCTTCATCATTTCGTCGAGAAGGGCACGAACCTCCTCCGCCTCTCTCTGAAATCGCTCCACCATCTCCCGGCGTTTCTTCGCGGGAATCTTCTTCGCCTCGGGGTCGTCCTTCACGTACGCCGCTTTCTTCTCGAGGAGCCTCAGCAGCTCCTCCCTGTCACGGAGCAGCTTCTGCCATTCGAGATAATCCAGCCGGTCTTCGTCCTCCTTGATAAAGGCCTGACTCAAAGCTGCCGCCTCCTCTTCGGTGAAATACTCCGCAATAACGCCGAGGCCTCGGTACACCCCGGGGCCCCGTACATCGTGCTCTGCCTGTGTAATTGGATATTATGGCCCATCAGGCATTTTTTTGCAACGGCGCCCGGTGCCATAGGTCCGTACACGCAGTGAGCGCGCGGTGGGCGGAGATTCGGGAGGCCGGACAGGGCGCATTCGGCGTTCCAGTGTGCTGGCTCGACATCCGGACGCGGACGAGTCGACTTTTTCGCCCTCACCGCACGCCTCCACGACGGTTCGCCGGTTTCCGATTGTATCGCAAATTTGACAACAGGACCGGAGATGGGGTACTCTTTGAAGGAATTGCTTCATAAATAAACGCACCATGTCGTTTTTCCTTCCCTCGTCCTGTTGTGAGTGTGCATAAGAACTGGAGGCGGAGGATGTTCAAAGAGCGAATCACGTCCCGGACAAAAGAAATGACCGCGAGCCAGCTGCGGATTGCCGAATACGTCCTCGGCACGCCGGAGGACGCCGTGTTCCTCACGGCGAAGCAGCTCGCGGAGCGCGTGGGCGTCAGCGAGGCCACGGTGATCCGCTTCGCCCGGTTTCTCGGGTTCTCGGGGTATCAGGAGTTCTATACGGCCATGACCACGTTCCTTATGGACCGGCTCTCCACCCTCAGGAGGCTGGCCGAGTACGCCGCTCCCCAGGGGAACGGGCTCTTCGAGCGGGCCATTCAGAAGGACATGGACACCCTTGCCCGGGCCCAGGCCGCCCTGCCGTCGGAGAGCCTCAAAAGGGCGGGGAAACTCCTCGCCGAGGCCCCCGCCGTGTACATCGCGGGGTACCGAAGCTCCCACTCCCTCGCCTACTACCTCGCCTTCTACCTCTCCTGGATCCTCCCCAACGTGCACATACTCCGCACGGACATCCCCTTCGAAATGCTCTCCAACGCCCCGAAAGGGAGCGTCGTCTTCGGCATCAGCTTTCCCCGATTCTCCACTTGGACGGTCCGAACTCTCGGCGTCGCGAAGGAGCTCGGCCTCACCACAGCCGCCCTGACAAGCGACGGCCTGAACCCTCTCGCGGCCGACCCGCAATACACGCTTTCCGTCCCCTATCAGCCGATCTCCTTCATCGACTCCTTCGCAGCCCCCATGAGCCTTCTCAACTGCATCATCCTCAGCGTGGCCGAGGCCCTGGGGCCGAAGATGACGGAAAAACTGGAAACCCTCGAAAAACACTGGAAGGAGGACGGTATCTACGAGCCGTCCTGATGAACTTTTTTCGGGAGCTGCCCGGCGCGTCCGGGCGCAGGGCAGACTTTTACGAAGAACAGCGGATACCCGGCAGACAGTGGGCGGATAGGATGAGACGAAGGGGGAGAGAGACGAGCAAAGGGCGACGGGACCGAAAACCCGTCAATAACTCTACGAAAGAGGAGATGATGTGCACATGGATTCAGGGCACCTGATACCCCGCAGTTTCACGGCCAAAGTGCGGAAAGCCGTTCGAGGAGAGGGCGTCTATATCTACGATGACGAGGGAAAGGCCTATATGGACGGATGCAGCGGCGCTCTTCTCTCGAGCATAGGGCACGGCGTCAAGGAGATCGCCGACGCCATATACCAGCAGCTCCTCGTCATGGAGTTCGCCCACCCGTCGCGGTGGAGCAACGACGTCACCGTCGAGGCGGCCGCGGAGGTGGCCTCCCTGGCCCAGAAAGGGCTCGACTACGTCTGGTTCGTGAGCGGAGGCAGCGAGGCCATCGAGTCGGCCATGAAGATGGCCCGCCAGTACTTCGTCGAACGGGACGGGAACGGGTCGGGCAAGCGGGAGATCATCGCGCGCTGGAACTCCTACCACGGCAGCACGGTGGGGACCATGGGCCTCGGAGGCAGCATGGGGAGAAGGAGGACGTTCTCCCCCCTGTTCAAGGAGAACCCCAAGATATGCGCCCACTACTGCTACCGCTGCCCGCTGAACCTGAAGTACCCCTCCTGCGACGTGGCCTGCGCCAGAACCCTCGAGATGGAGATCCTGCGCCTGGGACCCGAGACGGTGGCGGCGTTCTTCGCCGAGCCCGTGGTCGGATCCACCGTGGGCGGGCTGCACCCAC
This sequence comes from uncultured Synergistales bacterium, assembly GCA_937897575.1. Classification (GTDB taxonomy): domain Bacteria; phylum Synergistota; class Synergistia; order Synergistales; family Aminobacteriaceae; genus CALCQG01. The sequence goes on along the minus strand of CALCQG010000157.1, from coordinate 2,375 downwards.
CCAAGGAGTACTGGCCCATCGTCCGGGAGATCTGCACCAAGTACGACGTCCTCCTCGTGGCCGACGAGGTCATGTGCGGCATGGGCAGGACGGGCAAGGCGTTCTGCACGCAGCACTGGAACGTCACCCCGGACATCATGTGCTCCGCCAAGGCGATCGCCGGAGGGTATGCCCCCGTAGGCGCCATGATCGTGAAGAAGGAGATCGCGGAGACCATACGGGACAAGAGCGGCGCCTTCCAGCACGGACACACCTACAACGGCAACCCCGTCTCCGCAGCGGCGGTGACGGCCACCATCCGGTACATGAAGAAGCACAAGGTCATCGAGAACGCCGCCAAGATGGGCAAGCTGTTCGATACGATGGCCCCGGCGCTCGAGGAGATCCCCATCGTCGGGCAGGTCCGCGGCATGGGGCTTATGCGAGGCGTGGAGATCGTGGCGGATCAGAAGACGAAGGAGCCCTTCCCGGCCTCCAGGAAAGCGGCGGCTGTCGTGACCGAGGAGTGCATGAAGAAGGGACTCGTAGTCTACCCCGGCACGGGACAGATCAGCGGGGTGGCGGGCGACCAGTTCCTCTTCGGCCCCCCTCTTGTCTCCACGAAAGAGGAGATAGAGACCATGGTAGGGCGCCTTGCAGAGGGCCTCAAGGCGTCCGTGAAGGTTCTGAAGCAGTAGTCGGAAGAGACGAGACCATCATTCAAGGAGGGAAAAGACTATGAAGAAAAGCTTCATCGCAGCAGCTCTTGTCGTCGCGCTCTTCGCAGCCACGGCGGCCTTCGCGGCCACCTTCGTCACCATCGGAAGCGGCGGCGTGGGCGGGACGTACTACCCCCTCGGAGGCGCCATGGCGGAGGTGCTCTCCAATGCAGGGATCGATGTGAAGGCGACGTCGCGGTCCACGTCGGCGTCTCGTGAAAACTGCCGCCTCGTGGCGAGCGGACGGGCGCAGATCGGGATGTCCATGGGCTCCACGCTCTACCAGGCCATCAACGGGATCGAGGCCTTCCAGCCAGACGGCAAGCTTCCCCTGCAGATCCTCATGAACATGTACCCCGCCCCTCAGCACCTCGTCACCGTGGAGGGCAGCGGAATCACGAAGCTCGAAGACATCAAGGGGAAGAAGGTCTCCCTGGGAGCCCCCGGCGGCGGTGACCAGATCCTCACCCTCATGATCCTCAAAGCGGCGGGGATCGACCCCGAGAAGGACATCCAGAAACAGCAGCTCACCCAGCCCGAGGGCGTCATGGCGCTGAAGGACGGCAACGTGGACGCCGTGTTCTGGAACTTCGCCGCCCCGGGCTCCGCGGTGCTGGAAGTGGCGGCTCAGAGAAAGGTCGTCATGATCCCCCTCGATGAGGAGCTCGTCAAGAAGATCGTCGCGGAAAACCCCTTCCTCCTTCCCCACACCATCAAGGCCGGCACCTACGAGAGCATCAAGGAGGACGTCCTCACCGTGGCCGACAGCAACTACCTCGTGGTGAAGAGCGACATGGACGATCTGCTGTCCTACAACCTCGCAAAGACCCTCATCGAAAACCGCGAGAAGTTCATGACCATCACGCAGCAGGCCGTCCACTTCGTGCCTGAAGAGGCGAGCATCGGCATCACGGATTTCGTCTCCGGCGCGCAGAGGTACTTCAAAGAGCAGGGCGTGCAGATGAAGTAACGAGGCATCAAGGGTACGGAGCCCCGGCTGTCACCGCGACGGCCGGGGCTTTATCGGAATTGCCGCAGCTCCCTAGCTTATCAGCTCATCTTTCACTGGAGGTACGTCCATGACGACAGAAGACGAAAAGAAAATTCCTCAGGAGACCCTCCCCTCGCCGGAGGACCTCGTCGAAGGCGGCAAACGAAAGCTCACGGGGTGGCAGTACTGGGTCGTCGCGTCCATAGCCCTCTCCGCATCCCTCTTCCACCTCTACACGGCGGCCTTCGGCCTGCTGCCCGCCATGTACCAGCGCGCCATACACTGGATGTTCATGGGGGTCCTGATCTTCCTCCTCTACCCCACGACGAAATCCCGTCCGAAAAACAAGATCGACCTCTGGGACTGGGTCTTCGCCATCCTCCTCGCGATAGGATGCCTCAACATCCTTCTAAACTGGGACGCCATCGCCATGCGGGAAGGGATGCCCACCCAGTCCGATATCTACCTCGGAACCATGATGATCATTCTCGTCATCGAGGCCGGACGGCGCTCCATGGGGTGGCCTCTGCCCATCGTCGCCATCATCGCCTTGATCTACGGCATCTTCGGCCAGTACTTCCCCGGAGTCCTCGCCCACGGAGGGTTCCCCCTCTCGGAGATGGCCCCCTTCCAGTACCTCAGGACGGACGGCATCTTCGGCGTGCCCCTCGGCGTCTCGGCCTCCT
>CALCQG010000156.1 GCA_937897575.1 uncultured Synergistales bacterium | reverse complement strand
ATCCGTGATGTCCCCTTCCCTCTCGCTGGCCGGTCGGGCTCTCTCCCAGCGCGTCCCGACATACTCCCTGTTCCGGGCCGAGGGGTCGCTTCCGCAGCAGCAGGGCTGGCCTGCGGCCTTGTCGCGCTTGCTCAGCGGATGCAGCACTCCCCCGGCAAGGACGATGTAGTCGCCGTGGAACCCGCAGAGGGGGTGGTCGCACCGCGACGGCACCAGGCTGTCCGCCGGGACGAGATCCCCGGCCTGTGCCTCTATCTCGGCAAGCAGGTCGTCCAGAGTGAACCGGTCGTCGTCCGACGGCGGGGCGGGGATGCGGCCGAAGTAGCTTACAGGCTGGAAATGCACGCCTCGAACGGCGGGCGAGGCGGCGACGGCAAAGCGAAGGATGTCGCCGATGGCGTCGACGTTCACCCCCCGGACGAGGGTCGGGACCAGGGTGACGCCTATGTTCCGCTCAGCGCAGCGCTCGATGGCCCGGCGCTTGAGGTCGAAGAGGGGGCGCCCCCGCAGCCGCTCGTATACGGCGTCGTCCGTGCCGTCGAACTGCATGAAGACGAAGGAGAGCCCCGCCTCGGCCAGGGCGTCCAGATAGGCCTCGTCGTCGGCCAGGCGCAGGCCGTTGCTGTTGAGCTGCACATAGCGGCACCCCAGCTCCTTGGCCGCGGCCACGATCTCCGGCAGATCGTCCCGGACCGTGGGTTCGCCGCCGCTGAGCTGCACCAGCGTCGAACCGGGCTGCACGAAGGCCTTCAGACTCCTTCGCACCTCCTCGAAGGACGGTTCGCCCTCCCCGCCGCCCTCGGCGAAGCAGAAGGGGCACGAGAGGTTGCATCGGTTCGTGACCTCGAGGACCACGCAGCAGGTGCCCTGACGGTGATCCGGGCAGATGCCGCACCCGTGGGGGCAGTTCGGGTTCTCCTCCGGCCCGACGGGGGGGATGTCCCCGACCCACGAGGCGAGGTCTTCCCTGTCCCGCCAGACGACGGCGGAGAAGAAGCCGTGCTCCGAACAGGTCTTCTCGAGGAATACGGCGCCGTCCCGGCGGACCTTGCGCGCCTCGATCCGCCGGAGGCAGACGGGGCAGACGCTGAAGGTCCGGCGGAGGACCTCCCCGACTTCCTCGTGGAAGGGGCACCCTTCGCGCAGGCACTCCCCGTTCCGGCCCGAAAAGGTACAGGGCTGGGGGGCGCAGGGCATGGCCACGCCCATATGCTCCTTTGTCCAGGCAGCGGCCGTCTCGACGGCGATGCGGGCGGTGCGCTTGCAGCATCGTGGTCCGCCGATCGCTGCAATGCGCTCCATGCACCGGGCGACGAGGGTCTGGGGGAACGACCACACCGCCGCGTTCAGAGGGGTGGACCTCATGACCATGCTGCCGTAGATGCCGGCACCGATGGCCGCACCGCAGGAGCCCCAGCTGCCGCAGGTCCCTCCCGGGACCCGGCCGCTCCGGCGGGCCGCCTCGTGCAGCGCGGCGGCGAGGTCTATATCGCCTCCGCAGTTCTTGTACGCCGTCAGCAGGACGGCCGGGACGATCCCGTGGTGCTCGGGCCCGTGCATGTGGACCTTGGGCAGCTCCATCACGCGCTGGAGGAGACGGCCCGGGTCCTGCTCCGCCGCATCCAGAAGAAGGGACAGGTAGTCCGGCGCGGCTTCGGCGTGGCATTCGTCGCAGACGAAGTGTCCGGCGGCGCAGACGGCATCGGAATCGGCCGTCTTGCCGCAGAGGGCGCACGTCCGCTCCCGGGACACGCCCTCATAGAGAACGGGCGCGCCGCAGACGAGGCACCCCGCAGCGTGCTCTCCGCAGCGGCAGTCATCCTGTGCCATGGCGCCCCCTCCTTCGTGTCACTTGTCCTCCAGGGTCTGCTCCACCTCGGCCATGCGCCCCCGGGCCAGCTCCTCGGGGATGAAGACCTGCCCGCAGCTTGGACACCGGAGGACCGTCGTGCTGAAGGCGTGGCCCAGGTAGCTGAAGTGGGTCTTCTCCTCGGTCAAGGGGATGCAGCAGGCGCCGCATGTCAGTTTTTTTCCGTCGCCCATCTCGTCCACCTCAGGACTCGATCGCCATTCTATGGCTGTAGGTGTTGTGGAGCACGTACCCCTCGGCGCAGGGCTCGTACTCCACCCACTGGGTCATGCGCCCGACGGGGCCGTACCCGAAGAAGTGCCCCGTGTCCTCGTCCCGGATCCTCCGGCCCGTGGCCTCGCAGGCCTCGATGATCGCCAGGGCATCCTCCTCGAGCAGCCGCAGGCCGTCCATCTTCTCCTTCAACTCGGGGCCCACGATCAGACGCTTCATCTCCATAGTCCCATCCCGTCCCTCCCTCAGCCCGACACGGTCGGGCCAGTACTTCGCCCCCAGGGACTCCTTCAGGTGTTCCCGGTTCCGCCGCCGCTCCGTCGCCCCCGGCGTCCTCCTGGTCCACCCCTCCAACCCCAGGACGATGTCGAGAATGTGCCGCACCGGCTTGCCCGCCGCGGCGAAGACGTCCCGGCAGTTGGCGCAGGATGTGACGTAGGGGAACTCGCCCTCGGACGCCCGCTTCTCGGCGAGCCACCTGGTGTAGGGCGGGTTGGCGATGGCGATCTGCCCGCCCCAGGAGCAGCACTGGGCGCGACGGCCTTCGTAGGGCAGGGGGCGAAGCTCGTACCCCGCCTGCTCCACGAGCCGCCGGACGCTCCTCTGGGACTGGGGGCGGTGGCGGGACGAGCAGGCGTCGAAGACGGAGACGGGCTCCCCGTCGGC
>CALCQG010000155.1 GCA_937897575.1 uncultured Synergistales bacterium | reverse complement strand
GGTGGTCGCCGTCTCCCGGGGGGCGGTGCCCATTCCGCTGGGGGCGGTCATGCGGACGCTCCTCGGGGGCGGCGAGACGAGATGGCGGACGATTATCCTGGGCATCCGCCTGCCCCAAGCCCTGGCGGCGCTGCTGGCGGGAGGAGGGCTTGCCCTGGCCGGGACGGCGATGCAATCGGTGCTCCGCAACCCCCTCGGCTCCCCCTTCACCCTGGGCATCTCAAGCGCCGCCGCCTTCGGCGCGGCCTTTTCCATCATCGTCCTCGGCTCGGGAAGCATGCAGAGCCATGCCGCCGACGCAGTCACCATCGTCAGACCGTGGCTCGCCACGGGTTCGGCCTTCGCGGCCTCCCTGGTCTGCATGGCGGTGGTGCTCCTCCTCTCGACCGCGACGCGGGGAACGCCGGACGTGATGGTCCTCGCCGGGGTGGCGCTGAGCTCCCTCTTCACCGCCGGGACCATGTTCCTTCAATACTTCGCCGACGACGCCCAGCTTGCGGCGACGGTGTTCTGGACCTTCGGCGACGTCGCCCGGGCTTCGTGGCGGGATATCCCCGTCATGGCGTCCCTGCTCTTCGGCATATTCACCGTGTTTTTTCTGCGGCGATTCGATCTGAACGCCCTGGACTGCGGCGACGAGACGGCCAAGTCCCTCGGGGTGCGAACGACGGGCGTCCGCCTCGAGACCATGATCCTCGCCTCGCTGCTGTCGTCGGTCATGGTGGCGCTCCTCGGCGTGATAGGATTCGTGGGGCTCGTCTGCCCCCACATCCTTCGGCGGTTCCTCGGGTCGGATCACCGCTTTCTCCTGCCCGGGTCGACGCTCCTGGGAGGCTTTCTGCTTTTGGCCGCCGACACGGGGGCTCGCATGCTCTTCGCGCCGCGCACCCTTCCCGTCTCCGTCCTCACCGCTTTTCTCGGCGCTCCGGTCTTCCTCGCCATCCTGTTCAGGAGGAGAAGACCGTGATTCTGTCCGTCGACGGACTTTCGTTCTCCTATAGAGGCGTGCCGGTCCTCGAGGGCGTGACGTTCTCCGTCGCGAAGGGAGAGACCGTGGCCCTTCTCGGCCCCAACGGAACGGGGAAGACCACGCTGCTTCGGACGGTGAACGGCATCCTGCGTCCCCGTGGCGGAGCGGTGGTTGTGGACGGCAAAACCGCCGCAGGGCTTTCGCCGAGGGAGAGGGCGATGTTCTTCGGCTATGTCCCCCAGCGGGGAGAGATGACCCGCCTCACCGCCTTCGACGCCGTGCTCTTGGGGCGACGGCCGCATCTGACCTGGACCGTGGAGCGACGGGACCTCGAGAAGGTGGAGGGGGCCTTCGAAGCCCTCTCGCTGCAATCCTTCGCCCTGCGCTATCTCGACGAGCTCAGCGGCGGCGAGTTCCAGAAGGTGCTCATCGCCCGGGCGCTGGTCCAGGAGCCCAAGGTGCTCCTCCTGGACGAGCCGACGAGCAGCCTGGACCTCAAGAACCAGATGGACATCCTCGCCACGCTGAAACACGTGGTGCAGGGGCACGGCATGTCCGCCCTCATGAGCCTGCACGACCTGAATACGGCTCTGCGGTTCGCCGACCGACTGCTCTTCCTCAAGGGCGGAGCCATCGCAGCGGCCTGCTCCCCCGGCGAGGTGACCGCCGAGACCGTCAAGGCGACCTACGGCGTCTCCGTGGAGATCCTCCGCCACCGCGGCGTCCCCATGGTGGTGCCCCTCTAGGGGCATGGTATACTTTCACCGAAAACCGCCCCGGGGGGAGAGAAACGGAATGAACGACCGCGAAGACAAAGGACGAAAGCCGATCGCCGCGGCGATCTTCGACCTCGACGGCACGCTCGTGGACAGCGAGGAGAACCACTACGAGAGCGACCGGCTACTGATGCTGCGACGGGGCATCCGCTTCACGAAAGAGGCCAAAGCCGCCTACGTCGGCAAGGACATCCACGAGATGGTCCGGGGCGTCGTTCAGGACTACGGCCTGACTGAGGATCCCGCCGCCCTCGTGCGCGAGAAGAGCGCCCTCTATCGGGAGCTGGCTCTCCGGTCCACCAGGATGTACCCGCCCATACGACCGCTCCTTGAGGGGCTCGCGAAACGGGGCATACCCATGGCCATCGCCACGGGCTCCGACGCCTCCATCGGCGGGGCGATCCTGGAGTCCCTGGGCGTTCGGAGGCACTTCTCCCTCATCGTCTCCTCAGTGGAGGTCGGACGGGGCAAACCGGCGCCGGACATCTTCCTCGAGGCGGCGAGGCGGCTGAACGTCGCTCCCGAGGAGTGCATCGTCTTCGAGGACACGGCCTGGGGCGTGGAGGCCGCACTGCGCGCCGGGATGGAGTGCGTCGCGCTGCCCGCTCCGGGCGCGGACCTTCCTGCGGACCTTGCTCAGCACATCGGGTATCTCGTCCCCGACGCCCTGGACCCGGAGGACTTTTTCCGCTGGTTCGACGCTCCGCGGGTTTCCACTCGGTAGTGTCGCCCTATCGGCGAAGGACCTCCGCCGCCTCCGCCAGGCGGACGCCCATCTGGCGAGCCTTCTCGCAGTCCGAGGGGAAGACGGTTCGCCGGCGCTCCTGTTTTGCCCCCTCGTCGAAGGCCGTTGCCACGTAGCGCGAGTAGTCGTCGAACTGCAGGGTATCGGTAACGGCCAAAGACTCCACCGAGCCGAAGGTCCGCTTCAGGGGACCCTCGAAGGCGGAGAACATTCTGTCGTACCCCCACTCCGTCAGCCGCGCCTCGCTGATGTTCATCGTGTAGGCGACGGCCACGGGGATTTTCTTCGGCGCGATGGCGGAGTACGCCCCGTCATAGACAAGGTACTGAAAGACGAGGCGCTCCACGAAGGATCGCATCGCCCCCGTCACGTCGCTGAGGTAGATGGGTGACCCAAGGACGAGGGCGTCCGCGTCGGCTATCGCCTCGAGCAGCGGGGTCAGCCCGTCCCGGTACCCGCACCGCCCGTAGCTCTTCCCTCCCTTTGCCTTGCAGGCGAAGCAGCTCACGCACCCCTTGAAGTCGAGGTCGTACAGGTGAACAAGCTCCGTCCCCGCTCCCTTCGATGCGGCGCCCTCCAGCACGCTCCCGAGGATCATGGCCGTGTTCCATGTCTTTCTCGGGCTTCCGTTCACTCCGATGATTCTCATGACATCACTCCTCTCTCGTCCGCAGAACTTCGATCGCGACGCTCGCGCCCTTGCGAAAAAAACGGATATCCGGGTATCATTGTACCGTCTTCACTCTACGGTGGCACCCCCCGGCGGGTCGTACGCCTCTCGGTCGGTTTGCCCCGCAGACCATCCGATGTTGAGGTTTACACCGTATTTCAAGAGGAGAAAAGAGGATACTCATGACAGATCGTTGCCCATCGGCCCGTTGGTTGCTCTTTCATAAGGACCTCCTCGTGTTGCCGTCGAAGGAGCCCTTTTCCCTCCCGGAGGACGGAGACGTCAATCGGTTGCCTCATCCGCCCCTTCGCTCGGGGATGGTTCCCCGCGCCGACGAGAGCCTCTTCTGGGGCGAGCTTGACCCCGACGAACCGATCCCCCACGGGACAGAGGCCATCGGCCTGCGGGATCTCTGGGCCCTGGCCGGCGAGGAGCTGTTCCGTCATGCCGGAACGGCCTTCCAGGTCATGAACTGGCGGAGGAACACGCGCTTCTGCTCCCGATGCGGCGACGCCATGGTCCCATCGGAGGTGGACGCCGGACTGCTCTGCCCCTCCTGCGGCTTTGCCTCCTACCCCACCCTCAGCCCGGCGGTCATCGTGGCCGTCGTCCGGGACGGCAAGCTGCTCTTGGCGCGGAACTCACGGTTCCCGAAGGGGCGTCACAGTGTCCTCGCCGGCTTCGTGGAGCCGGGAGAGACCCTCGAGGAGACGGTGCGGCGCGAGATCCGCGAGGAGGTCGCCATAGAGGTCAAGGATATCGCCTATTTCGACAGCCAACCCTGGCCCTTCCCCCACTCCCTGATGCTCGGCTTCACGGCCCGATGGGCCTCGGGCGAGATACGCCCCGATGGGACGGAGATCGAGGAGGCCGGATGGTTCACCCCGGAGGACATGCCCGACATCCCGCCCTCCATCAGCATCTCCCGCCGGCTCATCGAGCACTGGCGCTCGGGCGCACTTCGCTGATCCTTTTTCTGCCGAAAGGGTGGACAATCTCCTACTTCTATTGTAGTATATACGAAACAACCCCAGCAGGAGGTGCGTCGCTATGGAAAGAACAGGCATCATCACCATGAAAGGCAACCCGCTGACCCTCGTCGGTCCGGCGCTCAAGGTCGGAGATCACGCCCCGGACTTCGAAGTGGTCGATAAAGGCATGGCCAAAAAGACGCTGAAGGATTTCGACGGCAAGTTCAAGGTCATCTCCGTCACCCCGTCCCTCGACACCCCCGTGTGCGACCTGCAGATCCGATGGTTCAACGAGGACGCGGCGAATCAGCCCAAGGACGTGGTGGTGCTCAACCTGTCCATGGACCTGCCCTTCGCCCTTGCGCGCTTCTGCGCCACCGGGGGGATCGACAAGGTCGAGGCCCTCTCCGACCACAGAACGGCCTCCTTCGGCACGAATTGGGGCGTGCTCATCAAGGAGCTCCGGCTTCTCGCCCGCTCCGTGTTCGTCGTGGACGACAAGAACGTCATCCGGTACATCCAGATCGTCCCCGAGCAGACGAACGCACCGGACTACGACGCGGCGCTCGAGGCCCTCAAGGCGATCCTGTAGGGAAGCAATAGGACAGAGGACGAAGGAGGCCCGGGCGATCCCGGGCCTCCTTTTTCGCTCGATTTATTCCTCCGGCGTCCAGGTCTCGCCGCACCGCTGGAGCAGCTTCACCCAGTCGTTCTCGATGTCCGCCTGGGCCTGCTGCAGCATTTTCGCCCCCTCCTCGCCCTTGAAGAGGTGGCGGTACCGTCCCTGAGGCTTCAAAAACTCCTCCACCGGAACGCGCTTCCTCGGCTTGTAGGTCAGCTTCCACTCGCCGTTCACCACTTCGTAGACGGGCCAGAAGCGGGTCTCCACCGCCTGTTTGCAGATATCCTGCTGGAGCGCCGGATCGATGCCCCAGAACAGAACGCAGGGGACGAGGATGTTCACGAAGGCGGGACCGGGCGTCTCCACGGCGCGCTTCACCTTCTCCGCCACGTCCGTCATGTTGTACAGGCTCGTCTGGGCCACGTAGGGGATGTTGTGCGCCGCGGCGATGGCCGTCAGGTCCTTCGCCTTCTGAAGCTTCCCCGGCACGACGGAGCCCGCCGGCGACGTGGTGGCGTTCGTGCCCCGCGGCGTGGCGCTGCTCCTCTGGGCGCCCGTGTTCATGTAGCCCTGATTGTTGTAGCAGATATACGTGAAGTCGTGCCCCCGCTCGAGAGCCCCGGACAGGGACTGGAGGCCGATGTCGTACGTGCCGCCGTCGCCTCCGAAGGTCACGAATTTGATGTCCTCCGATATCTTGCCCCTCTTCTTCAGCGCCACGTAGGCCGCCTCCACACCCGAGACCCCGGCCCCCGCGTTCTCGAAGGCCGTGTGGATCCATGGCACCCTCCAGGCGCTGAAGGGGTAGACCGTCGTGGAGACCTCCAAACACCCCGTCGCGTTGACCACCACAAGGGGTGAATCGACGGCCATGAGCCCCTGATGCACGGCCGTCGGTGCGCCGCACCCCGGGCAGAGCCGATGCCCCGGGGAGAGGGGGCTCTGTTTGTTCGTGTAGTCCTTGACTCGAATCGCCATTCTCTCCACCTCCTGCTACTCGAGAAGGCCGATGTAGCGCTCTTCTCCGACGATCTGCCCCTTCTCCAGGTCCGTGAAGATGTCCCTGGCGTTCTGGGGGAAGAAGTCCCGTCCGCCGAGCCCGAAGACGTAGGACTGGACGGGAATCAGCGCGGAAGCGCGATACAGGGCGCTTCGGACTTCGGAGACGACGGGGGCGGTCCCCCCGAGGCTGAGGCTTCGGTCGAGCACGGCGATGGCCTTCGCGTGCGAAAGAGCCTTCGCCACCCCGTCGAAGGGGAAGGGGCGGAACATGCGGATTCTCAGACACCCCGCCTTGACGCCCTTGTCCCTCAGCTCGTCGACCACATCCTTCACCACACCCGCCGCGGAGGACATGACGACGACGACGAACTCCGCGTCCTCCGTCCGATACGCGTCCAGCATCGGGTAATATCGTCCGGAGACGGCCTCGTACTCCCGGGCCACGCCGTCGTAGAGCTTCAGGGCGTTCTCCATGGCCTCAACCTGCTGGCGCTTGATCTCGAAGTAGTACTCCGTAGACGCAAAGGAGCCGTAGGTCACGGGATTCTTCACGTCAAGCAAGGGGTACCTGGCGTTCCGCTCCCCCACGAACCTCTTCACCGTCTCGTCGTCGAGCATCTCCACGGGCTCGAACCCGTGGCTCGTGATGAAGCCGTCCTGGCAGACGAAGACGGGCGTCAGGATGTTGTCGTGTTCGGCGAGGCGCACGGCCATGACGGCCGTGTCGTAGGCCTCCTGGGCGTCCTCGCAGTACAGGTGAATCCAGCCCGCGTCCCGCTCGCCCATGCTGTCGCTGTGGTCGCAGTGGATGTTGATCGGCGCGCCGAGGGACCGGTTCACCAGGCCGAAGACGATGGGCGACCGGAAGAATCCCGCGATGGGGAAGATCTCGTGCATCAGGCCGACGCCGTTGGCGCTCGAGGCCGTCATGACCCGAGCCCCCGCAGCCGCAGCAGTGACGCAGGCTGTAATGGCGGAGTGCTCGCTCTCCACGGTGACGAAGTTCGTGTCCACCTTGCCGTCGGCCACGAACTCGGAGAACTTCATGGGGATGTCCGTCGACGGCGTGATGGGGTACGCGGCCACCACGTCGGGGTTGATCTGGCGCATGGCCTCGGCGAAGGCCCAGTTTCCGGATATGATTTCCCTTCGAGACATAGCCGTCGCCTCCTTCACCGGTCGCCCCGAGCGGCCGCGAAATCCGTCTCGGGCTTCATCTCGATGGCGTCCTTCGGGCAGAGGTGGGCGCAGATGCCGCACCCCTTGCAGTAGAACTCGTCGATCCCCGTCACCTTGCCCGACTCATCCGTCGTGACGGCGCGATCGGGGCACTGGTTCCAGCAGATCAGACAGGATATGCACTTTTCGCTGTCCCAAAGAGGGCGGATGCTTCGCCACTGTCCCGTCTCCACGGCCTCGGCCGTCGCCCCGAAGGCGACTCCGGCCATGGGCACGTCCCGCCACTTCTTTGGCTTCGCCATTGCGGCGCTGTTCATCTTGTCCGTCATCCTACATGCGCCTCCTCGTACCCTCTCCGGATCGCCCGCAGGTTTGCCTGCAGGATCTTCTCGGGGAGCTTGGCCATCTTCTTCGAAAAGTGGTTGACGAAGGACTCCACGGGGACGTCGGTGAAGATATGGGCGAAGGTCCCCAGCATGGGGGCGTTCGGCCGGTTCTGGCCAAACTCGTCCAGCGTGATCGCCGTCGCGTCGATGGTGATCACCTTCACGTCCGCTCCGAGCCCCAGACGATGTTTCGCCTCCGCCGGGGAGAGCGGCGTGTTCAGGACGTAGGTCGTTCCGTCCGTGCACCCCATGGTCGTCCCGGCGGACTCCAGAAGGGTGGAGTCGATGACCACCACCACATCGGGGTTCTGGACGCTGCATCGCTTGCGGATCGGCCTGTCCGAGACCCTGTTGAAGGCCTTCATCGGCGCCCCCTGGCGCTCCGCCCCGTATTCGGGGAAGGATTGCACGTACTTCCCCTCCTCGAAAAGCACTTCAGCCAGGATGGCAGAGCCCGTCTTCGCGCCCTGCCCGCCACGGCCGTGCCACCGTACTTCCACTGTACCCGACACGCACATCACCCTCCTTGCACCGTTATGTCTCTATGGTCCGTACCGGACAGCATCCGGCACGGACCACGCTGTTGCCTTACGACAGTTCTCTGCTCCCGAGATACACCGCCGGCCCCTTTCGGGCGCTCTCCTCGCTCAGGCTCCGCAGGGCGTCGAGGTCACCCCTCCGCAGGCTGTCCACGATGGCGAGATGCTGTTCGACGAAATAGGGCAGCGTGATCCCCGCGATATGGCGATACCGTATCTGAGAGATATGAGAGTAGGTCTTCTTCAGGAGTTCCGTCGTCCACGTCAGGCCGGACAGGGTATGGATATAAAAGTGAAAGGCGCTGTCCAGTTCGAGAAAACGGATCCGGACGCCCTCCACATCCTTGTCGTCGGACAGGGCCAGCTCACCGAGGAGATCGACCCGGCTCCTGAGCCACCGTTCATGCTCGGCATTCAGAAGGCGGCACGCGACGACATGTTCATACACGAGCATCTCGAGCGCGGCGCGAACTCTGTATATCTCGTACACATCCTGGTCACTGTACTGCGGGACGAAGGCTCCCTTCCGGGGAATCAGGCGTATCAAGCCGTGATCCTCCAGGTCCTTCAGCGCCTCCCGGACGGGTGACCGGCTGACACCGAGCTCTTCTGCAACGTCGGCCTCCCGGATGAAGGATCCGGGAGGAAACTTGTCGCCGATCAGCAGATGTTTTCTGAGGTAGCTCGCCACCTCTTCGGCGATGGACTCGGGCACTTTAAAGGAAATCACCATCGCAGACCCCCTCCTCCGCTGTCGTGCCGTCGCAAGGGCCTTCAGACCCCGTCACGGAGCACCCGCCCCGTAGCGTACCGCGCCTCCATCTCCCGGACATCCTTGAGCCCAAGGAGGTCCGTGCACTCCTTCATGGACAGCATGGACCCCATGAGGCTCTTCGAAGACCCCTCCGTCCGCATGACCCGCGCCGCCTCGGAAATGGCCTTCGCGATGAGAAACGTGGCCGCGACGGGCATGAGCATGAGACGATAGCCGAGCTCCTGGAGCTCCTCCGCCGTGTAGAGCGGCGTTCGGCCGAATTCGACCATGTTCGCCACTGTGGGGACGGTACAGTGGGCCGTGATCCGCCGCATCTCGTCCAGGGACTCGGGGGATTCGACAAAAAGGATATCCGCCCCGGCCTCCTGATAGAGAGAGGCGCGCTCCAGCGCGGCATCGATGCCGTGGGTCGTCCTGGCATCGGTCCGGACCATTATCATGAAGTCGTCATCGCGCCTGGCGTCGCACGCCGCGTGGATCTTTCCCACCATCTCCTCTGCCGCGATCACCTCGCGGCCGACCATGTGCCCGCACTTCTTCGGGGCGACCTGGTCCTCGATCTGGATGCAGGATATTCCGGCCTTCTCGTACCCTCGCACCGTCCTGTAGACGTTGACCGCGTTGCCGTACCCGGTGTCGCCGTCGGCGATGATGGGTATCTCGACGCGATCGGCGAGGGCCGTCGCCCGGCCCAGCATCTCGCTGTAGGTCATGAGCCCGACATCGGGTCGCCCGATCATCCCCGCCGAATTGGCGAAGCCCGACATATAGACGGCCTCGAACCCGGCCTGTTCAAAGATCGTGGCGCAGAGGGCGTCATGAGCGCCGGGAGCGATCAAGATATTCTTCTCCCGCATCCGCGCGCGCAGAACGGCATTTCTCGTCTTCTTCGTCGTCATCGGAACGCTCCTCATCCCCGGCCTACTGCATGACTGAAGGCAGCCAGAGGCTCATCTGCGGGAACGCGATCGTCACGACGAGGAACAGCAGCATTATGATAATGAAGGGCGTCACGCCCCGGATGACTTCCTCCATCTTGATGTCCGGGAAGAGCCCGTTGATGACGTAGAGGTTCATCCCCACGGGAGGTGTCACGAGCGCCATGGTCATGTTCACCGTCAGGATCACGCCGTACCAGATGGTATCCACACCCAGGGCATGAAGGATGGGGGTGATGATCGGCATGGTCAGCAGGACGATGGAGACCGTCTCCAGCAGTGCGCCGAGAACGAGCATCAGAAGATTCATCACGATGATGAACATCATGGCCGACATCTCGTGCTTCACCACCAGCGCCGTAAGCTGCTGGGGAATCTGGAGCAGCGTCATGACGCGCCCGAAGAGCAGGGCCGCACAGATGATGATGGCGATCATGCAGGATGTGGGGACGGACTTCAGGCAGATCTTCGGAATGTCGGTGATCTTGATCGTCCGGTAGATGAACACGGTGAGCACAAGGCTGTAGACAAGGCCGACGGCCGCCGCCTCCGTCGGGGTGAAGGCCCCGGAGTATATTCCGCCGATGATGATGAAGGGGAGCAGGATCCCCAGGATGTTTTTGGACGTGATCTCGAGGCGCTCCGACCAGGTCGTCCGCGGCATGGCGACATAGCCGCCCTTCTTGCTCTTCCACACTGCGTAGATGATGAAAAGTCCCGCCAGGGCAAGCCCCGGGATGACTCCGGCGATGAAGAGCTTCCCGACGGAGTCCTCAGTCACCGTCCCGTAGATGATCATGGGGATGCTGGGCGGGATGAGGATGCCAAGCGTCCCTCCGGCGGCAAGCAGCCCGAGGGTGAACTTCTTGTCATACCCTCTGCTGACCATGGCCGGGTAGGCGACCATTCCGATCGTGGCCGCCGTTGCGGCTCCCGACCCGGTGATGGCGGCGAAGAAGGCGCAGGCGAGGATGGTCCCTATGGCGAGGCCACCGGGGAGGTGTCGCACCCATGCGTTCATGACGTTGAACAGGTCGTCCCCCACGCGACCGTCGAGCAAGACTTGACTCATCAGCACGAAGATGGGGATCGAGAGCGTCGTGAAGCTCTCAAGGGACGAGAACATGGTCGCGCCGACGACCTTGATCGGAAGGGAGTAGATGAGGATCAACAGGACGGACGTCGCGCCCAGGGAAAAGGCCACGGGGAGTCCGAGGCAGAGAATGACAAGGAGCAGCGAGATGACGATGAGAAAATCAGTCATGTCCGGAGCCTTCCTTTCTGTTTTCAGGTTCCGTTATGCGATCGAGGAGGATGAAGAAAAATTGGAACGTCAAGAGGACGAAGCCGAGGAGCAGGGCAAGCTGTATGCTCCACATGGGCACCCTGAGGATCGTCGCACTGACCTTCTGATAGCGGATGCTCGCTGCGATCATGTCGTAGGCCTGCACCGACACGAGGCCGCAGAAGGCCATGCCGATGATGCTGCTGACAATGTCGAAGGCCCTCTGGACCTTTGGCGGCAGCCGGTCGAAGACGAGGTCGATACGGACGTGCTTGCCCAGCATGAGCGTATAGGAAGCTCCCGCCAACATCGTCCACATGAAGAGGTACACCGCCACCTCCTGAACCCATATCGTCGGAGCGTTGAACAGGAACCGTGCGACTACTTCGTAACACAGTATAAGGCCCATCAGCAGAATGCCGAGCCCGCTGACGTATCCGAGAAAATAGTTGCCTGCCGTGACGACGGATCGAATCCCTTTCATCATGTGCCGTTGCCTCCATTCTCATCCCTTGGACAGTCCCGAGTGTCGTCCCATGGGCGTCACTCGGGACTGCATGCCGCGGTTTCTTATTTGTTGAAGAGCTTGTCCGCGATGTTTATGAGCTCCTGGCCGACATCGCCCGCGCGTTTGATGAATCCGCCCTTGACGTCCTTCGTCGCCTCAACGAGTGCAGCCCGCTCTTCGGCCGTAAGGGTGATGACCTCGAGCCCGGCGTCGCGGACCGTCTTTTCCGCCTCGTTCTCGGAGTCGGCGATGGCACCCCGAATCCACAGCTCGGCCTCTTTCCCGGCCTTCAGCAGCAGGTCCCTCGTCTCCTGATCCAGCCCGTCCCACCACTCGAGGTTCGCCTGAATGGCGAACTCGGCCGTGGCGTAGTTGGCGATGGTCAGATACTTCTGGACCTCGTAGATCTTGCGCGATACGCCGGCGGGCATGCCCGTCGTCGCCCCGTCCACAGTGTGGCGCTGCAGCGCCATGTACATCTCCGACGAACTCATGAGCGTCGGGGCCGCGCCGAGGGCCTTCAGCGTCTCGGAATCACCGGCGCTGTAGGAACGCATAGTCAGCCCGACGAAATCGGCGGGCGTACGGAGCGGGCGCTTGCTGTTCCACATCTGGATAAACCCGTAGTCGACCCAGAAGACGTTTTTCACGCCGAACTTCACGAACTCCCTGTCGAGGACCTCTCCGGCCCCGGCGTCAAGGTAGGCTCCGGGAGAGGACAGGTCGACGAAGAGGAAGGGCACGTCGAAGACGTCGGCCGCGGGGACCATTCCGCCCCACTTGTTCGTCGCCACGAGCCCCAGCTCCACGACACCGTCCTGAATGGCCTCGAGGATCTCCGTGTCCTTGTACAGCTGGGCCGAGTCGAACACGTTGATCGTCGTCTTGCCGCCCGAGTACTCCTTCACCTTGTCGGCAAAGAGGTGAATTCCCTTGGAAATATGGTGGGACGGCGGCAGCTGGTTCGAGAGCTTGTACTCCGCCGCATACGCTCCAACGCTGAATACCATCACGAACAACGCCGCAAGGACCGCTACCTTTCGAAACTGTCTCATCCTACTCTTCCCCCCTGTACAGTGATCGTTGGTCAGAAACGCCGTAGTTCCCTCTGTATGCTCCATATCTACCACTTACTCCGGGCAGGCCCCTCCTCTCCCCTCTCTCGCAAAGCTGCTTGCCGCGAGGTGCCCCATGGTCGCCAAACCATCCTCCTTCAGCCTCCGGGCTACGGAGACGAGCGCCGCCGCCCGCAACCCCGTCTCCACCCCCAGCCCCTCCAGAAAGTACACCAGATCCTCCGTCGCCACGTTTCCCGCCGCGCCGGGCGCGAAGGGACAACCGCCGAGACCGCCGATCGCCGAGTCAAACCGGTTGAATCCAAGGTCCAGCGCCGCCTTCACGTTCACAAGCGCCAATCCGTAGGTGTCGTGGATGTGCAGGTACGCGGGAATCCCGTCAAGAAGGGGGCGCACCACCGTCAGCGTCTCGGCAAAGTCGTTCGGCAGGCAGGTCCCTATGGTCTCGGCGAGGCAGAGGCTCTGGACGCCTTTGGCACGGACGGCCTCCACCAACCCCGCCACCCTCTCCGGCGATACCCGCCCCTCGAAGGGGCACATGAAGGATGTGGCGATGGAGACAGAGAGCTCCACCCCATTCCCTGCAAGGGGAACGATCCTATCCAGTTCATTCAGGGACTCCGCCACGGTCCTGTTGATGTTGGCCTTGTTGTGGCTTTCGCTGGCCGAGAAGACGTAGTTCAGGATACGGGCCCCGTTCTCGACCGCCCGCTCCGCCCCCTTGAGGTTCGGCACGAGGACCGTCAGGCGGACCTCAGGGTGGCGCCTCCGGATCTCCGTCAGGACCTCGGCGCTGTCCGCCAGCTGAGGGATGGCTTTGGGGCTCACGAAGGAGGTGACCTCCATCTCGTCCAGGCCGGCGGCGATCATCGCCTCGATGTAGTCGAGCTTTTTTTCCGTCGGGATGAACTCCTTGACGCTCTGGAAACCGTCACGGGGGCAGACCTCCCGGATGGCCGCCGTCTTCGGGAGCCTCGAGAAGTCCATCTACAAGACCCCCTCGTCCCGGAGGGACGCTATCTCCTCGGATGTGAGGCCCAGGAGCCCGCCGTACACGGCCTGGTTGTCCTGCCCCAGGGCAGGGGCGGGCGTCCGGATGGTCGCCGGCGTCTCGCTCAGCTTGAGGTGGGATCCCGTGATCTTCAGTTTGCCCGCCACAGGGTGCTCATGTTCAACGAACATCTCCCTCGCCCCGGCGATGTGCGGGTCCGCCGCCACCTGCGCGATGTCGTAGATGGGCGCACAGGGGACTCCTGCACCGTCCACCATATCGTAGACCTCCTGCGTCGTGTACCTCATGGTCCACTCCTCCACCAGGGGCTTCAGCGCTTCATGGTGCGCGACCCGCTGCGCCACCGTCGCAAACCGCGCGTCCTCCAGCAAGTCCGCGCGACTCATCACGTGAGCGAGGCTCTCCCAGAGCTTGTTGTTCCCCGCCGCAATGACGATGGTGCCGTCAGAGGTCCGGAAGGTGTCGTAGGGGTACGTCGATTCGTACCGGTTCCCTATCCGCTCCGGGATCCTGTGCTCCACGAAGTACACCATATTGATGATCTCGAGGCTCGCCACCACCGAGTCCACCAGGGCGATGTCCACTTTCTGCCCCCGTCCCACGGTTGAACGGGCGTTCAGCGCCGCCAATACCCCTATGGCGCAGGAGAGACCGCCGAGGACATCCCCCATGGCCGTCCCCGTCCGCGTCGGCTGACCGCCGGGCCAGCCCGTGGTGCTCATGAGCCCGCCCATGGCCTGGGCGATGATGTCGTATCCGGGACGTTTGCTGTAGGGACCCGTGTGGCCGAACCCCGAGATGCTGCCGTACACGATCATGGGATTGATCTTCGACAGCTCGTCGTACCCCAGGCCAAGCTTCTCCATCGTGCCTGGGCGGTAGTTTTCCAGCACCACGTCCGCCTTCGCAACAAGCCGTTTGAACAGCTCCTTCCCCTTTGCTTCCTTCAGGTTCAGCGTAATCCCGCGCTTGTTTCGGTTCAGGTTCATGGAGTAGGCGCTCTCGCCGTTCTGAAACGGTCCCATGGACCGTTCGTCCGCCCCTCCCTGGGGGTTCTCCACCTTGATCACCGTCGCCCCCATGTCCGCGAACATCATCCCGCAGAACGGTCCGGCCAGCACACGGCTGAGATCCAGTATGGTGATGTTCGATAAGGCCCCTCTGTCCATATCCCGCTGCCCCCTCTTCTCGTCGTCTGTCCTGCGTGACGGAAATATCCGAGGACAACGACGGATAATTATATCGGTATACTGTCGACCGTAGTTTTGATTTCAGATACCATACATCAGCGCAGGAAGAAAATCAAGAAACCAGCGCGATCTTTCCCTGTACTTTCGTTTCGTCTCCTGGACAGAACTGAAAAACGTGAGACAATGCACTCGTCGTGTGCGGTCGCAAGGTCGCTCCGCCAATGCGCGGCCCGGTCGTTCCGGAAACGAGGCCGGACCCCGGACACGACATTTGCGTTGAACACCGTATATCACAGGTAACGGAGTGTGCTGCCATGATCGCCGATCTGTTTGACGCCTTCTTCTTCGATCTGGACGGCGTCGTCTACGTGGGCAAACGGACCACGCCCGGCGCGGCGGAGACGATCACCGCCCTCAGAGAGCGGGGCAAGGCCGTCCGCTTTCTCACCAACAATCCCATGGACAGGGCGCGGATAGCTCGGCGCCTGTCGTCCTACGGCGTGGACGCCGACGTGGGCGAAGTGATCACCGCCGGGTGGGCTGCGGCGCACTATCTGCGGGAGCGAGGCACAAAGAGGGCCTGGGTCCTCGGCGAGATAGGACTGCACGACGAGATCACCCAGGCGGGCATCCTCGAGGTGGAGGGCGAAGGGTGCGAGGCCGTGGTCGTCGGCTGGGACGATGCCGTGACCCTCGGCGTGGTCCGGTACGCCGCCCTTGCCATCAAGAAGGGGGCGGACTTCGTGGCAACGAACGTCGATTCGACGTACCCGACCCTCGAGGGGGACATGGCCGGTGTGGGGGCCGTGGTCGCCGCACTGGCGACGGGGTCGGGCAGGGAGCCCGTGGTCGTGGGGAAGCCCTTTCCGCCCATGTTCCAGGCAGCCATCGACTCCGTCGGAGTTCCCCGGTCACGCATCGTCATGATCGGCGACACGCCTGAATCGGACATCCTCGGAGCGCACCGGGCGGGCATCGCCTCCCTGCTCATGGGTGACGTCGCCGCCCCGCCCGAAGCGGACCCGGGACACCCAAACGGCCGGGTGCAGACGCTCCGGGACCTGCTGACTCCGGGCGGAGCGGCGAGGGTATTCCTCCACCCCAAGGGCTAGGGCGGATCGCAGACGGCATAAAAGAGGCAGGCCCTCCCGCAGGAGGGGCTGCCGTCATATCTGTCGGATGGGCGGTTATTCGCACGGGGCCTCCAGGCTGTCGGGGCGGATGAACATATCGCCGCTGCCCGACGAGGAGCGGATGCTTCCCGTCAGTCGGATGGCGTCCCCTTCCTTCCTGGTCTTCAACCACTCCTTGAGAGCGGGGTCGAAGACCCGGACGGGCAGGAAACTCGTCCGTTCGATCCCGTCGTAGCCCACCATGGACTGTTTCACGGAGAACTTCAGGTACTGCCCGTGCTGGTTGCTGCCCTCCATGTCGCCCTTGGGCAGGTGCAGCGTGCCGCTCAGCGTGACGGTGTTTTCGCAGTTCAAGAAAAATGCAGCTCCTTATCGACGATGATATGCGCTTCACCCCTTGACGGGGTAGAGGAACGATAACACGTTTTCCCGTTCTTCGCAAATGGGGACAGAACACCCTGCGCCGACTCCGGAAAAGGTGACCGGTCCTCCGGCGCGAAGAGCCTCGCGGACCTCTTTTCTGTCCTAGAGCGTCTCGAGATTCAGGACGTTGATGTACATCTCCCCGCTGCCGAGGGAGGATCGAACATCGCCCCGGACCCGTATGCGGACGCCCTCCCGAAGCTCCTTCAGCAGAACCTGAACCTGGGGATCATATATTCTCGCAAGCAGAAAGTCTTTGCGGACGCTCCCGTCCGTCCCCGGCGTCTCCTGTCGGACGGAAAGAGGGAGGTACTTCTTTCTGGCCGCCTCGGAACCGTCGCTCTGGATCAGATGGAGCGTCCCGCTCACCGTGACCGTATTCTCCGTCTGCATAGTCCTATCATCCCCCTGTATATAGTGTATGGAGTGATCGATTTCAATTTCATACCCATAGGGGCGTGGTGTCGAGACTATTGTACCCCTTTCTTCTCTCTCTGTCCTCCCTTTTCCGAAAGGAAGGCGCGAAAGTTCGGAGGGAACGCGAAGGCCGCTCCCGGCCTGAGAAAAAGCCCTCCGGCACGGAGGTACCGCGCCGAAGGGCCTATCCTGCAACACCAGACGCTCGAAGAGCGCGCTATTTCTTCTCTCTCAGCTCTTTCGGCCGGTACACGTAGACGCTGCACGGCGCATTGGCCACGACCTTCGACGCGACGCTCCCAAGGAAGAACCGCTCCAGCCCGCTGAGGCCCCTGTGCCCGATCATGATCATGTAGGCGTCCTCCTCGATGGCGAACTGGACGATTTCGTCGGACACGCGCCCCGAACGCACGGTGACGGACATCTTCTCCGGAGTGGCGCACATGGCCCGGAGCTCTTTGTCGATGAAGGTCTCGAACTCGCGCTTCACAGCGTCGTTCGACGGCGGCACGAAGACCGCGCCCTCGCCGTAGAACAGCGTGCTGTCCTCGGATACGGGAATAACGTGCAAGAAAAGCAGCTCCGCATCGGCCTCCCGGGCAGCGTAATGAAGCGCATACCGTATGACGCCCTTGCTGACCTCGCTTCCGTCGATTGCCACGATAACTTTTCTCATGGTATTCCCTCCTTCTGCATTCTGTCTCGTACCCAGCATACCACTCTCCGATGTCCGCAGTATAGCACGTCGCCCGCGAAGCGACACCCCCGCCGCCGATTGTCTCTTTTCAGCCGCTGTGATAGAGTGATTCAGCGGCATATCGCTCCCGGCGCCGACCCCCGGGCCGGGACATTGGAGAAGGAGGCAATCCTATGGGCATTCGATTCCGCAAGTCGATCAAGATCGCGCCCGGCGTCCGGATCAACCTCAGCAAGAGCGGCGTGAGCGCCACCCTGGGCCGGAAGGGGGCCTCCCTCGGCGTCGGCAAGGGCGGTATCTTCGCAAACCTCGGAATCCCGGGCTCGGGCGTCTTCTACCGGAAGAAGCTGAGCACCCCGTGGGGGAAGACGGCCGGCCAACAGGCCGGAGGCAAGGGCGCCCCCGTCGTGCCGGAAAACGCCACCGAGACTGTAGAGACAATGAACGCCGTCATTCAGGATGCCATCGACATCTACCAGCAGACCGAGGCTCCCTCCGTCCAGCCCGCCTACAAACCGCACCCCTACGACCAGCCCGAGCCGACCATGCCCCCCTCGCCGCTGCCCCTTCTGCTCCGGGGAGGCCTGCTCCTGGCCGCCCTCGTCGGCGCCTACTTCACCTGGGGCGCCACGCTGCTCCTCTGGGCCGTCTGGGAGGGGTACTCGTACTACAGCCGGCGAAACGCTCTCCAGTCGGCGAAAGCACAGTGGGACGAGGGCAGGGCACGCTTCGACCAGGAGGAGGCGAAGCGCGCCGGGGCCTTCGACGTCCTCGTCGGCCAGGTGGACGAGAAGCCCGAAGAGGTTCTCGAGGCCGTCTTCGACCAGATAGCCTGGCCGCGGGAGACGGAGGTCTCCTTCCAGGTGGACGGCGAGAAGGTCTTCCTCGACGTGGACCTTCCGGAGATCGAGGACATGCCGAACGCCGTCTATTCCTATTCGAAACAGAAGAACGAGGTCGTCGAAAAACCGAAGACGGAGACCCAGCTCCGCAGGGAGTACGCACGGCACATCCACGGCGTGGGCTTCCTCCTCCTCGGCGAGACCTTCCGCACGCTGCCCTCGGCCAGAGAGGTCGTGCTGTCGGCCTTCTCCCAGCGAACCCAGGAGGCCACGGGCAAGACGACGGACGACTACCTCTACAGCGTGCGCGTTTTCAGGCAGCAGTGGGAGGGACTGAACTTCGCCCAGTTGGAGCAGATCGACCCCATGGCCGCCCTCGAGGGCTTCGAGCTCATCAGGGACATGACCAAGACCTGCATCTTCAAGCCCATCACGCCTCTGTCACAGTAATCCCGCAGTATGGATTGCAAAAGAGGAGCCTGCCCAAAGAAGGGCAGGCTCCTCTTGTCTTCTTGTCTTCTGGTCTTCCTGTGTTCCTTCGCTCGATCAGCCGCCCGACCCTCCCATGATGAGGTTCGGCAAAAACGTGACGAGGGGCGGAAAGAAAGTGATGAGCGCCAGAGCGAAGATCATGGCTCCGAGCAGCGGCATCAGTGGTCGGAAGGACGAGCTGTAGGGGATGTCGGCCAGCTTGCACGCCGCCATGAGGTCCACCCCGAGGGGCGGCGTGTTCGCGCCGATGGCGAGGTTGACGCAGACCATGACGCCCAGGTGGATGGGGTCCATGCCCATCTGCTGCATGACGGGAGCGAAGATGGGCATGATGATGAGCACGATGGCGATGGTCTCCATGAACATCCCGAGGATGAGGAGCAGAATATTGAACAGGATGAGAAGGACCCAGTAGTTCGTCGACACGGAGAACATGGCCGTGGCCACCTTCTGCGGGATGTCCTCGGCGGAGAGGATCCATCCGAAAAGGGCCGCCGACCCTATGAGGAAGAGCACCGTGGCGCTCGTCCGGGCCGTGTCGAGACAGACGTCGAAGAAACGGCGCCACGAGAGCTTTTTGTACACGTACTTCGAGAGGATCAGGGCGTACAGCGACGCCACCGCCCCGGCCTCCGTGGCGGTGAAGACGCCGCCGAGAATGCCGCCGATGATGATGACTGGCGTCATCAGAGGAAAGAAGGCCTGTTTCAGCGCCGACCACTTCTCGCCCCAGGATGCCCGTTCGAGCCGGGGGTAGTTCCGCTTCAGCGCCACGAAGTAGGACACCGTCATGAGGCCGACGCCCGCGATGATGCCGGGGATGAATCCGCCGATGAACAGCTTCCCTATGGAGGCCCCCATGCTGACGCCGATGATGACCAAGGTGATGCTGGGCGGGATGACCGTCCCCAATGAACCTCCGCAGCCGAGAAGGGCGGCGCTGAAAGGCGCCTCGTACCCCTGTTCCTTCATGGAAGGCAGCAGGATGGAGCCGATGGCCACCACGTTGGCCACACCCGACCCCGAGATGGCGCCGAAGAGCATGCAGGAGACCACCATGACCATGGCGAGCCCGCCGGGGATATGCCCCACCATGGTCGAGGCGAACTTCATGAGGCGGGGCGTGATATCCCCCTCCGCCATGAGCGCCCCGGCGAGCACGAAGAGCGGGATGGCCAGAAGGGTGAAGGAGTCCACCCCCACCACCATCCGTTGGGCAACCACGAGGAGGGGGACCGTGGACTCGAAAAAGAGGTAGGCCATGCCGGAGATGGCCACGGAGTACCCCACCGGAATCCCCATGAAGATCCCTCCGAAGAGCACTCCGAGAAGGGTCGTCATCGTGATTCAGCTCCCTTCACGGCCCGGTAGATGTCCCGGAGGGCCACCGGGATGGTGAGCAGGCATCCCACGGGGAACGCGAGGTACAGTATCCCCGACGGGATCTGCATGGCCGTGGTGCGCATGGACCAGGTACGGGCCACCACCTGCCACCCCGCCCAGAACCCGACGGTCACGAAGATCAGAATGGCAAGGCTCCCGACAAGGCGAAGCAGTCGCTTCGCCTTGTCGGAGGGGATCAGTGGAACCAGCATATCGATGGCTATATGCCCGCCCTGGAGCAGCACCGACGCCGCCCCGACGAAGGTGAGCCACACGAGGACGGTCTGGGAGAGCTCGCCGCCCCAGGTCAGAGGCTTGTTCAGGACGTAGCGGAACCCCACCTCCAGAAGCACCTCGACGAAGGTGATGATCACCCCGAGGATCAGGAATTTGTCGAGTCCCCGGAAGAGCCTCTCCACAAGGCTCTTTTTTTCTTCGTCCATGTTATTTGCCGTACTTCCGCACCAGGTCCATCAGTTCCTTGCCGAACACGTTCTCGTAGTCCGCCCATACGCCCTGGACGGCCTGCTGGAAGGCGGCCTTGTCCACCTCCACGACCTCCATCCCCTTGTCCTTCAGCTTCTGAAGGAACTCCACTTCCTGCGCAATAGTCTGCTTGCGCTGCTCGTCGCGCCACTTCGCCGCCACCGTCGCGACCACAGCCTTGTCCTCGTCGGAGATCTTGCCCCAGACGGAGCTGTTGACGCAGAGCAGCGCCGATCCCCAGATGTGCCCCGTCACCGAGAGGTACTTCTGAACCTCGAAGAAGGAGTTCGAGAAGATGATGGAGAAGGGGTTCTCCTGGCCGTCCACCACGCCCTGCTGCATTGCGGAGTAGAGTTCGCCGAAGTTGATGGGCATGGGCGAGGCGCCGAGGGCCTTGAAGGTGTCGAGGCGCATCTTGTCCGGGGTGACCCGGATCTTGAGCCCGGCCATGTCCTCTGGCTTCACCACGGGGTGCTTGTTGTTCGTCAGGTGCCGGTAGCCGTTCTCCCACCAGGAGATGCCCACCACGCCCTTTTTCGAGAGGAGATCGAGCAGATAGGCGCCGAGCTCCCCGTCGAGGGCGGCATAGACCGACTCATGAGTCGGCCAGGCATAAGGAAGGGCCTCCACGCCGAGCTTGGGCTCGATGGACTGGAAGGATCCGCCGCCGATGAGGCCTCCGTCTATGGTCTGGAGCGAGAGCCCCTCGATCAGGTCCTTCTCGTTGCCCAGCTGGCTGCTGGGGTAGATCTGAAACACCACGCGTCCGTTCGTCGCCGCCTTCACTTCCTCCGCGAATCCGACGAGACACACGTTCCACGAGTGGTCGGGATTGAGCACGTGCCCGATCTTGATCACCGTCTCGGCCGACGCCGCACCGATGCAGAAAACAAGGAGAATCGCCGCAAGAAGAGCTGTTGCCGTCCTTTTCATGAAAACACCTCCGTCCTTCGAATGCAGTGCGAGATGCATAATACCAGAAATAAGGCACTCAAGTACAGAGGGATCCCACGATTTCGTACCCCCGCCCGAGGGCGATCGTCTACTGGGATTTCCCCCGGCACAGCACCGGCCATACCGTCTCCACCCGGCCGTCCCGGACGGCGTAGAGCACGTCGTAGAGGTTCGTCGTGGGGCAGGCGTGGTTCGGGATGATCTCCACCAAGTCGCCTATCTCGAAGGCGAGCCCCGATCCTCCCGGAATGTCGAAGGAGGAGTGTTCGTCGGACTTCTTGTCCAGGAAGATCTCGGGGTGGGCCTTCAGTCGGCCGTGCCCGGGCGCCCTGGTGATGCCGTCGGTCTGGACGTAGTAGGTCAGAGCTTTCGTTCCGGCGTCGAGCACGACCCGCTCCGGCGTGGGGCGACTGATCACCGTGGCGAGCACCGTCTGGGCGCAGTGCTCGTAGGTCCCGACCACCTGAGCCTGATCGGCGTCCATGAAGATATAGGTCCCCGGGCGGATCTCCGTCACGCCCGGCAGCACGCCGTCCAGCAGGAGGGAGGGCGTCGACCCCACGGAGACCTCCTCCACCTCGAGCCCCTCGGCGCGCATGAGCTCGGCCGTCTCCACCATGAGCCGCTGGCTCTCCCTGTTCACGGCCCGGACCTCGTCGGCCGTGGCCGCGTCGTAGCTCTGCCCGTCGTGGGTGTAGATTCCGCGAAGGCGAAGCCCCGGCAGGGACGCTATGAGCTTCGCCAGCTCGACGGTGGGCTTTCCGGGGGCCATCCCCGTCCTGGGATCGCCGGTGTTCACGTCCACGAGGACGTCGATGGGCTTGGGCTCCCCGGCCATGACCGACGAGAGCATCCGGGCGTGCACCGGGTTGTCGGCACCAACGGCCAGACGCGGAACTCTGCGGACGAGGCGTCTCAGCCGCTCCAACTTCACGGCGCCCACGATCTCATTGGCGATGAAGATATCCTTCAATCCCGCGTCGGCCATAACCTCCGCCTCGCCGAGCTTCGCCACGGTGATGCCGGCGGCTCCAGCCGCCTCCTGAAGCTTCGCGATGGCCGGCGTCCTGTGGGTCTTGGTGTGGGGGCGCAGCTTCACCCCCGCGGCGTCGGCCTTCTCCTGCATGCCCCTCATGTTGCGCTCCATCACGTCCAGGTCGATGAGCATCACCGGCGTGTCCAGATCGCGAAGGGGTGTTCCACGTGCAACATCCATCCCTCTGCACCTCTCTTCCTTTCGCCCGGCGGCGTCGCGCCGGGCACGGTTTTCATCCGCGAGTCTATGGGAGCTCCGCCCGCTCCTCCTCGGAGAGGTCGTCCACGCCCGCCATCAGCTCCACATGGTGCCGCAGCTCGTGGAACACCGTCTCCTCGATCTCCTCGACCCACTCCTCCTCCGGCGCCTCCCCGAGCTGATCGACGAAGCTGCCGTAGTAGAGGACGACCATGTTCCCCAGGGCAGGGTCCTCGATGTACTCCCCCATGATCACATACTCTCCGTCGGGTTTCTCCTCGGGAAGGACCACGAAGCCGCCGTTCAGATTTCCGAGCAGGTCCGGGGGCACCGTCCTCAGGACCCGTTCCACAGCCTTGCGGAAGACGCCTATCTTCACGGTCAACCACGCCCCTCTCGGGCATGAGAGGCGTTCTCGAGCAGGGCCGCGAGGTCGAACCGGACGGCGTCGCCGAGGACGGAGAACCGCGACGGGTGACAGGTGAGGATGAGGATCTGAAGGCGGTCCATGGACCGGAGCACCTCCAGAACGGCCCGAAACCGTTCCTCGTCCGTCGCCAGGAGGACGTCGTCGAGCACCACGAGCTGGCGCTCTCCGGCGGCCAGGGTATCGGCCAGGGCGAGGCGGCTCGCGAGGTGGAGCTGCTCCCGCTCTCCGCCCGAGAGGTTGTCCAGCAGCACGTCCCGGTCCCACCCCATGGGGCGGAAGAACTGGGGCGTCAGGCCGTCGCCGACGGGATAGGTCCCGGACGACCGGGAGGCCATCCGGACGAGGAGCTCTGCCGTCCTGGCCTCAACGGGGGCCGACAGGGCGTCCTTCATCTCGTCGCGGCACTGCCGGAAGGTCTCCCTGAGAAGCCGGACGGCCTCGGCGGCCCGCGTCTCGCGCTCCACGGCGCGGGCGAGCTCTTCGACCTCCTCCTCGAGGCGCGTCATGGTCGAAAAGGGGGCTTTGGCCGCCAGGACATCGAGGCGAGCCTCCGCCGCGATGAGTTCCCGCTCCGACTCGGCCTTCTCCCCGATGGCCCGCTCCTCGTCGGCGCGGAGAGCGTCCAGCGCCTTCAGCGGGTCGTCCGCGAAGGCCTTCAGCCCCTCGTCGATGACCGTCACCTTCGCCCTTGCCCCGTCCCATCGGAGCGCAAGTGCGTCCATGGCCGAGCGTCGCTCCGCCATGGAGAGGCCGTCCCTCTCGTACTCCTTCAATCGAGTGGCCGTCGTATCCCGTTTCTCCCGCTGATTCCGTATGTCCCGTTCGTGAAGGGCGAGGGTTGAACGAGCCTCCTCGGCCCTCCGGTTCGCCTCCCCCGTCGCCCGCGAATGCTCGGCGGTGAGTGCAGCGACCCTCTTTCGTCCCGCGGCCAGAGCTTCGTCCAACGCCTCCCGGGACGGCATGGTCTCCCGCCACGCCGGGTGCCGGAGGAGCAGATCGTCCCGCTGTCGTCTCAGCGCCCTCAGGGTCCGCTTCGTATCCGTGGC
>CALCQG010000154.1 GCA_937897575.1 uncultured Synergistales bacterium | reverse complement strand
CAGCTTCAGGGACTATTTTGAGGACATCTGCATGAGCCTTCTGAAGCACGGCATAAAGAGGTTCTGCTTCCTCAATCCCCACGTGGGCAACGTGGCGCCCATAAGCCAGGTAGCGGCCAAGCTAAAAATCGAACACGGCGCCGAATGCTGCCTGTTTGACTGGTGGAGGTTCATTCAGCCCCTGTGCACGA
This sequence comes from uncultured Synergistales bacterium, assembly GCA_937897575.1. GTDB lineage: Bacteria > Synergistota > Synergistia > Synergistales > Aminobacteriaceae > CALCQG01. The sequence goes on along the minus strand of CALCQG010000154.1, from coordinate 1,495 downwards.
AGGAGAACATCCTGGATACCGACGGCATCATGTCCCACGGCCACGCAAGCGAGGCGGGCACATCCCTTTTCATGTACCTGAGGCCCGACCTGGTCAAGACCGACAGGCTCATCCGCACGGAGCCCAAAAGAACAAACGACTTTCCCGACGTCCAGGTCTTCTGGTCCATCCCGGACCTTACCGATACGGCCATGGTGGGAGACGCCACCGCGGCAAGCAGGGAAAAGGGCGAGAAAATAGTGGAAAAGGCACTGGAGAGGATGACGGCGTTCCTGGAGCAGTGGCGGTAGCGCCGGGGGCGTGGGGACGTCTCTTAATACGGAAGCAGTGGTTGAACAGCTGTCCCTCCCCCAAATTATAAAGGAGCGACCTCTCTGAGTTTCTCCTGAGCCATTTTTCTTTTCCTCGCACGCCTGATTGTTTGGATTATAATACGTTTGAGTCAGCCGCATCAATCCCCGGCTGCCGAATATGTGCGATTAAGAGGAGGAATTTGAGATGCGAAATGTGGTAGCGCCGATAGAGTCCTACTACGAGAGAGGAATGGGCTTTCTCTTCCGGTTGATCGACGAGTGTCCGGATGAACTCTGGGGGAAGAAGGGCGGAGGGTTCTTCTTCTGGCAGCAGCTTTATCATGCGTTCTACTGCGTGGATTTATTTCTTCTCCCGGCAGGAAGCGAATTGTCTGAGAAGCCGTACGGCAGGGCGGTGGCCATGCTCAGCGAGACGATCGACACAGTTCCGTCGAAGGATGAAATCCGCGAGTACGGCAGGGAGATGAAGGCGAATGCCGACGCCTGGATCGCCGCTCTCGAAGACGGTGCACTAGGCGCCAGGCACGACGGCATGTCCGAGCGACGGAAGATGGAGCTGACCAACGTGAGCGTTCTCACGTCGCTGTGCGGGCACAATATGTATCACGTCGGCTGTCTGGACTCGGTGCTGCGGGAGAATGGGCTGAAGGGCGTCTATTAACGGACGCGGCGGTCGTCGCTTCGTAGTAAGACGCGGTTTTTCCATTCTTTGGCAGGTGTTATGAGATGCCCCCGAAGGAATAGGCCCCGGCCGTCGCAGTATCTGATGCATGCTAACGAGCCGGGGTACTTGTGGTTTGTGATGTCCCGCAATAAACAGACAGTCAAAACACACGAATATCTTCCTGTTTAGAAGCAATGGTTCCAATTTCTTTCGTTTTCAGGATGGCAAAACAAGGGTTGCCCGGAGGGGTGATTCTTCGGTGGCGGAACTTTTCATAACCGGCGACAAGCACGGGGAACCCTTCTTTCTTCAATCCAAAACGCGTCACTTTTCTGCTTTACCTTCCGCGGCGCTCCGCCCGAAGGAGGTTTGAACGGCTTCTTCAAGCGCGGCGACCTCGCGGTCCGACAGGAAATCGAAGTAATCGGCGCGTTTTCGTCCGGACAGGCGTCCGTTATTCTGTAGGCAGAAGCGGATGAAAAGATCTATCTGCCTGTCTGGCATATCCACGATCTCC
>CALCQG010000153.1 GCA_937897575.1 uncultured Synergistales bacterium | reverse complement strand
GAGGGCAAATCTCGAGGAAATGGCCCGGTCACGCGGTCTCCGAGGCCGCCGGACCGGGCCATTTCCTCGAGATTTGCCCTCAGAGGGCCGTCCCCCACCACGTCGAGGGTCCATGGCAGGGAGACGTCGGCGAGCGCGGAGATGGCTATCTGGAGCCCCTTTCTCTCGGTGATCCGCCCGACGAAGAGGAAACGTCCCCTCGCATCCGAGGGCATCCACCTGTGCGTCAAGGGGTGTAGTCCGTTCAAAATCACCGGGCTCTCTCCCCGGAAGATCGAGACCAGATGACTCCGGACAGCGCCGCTGACGCAGATCACCGCCGACGCACGACGATAGGGGGCAAGTGCGGCGGAGAGCCGGTAGGGGTCATGGGCCGTCAGGACGAAGGGGACGCCCGACAGGCGTGCGGTCCACCAGGCGATCCACGCCGGGACCCGGGAGTGGGCGTGGAGGACGTCCACGCGATTTGTCCGGGCGTACCGTGCGAGGCGCAGGGCGCAGGAGAGCCCCGTCAGGAGATTTTTTTTATGGACGGGCAGCCGCAGGTGGGTGGCGTCGCGAAGCTGGGGCTCGAGCTTGCCCCCCGCCGAGACGACGACGACGGTGTGCCCCATGGCCGCCAGCTCGTTGGAGAGCCACAGAACATGTCGCTCCACGCCGCCCTCATGGAACTCCGGCAGGATCTGGACGATCTTCATGCCCACCGCTCCAGGATCCACTCCGCGGCGCGACGGGCCTCGTTCAGCGGCGAAGCGGGCTGTGTCCGTCCCGTTTCCGCCCCTGTGGAGGCCTCCCGCACATACCCCGCCTCTTCGAGCGCCGCGAAGAGGCGGTCGAAGCGGGGCGGTCCCCAGAGAAAACCGGGCGGGAGAGCATGGGCGTTCACGAGGCGTTCCGTCATCCGCTGGAGGGCGCCGCGGAGGCCGCCTCGCCGTCCGATGCGGAGCAAAAGCACCTCGCGCCCCGCAGTGACGGCCTCGGAGGCCATGGAGACGGAGTCCTCGGTGACGAAGGCCCGGGCGCAGAGGCCCAGCATCCCCGGCACGGGGTTCATGGGGTCCCTCGACGCCAGCAGGAGCATGCGGACGGCCCCGTTCGCCGAGGCAACGCGCTCTATCGCCGACTCGGCGTCGAGCGACGTACGCCGCGACGTGGTGACGTAGAGGTCGGCGCCCCGGCGCGCTCCCTCCTCGAGGAGCGGGGCGAGGGTCTCGTCGACCCAGGAGGGCGAGATCGCGTAGTTCTGGTCGTCGCCGCCGATGAGGAACGCCCATCCTTCGCGCGCATCGGGCGAGCGGGGCGGATGGAGCGCCGAAAGCTCCGCGGCCCGCCGCTCCAGTTCATCGGGGAAGATGGCGTTGGGGGCCCCCAGGGTGGCGAGCACGTTGTCGCGCCGCTCGGGGCCGTCGTGCTCCGGCACGACGGCGAAGTCGAAGGGCTTCGTCCCCAGCACGGAGGGGGTCATGAGGGTGCAGGCCCTCGCGCCCAGGGCGCGGGCCAGGGCCAGGGTGAAGGGCGCAGCGCCGCTCCCCGCCGAGAGGACGAGGATCCTTCCTTCGTCGTGGCCGCCTTGGGCCACGGCGGCCCGGGCCTCGTCGAGAAGAGCTCCGGCTCCCGTGCCGTCGAGCCATCCAGCGAGGTCGCTGCGAGACATCGACGGGATGCTCCGGCCCCGGACCTTCAGCCGCCAGACCTTTTGCCACCCCGTCAGGCGCGGGACCTCCATCTCCGTCACCGCGAGCCCCGCCGTGCGGGCGAGCCACCCGGCGACGCCCCGGCTCTGGGAGAGGTGCCCCCGGATTCCGTCGCTCAGCAGGATGACGAGGGTGGGAGGCCGCGCCGCGCCGCTCATGGCGTCCCGTCGGCGGCCATGAGGCGGCGGACCGCCTCGAGGTCCGAGGGTGTGTCCACGGTGCGCAGCCCGCGTGACGCCCACCTTCATGGTGTGGCCGTGCTCCAGAATGCGAAGCTGCTCCAGGGACTCGGCCTCGGAGAGGGGGGTGGAGGGCAGGGTCACGTAGCGCCGGAGGAAGTCCGCCCGGTACCCGTAGATGCCGATGTGCTCGTACAGGAGGACGTCCGCCGCCGTTCGCCGGAAGGGGATGGCCGATCGGCTGAAGTAGAGGGCGAAGCCCCGGAGGTCGCGGACGACCTTCACAACACTAGGGTCGTCCAGGTCGGCGTCGCACCGCAGAGGGGCGCAGAGGGTGGACGAGTCGGCCTCCGGGTCGTCGATCAGCAACCGGGCCGTCTCGTCGATCATGGCGGGGTCGATGAGCGGTTCGTCGCCCTGGATGTTGATCACGATGTCCGCGTCGCTCTCCGCGACGGCCTCCGCCACGCGGCAGGTCCCGTTGGGGTGGTCGGGCGACGTGAGCACCGCCCGCCCGCCGAAGGAGCGGACGGCCTCCAGGATGCGCTCGTCGTCCGTCGCAACGGCGAGGTCCGCCAGCAGGGACGACCGGGCGGCCCGTTCGTAGACGTGCCGGATGAGGGGTTTGCCGCAGATGTCGGCCAGAGGCTTCCCCGGCAGGCGCGTGGAGGCGTACCGGGCGGGGATCACGCCGAGGATATTCACGGCCTCCGCCCCGCCTTCCAGGCCCGGACCTTCGCCCTCATGGCCTCGCGGTCCAGCGGCCGGATCTCCCGGACGATCCATTCGCGCATGGCCTTCCCCTCGTCGGTGTGCTGGGCGTAGCTCATGAAGCCGAGCTCCACGCCGAGACGTTCGGCTGCCCTCCAGGCCATCACGGGCCACACGGCCCCGATGTCGCCGATCACGGGGATGCTCCCCTCGTGGCGGGCGAAGGCGGACATCTCCATGCGGAAGGGGATCTTCGATATCTTCGTCTTGGGCAGCCCCTTGTCGATGGCCTCTTGGATGAGGGCGCTCTCGCGCTGGAGGTCCCAGGCCCTTCGGAGGTTCTCGTCCAGGTCGATGCGGATGATCTTCTTCCCCTGCAACGAATAGGTGGGGAGCCCCTTCCACCAGGACCAGATGCCGTGCCCCGTATAGCACTCGAAGGGGCCGTCGTGGATCTCCTGGGTGAGGGCCACGGCGGACTCGATGATGATGTCGGCCTCTCCGAGCATGGAGGCGATGCGCGCCGACCGCTCGAAGAGGGAGATACTGTCGCCGATGGCCATGCCCACATGGCCGCTTCCGATCATCTGGGGGACGCTGACGAGCACGGGGAGTCCCTTCTCGGACCCGATGCCGATCATGGTGCGGCGGTCGGCGCCCCAGCCGGCCACGGTCTCGAAGGGGAGGCCGCAGGCCCTGCTGAAGACCAGGATCTCCGCGGCGAGCTCCTCGTTGCGGAGCCCCATGGGGTAGGCCATGTTGCCGGCGGCCTTGGTGACGAGGTGCCCCTCGGCCCGCTCGCCTCTGGCGAGCAGGTCCTCGTCGAGGACCATCTCGCGCCGGAGGGCCGCCAGCTCCCCCTCCGTCAGCCGGGTGAACTCGAAGACGTCGCCCCGGGGCATGAAGCGCTCGTCGAAGCCCAGGGCGGAGCCCCTGCACATCTTGACCACGTCGAGGGCCCCGGCCATCTCGTGCCCCACCACGGCGGAGCTCGTGGTCACGCCGTCCACAAGGCCCTTGTCCATGAGCTCCGCCACGAGGGTGGTGACCCCCTCGTGGATGTTGGGCCCGCTGCCCGTGGCCACGACGATCTTTCCGCCCCGCTCCTTCGTGGTAACGATGGCGTCCACCGCCTCGTCGAGGGCCGCCCTCGACCGGGGGTCCAGCCCCTCATAAAATGCCGTCATGAGAGATTCCCGCACCTTCATAATCCCATCTCCTCGAATATGACGTCCAGGGAGGCCTCTGCCGCTCCCCCGTTTCTCGCGAAATACGCCGCCGCAGCCCGGGCGGCGGTGCCCCGCGCCTCCGTGTCCAGGCTTCGCAGCCAGTGCCCGGCGATCTCGGCGGCGCTTCGAACCTCCGTGGCGACCCCCAGCGCGCCAAGGTCCCTGGCGGCGTCGGGGAAGTCGGTCATGAAGGGGCCGTGGCACAGAGGCTGACCGAAGACGGCGGGCTCCATGATGTTCTGGCCGCCCTTGGGCACCAGGCTGCCGCCCACGAAGACGCCGTCGGCGACGGCGTAGAGGTCGAAGAGGGCGCCTATTCTGTCCACCACCAGAATGGCCCAGCCGCCATCAGGGTCCGAGAGGCGCTTCGAAGGGGCGACCCGCTCCGCCAGAGTCAGCACGTCCTGCGCCCGCTCGGGGTGCCGCGGGACGACGACGAGCCTCGCCGCCGGGAGCGACGCGCGGACCGTCCGGTAGGCCTCCAGGACCACCTCGTCCTCGCCCCCGTGGGTACTTCCGGCGAGGAAGACCGGTCCCCCCTCCCCGACGATCGCCCTGGCCCGGGCGAGGTCGGCCCCCTCCCGCCGCAGGACGAGGGCATCCACCTTGCAGTCCCCCGTCACGACGATCCGCTCCTCGGGGATGGCGATGGCGCGAAGGGCCTCCCGGTCCGAGGGCGAGCGCCTCTTCACCAGCAGGCGGGTGAAGAGGCCGTAGAGGCTCCGCCAGAAGGCGGGGTGCCGCCGGAAGTTTCGCACCGCCCGCTCGGAGAACCGTCCGTTGACGAGGAAGGTCGGGATGTCCCGAGCCGCCAGCTCCCGCAGCATGGCGGGCCACACCTCCGTCTCGAGCGCGGCGTAGGCCGCGGGGCGGACGGCGGAGAGGGCCCGGCGCACGATCTTCGGCACGTCCCAGGGGTAGTAGAGTATATCGTCGGCGTATGGGGCGGTCAACTGCCGCGCCATCGTCTGCCCCGTGACGGTGGTGGTCGAGAGGACGGCCCGGGCCGAGGGGGCCCTCGCCTTGAGGGCGCGGAGCAGCGGCCAGGCCGACTGGACCTCCCCCACGGAGACGGCGTGCACCCACAGGGGGCGCGTCGGCCCGTCGAACCGGCTGGGAACATAGAGGCCCCGGCGCTCGTCGAGGCCGGTGGCGTACCGGCGGGCGAGCCAGGGGTAGGCCAGAGGGTACAGAAGGGACGCCGCGGCGCCGTACAGCCCGAAGTACAGGTCAGGCCACCCCCGCCTTGAGCAGCTCGTGCAGGTGGACGATGCCCACGGGACGCCTGTCCTGCACCACGATCAGCGCCGAGATCTCCCGCTGCTCCATGACGCGGACGGCCTCGGCGGCGAGCTTGTCCGGTTCGATGGTGACGGGGTTCGTGATCATCACGTCCCCTACCCGGAGGGCAAGGCACTCCACGCCGCACCGGCCGATGAGCCGCCGGAGGTCTCCGTCGGTGAAGACCCCGAGGAGGATTCCGTCCCCGTCGGCGATGACCGTGGCCCCGTAGCCCTTGCTCGTCATCTCGAAGAGGGCGTCGCTCACGGAGACGTCGGGGCGGATGACGGGCAGGCGGTCGCCGGAGCCCATGACGTCGGACACCCTGGTGAGCAGACGGCGGCCCAGGGCTCCGCCGGGGTGGAAGAGGGCGAAGTCCCGGGGGCGGAGGCCCCGGAGCTTGGTCACCATGCTGGCCAGGGCGTCGCCGATGGCGAGCTGGAGGGTGGTGCTGCACATGGGGGCGAGGGCAAGGGCGTCCCCCTCCTCGTCGGCCGTGCACAGGGCCTCTCCGCCTTCCGATCGGACGGAGGAGTCCAGGACCACGTCGGCCTCCCGGGCCAGGGGCGAGGCAAGCCCACCCGTGATGGCGACGATGGGGGCCCCGAGGCGCTTGAAGTGCGGCAGGATGGCCACCACCTCCGAGGTGGTGCCGCTGTTGCTCAGGATGAGGGCGGCGTCGTCCCGGCAGACCATGCCCAGGTCGCCGTGGGAGCCCTCGGCGGCGTGGAGGAAGAAGGAGGGCGTCCCGAGAGAGGCCAGGGTCGCGGCGATCTTCCGGGCGATGATGCCCGATTTGCCCATCCCCACGACGGCGAGGCGTCCCCGGCAGGAGTGGATGATCCGGGCGGCCCGGACAAGCTCCATGGCGAAGCGGTCGGCGGCTCGGATCAGCTCCGACGCCTCGGAGCGCAGCAGCGCCCTCCCTATCTCGAGGAGCTCCTCGTCGGCGAGAGGGGTTCCTTTCCGTTCACAGGGCAGCTTCATGTCACCGCTCCTCCTCTTCGGCCCAGTCGAGGCGGGACGCGCCCAGCCGCCCGGCCGTCTCGTGCAGCGCCATAACCTGTTCCAGCAGGGGCCTCATGGCCCGCAGGGGGACGAGGTTCGGGCCGTCGCTCTTCGCCCGTTCGGGGTGGGGGTGGGTCTCGAGGAAGAGGGCGTCCACGCCCACGGCGACGGCCGCTCGGACGAGGGCCTGTACGAACCGCCGGTCGCCGCCGCTTGAGCTCCCCGCGGCGCCGGGCATCTGGACGCTGTGGGTCCCGTCGAAGACCACGGGGCAGCCGAAGGAGCGGAGGACGGGCAGCGAGCGCATGTCCACCACGAGCTGGCCGTACCCCATGGTGGTCCCCCGCTCGCAGAGCATGACGGACGACGACCCGCCGGAGCGGCACTTCTCCACCACGTTGGCCATGTCCCAGGGGGCCAGGAACTGGGCCTTCTTCACGTTCATGGGCTTCCCCGTCCGGGCCGCCGCGACGAGAAGGTCCGTCTGGCGGCAGAGGAAGGCCGG
>CALCQG010000152.1 GCA_937897575.1 uncultured Synergistales bacterium | reverse complement strand
TAAAGAACTGATGCTCCAGCATGTTCATCTGCAGAATCGCTTCATCTACTACCTCACGGGACGAAGGATCGAGGCCCTGCGCTCGTCGCCCCTTCTGGAACGGTGTCTGGACCTGGGCTATGACGCGCTGCTCCTCACCGATCCCGTGGACGAGGTGGCGGCGTCCTTCCTCACGGAGTACGAGGGCAAACCCTTTCGCTCCCTCGAGGTGGAGGATGCCCTCCCGGACGCCCGGGAGGACACGAGGGAGAAACCGTCGGAGCTGGCGGTCTTTCTCAAGGAGGCCCTCGGTTCTCTGGTGAAGGACGTTCGCCTCTCGACGCGCCTCACGTCCTCCCCGGCTTGCCTCGTAGGAGACAAGGAGGACAGCTCCTTCGCCATGGAGCGTATCCTCAGGAGCATGGGGCAGACGCCCCCTCCGGTGCAGAGGATCCTCGAGATCAACGGGGACCACCCCGTCCTGCGAGGCCTGGAACGCCGCCTCGCCGACGCCGACCGGGCAGAACGCGAGGAGTTGAAGGAATACGCCTTCCTGCTCTACGACCAGTGCGTCCTCGCCGAGGGCGGACAGCTCGACGACCCGGGGACATTCGCCCGGAGGGTGTCCCGGCTGATGGATCGCAGTCTCGCAGGAGAAGACGATCTGAAAACGCCATGACTGGTGTGGCGACCGCGCGTCTGAAAGCCCTTTGCGCCGTCATCCTCTGGGGCGGCTCTCTTCCCGCCTCCAAGATCGCGGTATCGCAGATCTCGTTCGATACGCTGCTCTGGCTTCGTATCGGCTCGGGGTTCTTGGTCCTGCTCCTCTATCTTGCGCTCAAAGGGCGGCTGCGCCGTCTGTCCGCCATGGACACGGCGGTCTTCGCCGGCCTCGGCTTTATCGGGGTCTTTCTCCACAATGCCATACAGGCCATTGCGCTCGAAACAACCGCCGCCGGCCTGTCGGGGCTCATCACCGCCGCGAACCCCATCGCCATCGCCGTCCTCGGCCGGGTCATCCTGGACGAAAAGTTGAACGCCCGAAAAAAAGGAGGCATCCTCCTTGCAGCGGTGGGGGTCCTCATCCTCCTCTCGCGGGGGGACCCCGCCGTGTTCCTGGGTTTTCGTTTTTCCTCGGGGGAACTCCTCATGCTGACGGGCATTCTCACATGGGGGCTCTTCTCCGTTCTCTCGAGAAAAGCGCTGAAGAACGTGGACCCCGGCCTCGCCATGTCCTATGCCCTCGCCTTCGGCCTGCTCTATAGCACTGCGGTCATCCTCCACACCGGACGGTATGACGAAATCCCCTCCATCACACCGTTGGCATGGGGCAATATCCTCTTCCTCGGCATCTTCTGCTCGGGAATCGCCTACGTTTTATGGTACGATGCCCTCCAGGTTCTTCCGGCTTCCGAGGTGGGCGTTTTCCTCTACATCAACCCCGTGGTGGCGGTGTTGATCTCCGCCGTGCTCCTCGGCGAACCGGTGACGGTCTCCATGCTTTTGGGAGGGCTCCTGATCTTCTCGGGCGTCTGGTTCGTCAACAGGTCGACAGAACGTCGTCCCGGACGGGGCTCTATTTCATGTAAGGAGTGATTGGCAATATGCGAGTGACGGCAGTACGGTATCCGGAGGAACAGCCGATCCGGGAGGGAGCCTTCGTCCAGTACGTCTTTTCGGACGAAGAGGCGCACTCGGAGGTTCTCGGCGAACGAGGGGAGCGAGTGCTCCCGACCCTTCTGAACGACCCGTCGTTCCGGGGAAAGAAGGGGAAAATCCTGCGTGTCCCCCTCGAGGACCAGGGGTTCTCGTGGCTGTACGTCGTGGGGCTCGGTGAACGAGGCAAGTGCACCGACGGGGACATCCGGGCGGGGACAGCGGAGCTCTTGCGCCGCCTCCGCGCCGACGGAGTTCCGCGCCTGACCGTTGCCCTCCCCCTGGCGCCGGACGAGGCGTCGAGCTGCGCCGTTGCCGAGGGCGCAGTGCTTGGAAACTATACCTTCGAGGCCTACAAGACCAAGAGGGAGGATCGCCTGCCGCAGCCTGAAGAGGTGATCCTGTTACAGGGCGACGAGGGGGGGCTTTCGAGAGGCCGAGCCCTGGCCGAGGCCCAGAACCGGTCCCGGGACCTGGCCAACGAGCCCGGCAACAAGCTGACCCCCGCGCTCTTCGCGGACGTTGCGCAGCGATGGGGCGAGGACGCGGGCCTTTCAGTGACGGTCTGGGACGAAGGCAAGATCCTCGACGAGAGGATGGAGGGGCTTGCCTCCGTGGGGCGAGGGTCCGTCAATCCCCCTCGTCTCGTGCATCTCGTCTGGAAGGGCGACGGTGCGACGAAAAAGATCGTCCTCGTGGGGAAGGGCATCACCTTCGACAGCGGCGGGTTGGACCTGAAACCGGCCGACTTCCTCCGCACCATGAAGGGCGACAAGGCGGGAGCCTGCAACGTCCTCGCGATCCTGCTGGCGGCGGCCGGGATGAATATCCCCTGCGAGGTGCACGGCATCGCCGTTCTGGCGGAGAACATGCCCGGCGGCGGAGCCTACCGCCCCGACGACATCCTCAGGATGCGCAACGACAAGACCGTGGAGATCGACAACACCGACGCCGAGGGGCGCCTCGTCCTGGCCGACGCGCTGAGCTACGCATCGGAGCTCGGACCGGACGCCGTCATCGACATGGCGACCCTGACGGGCGCCTGCGCCGTGGCGCTGGGGACGAACATGGCGGGGCTCTTCTCCTCGGACGATGCCCTGGCGGCCGATTTCCTCGGCGCCGCGGCGAGAAGGGGCGAGCGGTTCTGGCGGATGCCCCTCGAGGACGACCGGATAGCGGAGAGCCTGAAGTCTCCGGTGGCGGACCTGGTGAACGCCGGGTCCCGGTACGGCGGGGCGATCTTCGCCGCGCAGTTCCTCCGGGAGTTCGTGGCCGACGGGATTCCGTGGATTCACCTCGACATCGCAGGCGTGGACTTCAGCAAGGACGAGCACGGCATCCAGGGCAAGGGCGCCAGCGGCTACGCCGTCCGGACCTGCCTCGACTATCTTCTGTCGCTCTGATGGCAGCCGACACGAAGGAGGAGGGGGAGCCGCGACGGCTCCCCCTCCTCCTTCGTGTCCCTATTTTCCCACGCAGAACTGGCTGAAGATATGGTCCAGAAGGGTATCGTCGGCCCCCTTGCCGAGCAGGCGCTCCATGGCCAGCCGCGCCTCGGCGATGCAGGCCGCCGCGGCATCTTCGCCGGCGCCCGAGTCCAACGCCTGTGAGGCCTCTTTGAGGGCGGCGATGGCCGTTCGGATCTCCTCCACCTGCCTGGCCGAGGCGTTGAGCCCCGCCTCCAGCGGCCCTCCCC
>CALCQG010000151.1 GCA_937897575.1 uncultured Synergistales bacterium | reverse complement strand
CCGACGGTAAAGGCCCGGACGGACCAGACGGTGGTCCTCCCGGTGCGCTGGAAGAGGACGGGCCCCATTCCGAAGGCGAACTCATGGACCTGCACGTCGAAAAGACGGGCGGAGATGTAGTGCCCGTACTCGTGCACCACGACGCAGATGCCTATGACCACGATAAACGAGAGAAGACTTGTCATTGCCATCGATCTCCTTGATGTGTGCCGGACGCTATTGTACCGCAAATTTTGGCCGCTGCGCGACGCCCCTCGTCCAGCACGGCGAGGGACTCGTCAAGGGAGACGGGCGCTGACCCCGTAAAGGAGGCGAGCACGGCGTCGACGACCTTCGGAATGTGAGTGAAGGCGATGGCGCCGGCAAGAAAGGCGTCCACGGCGACCTCATCGGCGCCCACAAGCAAGGCTGGAGCGGCGCCTCCCGCTGCGGCGGCCTCCTTGGCGAGGCGCAGGCACGGAAACCGCCTCTCGTCGGGCGCCTCGAAGGATATGGTCGTGCCGCGGAGCTCCCGCGGTTGGACCATGGGCCGCGGCGGCCTCTCGGGGTGAAAGAGGGCCGTGGCGCAGGGGATCTGCATGTCCGCCTCCGACGCCGCCATGAGAAAGGTTCCGTCGGCGAACCGGACCAGGCCGTGCACGAAGGGATCGGGCGAGAGGACGGCCTCCACCTTCTCGAGGGGCAGGGAGAAGAGGCTCATGGCCTCCATGATCTCGATGCCCTTGTTCATCAGCGTCGCGCTGTCCACGGTGAGCTTGGCCCCCATGCTCCATACGGGGTGGCGCAGAGCCATGGACGGCGTCACCCGGCTCAGCTCCTCCTCCGTCCAGGTGCGGAAGGGACCGCCCGAGGCGGTCAGGTAGACCGTCGCGATGTCCTCCGCGCGCCGCCCGAGGAGGCACTGCCACAGGGCGTTGTGCTCGCTGTCGAGGGGTCTCAGCTGGTTGCTCCCCTGCACGAGGGGCAGCACCCAGGGAGCCCCCACGACGATGCTCTCCTTGTTCGCGAGGGAGACCTCCTTGCCGGACCGGAGGGCCGTCATGAGGGCCGGCAGAGCGTCCGTCCCGGAGGAGGCGATGACCACATGGTCGATGTCGGGGCGACCGGCGGCCTCCTCTATGGCCCGCTGCCCCCCGAGGACTGCAGTGCTCTCCCCCAGTCGTCCCCGGAGTCGCGTCGCGGCCCCTTCGTCGCTGAGGATGACCTGCTCGGGGCGGAAGGACAGGGCCAGGGACGCCATCGTCTCGACGGACGACCTCGCGGCGAGGATCCGCACTTCGAAGCGTTCGAGGAAGGCGCTGCACACGGACAGGAGGGAGCGCCCCACGCTCCCCGTGCACCCCACGACGAGCAGCCGTTTCTTCATCGCAGGATGACCCCGAAGAGGGCGTAGACGAGCAGGCTGCTGACGAGCACGCTGTCGAACCGGTCGAGCATGCCGCCGTGGCCCGGGACGGCCTTTCCGCTGTCCTTCACGCCCGACTCCCGTTTTATGACGGACTCGGCGAGGTCGCTGAGCTGCCCGGGAATGCCGCATATGAGCCCGACGTACAGAAAGGGCAGCGGCGGCATCTTCAGGACGTAGGCGACGGCCACCCCGGCGAGCAGGGCGGCGGCGAGCCCTCCGATGAAGCCCTCCCAGGTCTTCTTGGGGCTCACGTTGTCGCACAGGGGTGTGCGGCCCCAGCGGGAGCCCACGAGGTAGGCCGCCACATCGCAGCTCCACGTGGAGAGGAACAGGACGAGGAGAAGCAGCTCTCCGGAGGGCAGTTTGCGCAGGAGGATCATGAAGGTCCAGGGCATGACGATGTAGAGGATGCCCGAGATGGTCCCTCCCATGTTCCATATGGCGTAGCTGTTGCCCTGCAGCTGCCGCCTGAAGACCTCCACGAAGAGGACGATGAAGCAGGCGAAGCTCAGGGAGAGGATCAGGGACATGGGGTGTATCCCCTCGGCGGCCGTGAAGATGATGAGCGTCGCCGTGAGGAAGCCGATTCCCTTGGAGACCTTGTACTTCCGGGAGACCATCATGTAGAACTCGGCCAGGGAGACGAGCGCGAAGATGGCCACCAGGGTGGTCCAGATCATGCCGCCGGCGTAGAGTCCTCCCAGGACTGCGAGGACAACGGCTCCTCCGCTTGCGGTCCGGATGAGCAGCTCCCTGGTTCCGACCTTATGCGAGTGCTCCATAGCGTCTCTCCCTGTCTGCGAAGTGTTGGACGGCCCTCTCGAGGCATTCGCCGTCGAAATCGGGCCAGAGGGTGTCCGTGAAGTACAGCTCGCTGTACGTCCCCTGCCACGCCCAGAAGTTGCTCAGCCGCTGTTCGCCGCTTGTCCGGATGATGAGGTCCGGGTCGGGGAGGTCGGGCAGGTAGAGGTGGCGCCGGATGTCCTCCTGGTCGACGGGGCCGGATCGCCCCTCGGCGACGAGGGCGTTGACGGCGTCGAGGATCTCCTGCCGTCCGCCGTAGTTGAAGCATGGGATCAGAGTCAGCAGGGAGTTCGAGGACGTCTCCTCCTCAGCCCAAGCCATGAGGTCGGCGACGTCCGGGGAGAGCCCCGCCCTCGTCCCGCAGAAGAGGAGCCGGACGTCCCGTTCCTTCAGCTCCCGCACCTTCCTCTTGAGGTAGACCCGAAGGATGCTCATGAGGCCCAGGATCTCCGTGGACGGCCGTTGCCAGTTCTCCGTCGAGAAGGCGTAGACCGAGAGGTGGGTGATGCCGAGCCCGGGAGCGGCCCGGACGACTCTCTCCAGGGCATGGACGCCGGCCCTGTGGCCGAGGAGGCGCGGAAGGCCCCGTCGCTTCGCCCACCGTCCGTTTCCGTCCATGATGATGGCGACGTGAAAGGGAACGGGCGTACAGGGAGCGTTCACGACCGCTCTCCCCCTTCGGCTGCGATCCGGTCCATCTCCACCCGGACGGCCTTTATGTCGCGCCATGTCAGCTCCTTCGGGCCGCCCACCTTTTTCGAGTCGTTCCGAAGCAGGTAGCTCGGGTGGAACATGGGGACCAGGCGGATGCCCCTCCAGGGGAACCATCGTCCGCGAAGGGCCGTTATCCCCTCCGTCGTCTTGAGAAGCCACCGCGTCGGCGTATTTCCGAGGCAGACCACGATATGGGGCGACAGGAGGGCCAGCTGGGTCTCGAGGAATGGAGAACAGGCCACCATCTCCTCGGGCGTCGGGACCCTGTTCTCGGGAGGCCGGCACTTCACCACATTCATGATGAAGACGTCCTCCCGTCTGATGTCCACCGATGCAAGGATCTGGGTGAGAAGCTGCCCGGCGCGGCCGACGAAGGCCACCCCCTGCTCGTCCTCCTCCGCCCCCGGCCCCTCTCCGATGAAGACCACTGGTGAATTCCGGTTGCCCTGTCCGAATACGGTGTTCTTTCGGGATGAGCAGAGCCCGCATCTCGTGCACGAACGGACCCGCTCCTCGAGGTCCGTCCATGCGGCGACGGCGCTCGTTCTGTTCTGAAAGACTGTCGTCACTCTAATTCGACCTCCACAATGCGTATGTCCACCTTGTCCGTGTCCATACCCGTATAGTATCGTATCGCCGAGGCCACCTTCTTCTGATGGACCGTGCCGATCTGGAGGAAGGAGAGCCTCCCCGGCCGGACGGTGATGCTGGCCTCGAGGGAGACGACGTCGTCGTTCGACCGGACCTTGATGTCCTTGATCGCGGCGATCTGACTGCTCGCCTGGCAGACGTGGCGGGCAATGTCGGCGATGGCCGACGTTGAGATGGTCAGCGTCCCGAAGAAGGTAAAGGGCGGGTGAACGATGGTCCTCTCCCGCTCCTCCCTGTCCGTCGTCATAAAAAAGTCGAGCAGGTGCCCGACGAGGGTGCCTGCGAAGTTCCTGCGGAGTTGGGTCCTGGAGACCGGGACCACATGGTGCCCCTTCTCGTGCCGCTCCCGCCGCGCCTTGAGGATCTCCTCGGGGGAGGCGACCTCGGTTATGTCGATAAAACGCTCGGGCGACGAGATACCCAGCGCCCGGGTGATGATCTCCGCCATGGAGATGGAGGTGGCGACGACCATGACCTTGGCGGGTGACTTCGCCCGGAGAAAGTCGCGGACGGTCTGTTTATGCTCGGGAAATTCAAAGACGGCCCGGCGTATGGCTCGGACGAGGTTCTTCTCGGACTTCGCGCTCTTCCCGGCCATGATGCGCCCCTTGGCTATGACAAGGCCGTCGTCGATGATGTAGTCCACTTCATGGGCCTGGGCGACCATCTGAGCCCTCTGGCTCTTGCCGGTGCCCGCCGGCCCCACGAAGGCGATGACTCGTATTCCGTTGAGTGGCGTGTCCGGAGAGATCACCATGCCGTCCCTTTGCAGAAGAGGTCAGGAGGTGTGGCGAGGCAGGCCCGACTTCTCTCTCCTCTCGCTGTCCCCGTCATCCCCTTCGTCCTCGACGGCCTCGATCGTTGCTCCCAGGCTGCGCAGCTTCCCCACCATGTTCTCGTACCCCCGGCGGATGTGCCCCGTATTGCGGACGCAGGTGTTCCCTTTGGCGGCCAGTCCTGCGATGACGAGCGCGGCGCCGGCGCGGAGGTCCGTGGCCGCCACGTCCGCCCCCGCGAGCTCCCCCACTCCCGTGATGATGGAGGAGTTGCCCTGGATGTCGATCTTGGCCCCCATCTTGTTCAGCTCGCTGACGTGCAGGAACCGGGACTGGAAGACGCTCTCCTGGATGATGCTGGCGCCTTCGGCCATGGAGAGGAGGGCCATGATCTGAGGCTGCAGGTCCGTCGGGAACCCCGGATAGGGCAATGTCTTGAGAGAGACGCCCTTCAGCCGCCCCGACGGATGGATGGTGACGGCGTCCTGCCCGATGGTGAGGGAGGCGCCCGCCTCCTCGAGCTTCGCGAGCAGTGAGTCGATATGAGCCGGCACGACCCCTCGGACGGTGACCTCCCCGTTTGTGGCGGCGCCGGCGAGGATGTAGGTACAGGCCTCGATCCGGTCCGGGATGATCGCCGATACTCCGTCGTGAAGCTCCTGAACGCCTTGAACGCGGACGACGCCCGTACCGTCCGCCTCGATGGAGGCCCCCATGGAACGGAGGATCTCCATGAGGTTCAGGATTTCCGGTTCCCGCGCCGTGTTCTCGAGCACCGTCTCCCCCTTGGCGTAGACGGCGGCCATGATGAGATTCTCCGTCGCCCCCACCGAGGGGAAGTCGAGGTAGATGCGACTGCCCTTCAGCCCCTTGGTCGTGGCGTGGACCGATCCGTGGACGAGCTCGATGCTTGCTCCCATCCTGGCGAGCCCCTTCAGATGGAGGTCGATGGGACGGCTCCCGATGGAGCAGCCGCCCGGCAGGGGCATGACGACCCTTCCGCACCGGGCCAGAAGAGGGCCCAGGACGAGGGATGACGCTCTCATCTTGCGAACCAGATCGGGAGGTGTCTCCCAGGAGATCTGCTCCGGGACAGCGATGTCCATGCCGTGCTCATGGTAGGTGACCGTGGCGCCGAGGCTCCGGAGGAGGTCGGCCATGGTCGTGATGTCGAGCAGATCGGGGACACGGGAAAGGCGTAAGGTTCCGTCCTTGAGCAACAGTGCCGCAGCCATCACGGGGAGGGCGGCGTTCTTGGCCCCCTGCGCTTCAATGGTGCCGTTCAGGGGGACGCCCCCTGTGATCTTCAGTTTGGATTCCACTCTGCAACTCCTCCCGTACACATGCTGGGAACGCGTATGTGTAAATATACCACGATTTTACCGCCTCTCATAATATCTCCGGATCCCCTGCACGATCCTCTTCGAGGCCGAACCGTCCCCGAAGGGGTTCGCCCCCCTGTTCAGCAGGCGCTCCCGGTACGATTCGTCGGAGAGTATGGCCAGGGCCGCCTCCCGTATCCTCTCCCTGGACGTCCCCACGAGCTCGGCGGTCCCCTGCTCCATGGCCTCCGGGCGTTCGGAGATGTTCCGCATGACGAGGAGCGGTTTTTTCAGGCCTGCGGCCTCCTCCTGCACGCCGCCGCTGTCGCTCAGGATGAGGTCGCACCGGTTCATGGCCCAGATGAAGTCGGGGTAATCAAGGGGTTCGCAGAGAGTGACCCGCCCGTCCTGTCCGAGGATCGCCTGGATCGTCTCCCGGACGGAGGGGTTTTTGTGCATGGGGATCAGCACCTGAAGGTCCGCCCTTGCCTCGAGGATGTCGCCTATGGCGTGGCATATGGACTCCAGAGGCTTGCCCCAGGACTCCCTTCGGTGGGCCGTCATGAGGACGAGGGGGCCCTGGTGCCGCATCGCCCGCTGCAGGTGGGCGGAGGGCTCGCGCTTCTGTTTGATGGTCGCCTGGAGGGCGTCGATCACGGTGTTTCCCGTGATGAAGAGGGAATTCTCCGTGACGGGCAGCCCCTCTCTCCTGAGGTTCTCCGCCGCACGCTCCGTGGGGGCGAACCAGAGGGTCGAAAGCCTGTCCGTAATGATCCTGTTCGCCTCCTCAGGAAAGGGGTGGTCCAGGTCGTGACTCCTGAGGCCTGCCTCCACGTGCCCGACGGGCACGTGGCGATAGAAGCACGCCAGGGTCGCGGCCATGGTGGTCGTCGTGTCGCCGTGAACGAGGACGAGGTCCTGCTCCGCTCGGTCGAGAAAATACCCCACGCCCTGGAGGACCTTGGCGGTGACGGCGTCGAGGGTCTGCCGCTCCTGCATGATCGACAGGTCGATGTCCGCCGTGATGCGGAAGGTGGAGAGGGCCTGGTGCAGCATGTGGGAGTGTTGTCCCGTGGAGAGCACGGTGACCCTGAACCGGTCGTCCCGGAGCGCGAGGATGACGGGAGCCATTTTGATGGCCTCAGGCCGTGTGCCAACGATGCACGTTATGTTTTTCATGGTCTCTCCCTCGTCATGGACACGCTCTGTGTCGAAATTAGGGGGCATAGGGGGTGAAGAGGAAAACGCCGAGACGCACGACGACGATCTGCAGTCCCGTCAGGATCATGACGGTCCAGAACGGCGAAAGCCCGCTGTCCATAAGGCGGTGGTGAATATGCCCCCTGTCTGGGTGAAAGGGCGAATAGCCGCTCCACAGCCTCCGCACGATGGCGAAGAGGGTGTCCCACACCGGAATGCCCCCTATGAGGAGCAGGAGGAAGGGGAGGGTGAGAAAGGGGATCGATGGCATGCGTGGAGCGACGGTGTATATGAACAGGGAGGACAGGAGGTAGCCGAGGGGGGTCGTCCCTCCGTCGCCGAGGAAAGTCTTGGCGCGCGGGAAGTTCCACGGCAGGATGCCCGACGCGAGGCAGGCCATGGGGATGAAGAGGGGGCCGCCGCCCATGAGGGCGAGGATGCAGGAGGTGGCTATGAACATGAGAAGGCAGAGCCCGTTCGCGCCGTCGATAAAGTTGTAGGCGTTCGTCATCCCCGTGATCCAGAAGAGGCATACGAGGGCGTGTCCCATGGGCATGGGGACGAAGAGGAGAAAAAGCCCCGCCGAGGCCAGATGGGCGAGAAAGCGGCCGAAGGGGTTCAGCGCCTTCATGTCGTCCCAGTATCCAGAGAAAAACACCACGGACACGCCAAGGGTGAGGGCAGGGAGAACAGGAATGCTCTCG
>CALCQG010000150.1 GCA_937897575.1 uncultured Synergistales bacterium | reverse complement strand
TCCAAACTGAAAAGCTTCTGGTGGGCGAAACAGGGTTCGAACCTGTGACCCTCTGCGTGTAAGGCAGATGCTCTTCCGCTGAGCTATTCGCCCGACCCTGATTCACCAACGCAACGGATAGTATATCGGCATTGCACCTGTTGGTCAAGGCTCGGAAAAAATAAAAGAATATTGCCGCTTATGTTCTTTTATCCGCTTTTCAGGCCTTAAGCGGCGTTCAAAAATGTGTGCCGCGGCTGCAGGGAGCCCCCCCTCCAACCGCGTCGCGCGGACACCGGCTTACTTCAGAAAATCAAGGATGGTCTGCCGAAACTCCTTGTAGTAGGGCTTCTCCATCATCATGGCGTGTCCGGCACCCGGGATCACTTTGAGCTGTGACCCTTCGGCCGTCAGAGTGCCCTTCGCCTCCTCGCACAGAGCGACGGAGACGTAGGGGTCCTTGTCGCCCACAATGATGAGGGTCGGTGCCTTGATGGACGCCGTGGGGATAAGGCGTTTCGCGCCGTCCACGAGGAGGTCCCGCCGGCCGCCGTTCGGGCTGCTCTCGCCGTCGTACCGCCAGCAGTTGGACTGAAAGGTGTCCACGACGGGCTGTTCGGTGATCTCGTTGTCGATGGTCTTGTCCTCTTTGACCTGGAAATCGCCCGCCGCGTGCTCCCAGGTGTTGTGGTTGTACGCCACGGTCACATCAAAAGCGCCGAGCCCTGCGACGATGGGGGCATAGAGGACGAGTTTCCGCACCATCTCGGGGTACTTCGCGGCAAACCGGCCGCTCGTCACAGTCCCCCAGCTCCAGCCAAGAACATCCAGGGTTTTCTGTCCGGATTTCTCGAGGATGAGCCTGGCTGCGGCGGCGATATCCTCCGCCGCATAGTCCGAGTTGGGCATGAAACCGTCGTCGACCTGCTGGGAGGAGCCGTATCCGGCAATATCGAGGAGCCAGACGGAGTACCCCTGGGAGGCGAAGAACCGGGCCAGACTGTAGTCGCCGTAGTTCACGTCGAACTCGTGGGATGAGTAGGTCAGTCCGTGCACCATGAGCAACGGTTTCCCTGCGTTTGAATCTTTCTGCTGAATGTTCAGCAGGTGCAGTTTCACGTTGTTTCGTTCGAGTGGAACGGTCTGAACATTCATTTCCGAAGCGAAGGCGACGGATCCCTGAAGGAGCATGACGATAACCAAAAGCGCGCGCAGCAACATATCTCTTCCTCCTCTGTTCTCTGTGATCTCTCTTTCGTCCAATTCCCCACAATGATCAAGCGCGAGGTGCATCGTTTCGAAGGGCATCCCGTCCATGCAGCAGGGACAAGGCATTGCGCGAGAGGAAGCGTTCTTCGATCTCTCCGGGAAGCCCACACTGCCGAAGAAGCTGTTCGTACCGGGAAAGTGTGAGGATGGGAAAATCCGAACCATAGAGTATTTTACCCTGCACTCCCGCTGATACCATTGCGGGAAGCACATCGGGCGAATAGAGCCAGGGCCATGCGGCAGAATCGTAGTAGGCATTGCTCAGGGCCAGCCGCATCTCGGGCATGAGTTCGTACAACCAGAGCCCTCCGCCGAAGTGGGCGAAAAGGACGCAGAGCTCGGGATGGTGCAGGCAGAGCTCCGCAGCCTCTTTGGGACCGACGGTCCCCTTCCCCGGGTAGTCGTGCCCCACAGGCTCCGCTGAGTGCAGGAGCAGAAACATGTTCAGTTCGTGAAGCATTCCGGCAAGCCTCCAGGTCTGACGAACGTCGGTGATGTCGAAGTTCTGACCCTGGGGAAAAAGTTCGCCGACGCCCACGAGGCCCTGTGTGCGGCATCGCAGGATCTCCTCGTCCGCACCTCGTGCAAGCGGCGGGACCACGGCCAGTCCGGCAAAACGGTCGCCGTATTTCCCGACCGCATCGATGACGTAGTCGTTGCAGAGGGAACAAAGTCCCAAGTCGGCGAAGGCGAAGCCGAAGATCCAGGACTGGTCTATGCCGTCCTCATCCATTTGCCGAACGACATCCTCGGCAGTGCTCCATCTGTGAACCTTGCCCTCGATGAGCCTGGCGAAATAGCGCTCTTTCCGGGCTATGCGCTCCGCATCCCGGATGATCTCGGGCGGGTAGATATGACAATGGGCATCTATTATCATCGTTGCCGCCTCCCGCATAAAAAGGCGACGCCCGGAGGCGTCGCCTTCAGTATATCGCAAAAGACGGAGAGAGGACTACTTGACCTCCACGTCGCCCCCAGCGTCGGCGATCTTCTTGCGGACCTCCTCGGCCTCTTCCTTGGTGACGCCCTCTTTGACAGCCTTGGGCGGATTGTCGACCAGCTCTTTCGCCTCTTTGAGGCCGAGCCCGGTGATCTCGCGGACGACCTTGATGACGTTGATCTTGTTCGCTCCCGGACCCTTGTAGATGACGTCGAACTCCGTTTTTTCCTCTTCGGCAGCGGCCGCCGCGGGTGCTGCGCCCATCATCATGGGCATGGCCATGGCGGGAGCGGATGCGGAGACTCCGAACTTCTCCTCAAGGGCCTTGACGAGCTCCGAGAGCTCCAGGACGGTCATTTCCTCTATGGCTTTTATCATTTCGTCGCGGGTCATTGCTTTTTCCTCCTTGAATGGGTGATAGACACTCCATAATGTGTTCCTGGTGCCGTACTCTTACGCTGCGTCTTCCTTTTTGTCCTTGATCTGGCTGAGACAGGTGACCAGGCCTCTGGCCGGGCCGGAAAGGACGGTAAGGAACCCGGAAATGGGCCCTGCAATGGTTCGGACAACCTGACCGATGAGCACATCCTTGCCCGGAAGGCTTGCAAGGGCGTTCACCTGGTCGACGCCGAGGACGCTGTGTCCCAGGATCCCGCCTTTGAGGACGAAGAACTTGTTCGCCTTCTCGTTGGCATAGGTCGAAAGGGCCTTGCTAACCTCGACAGGATCGCCGTAGGCTATGGCGAAGATGTTCGTGCCGTAGGCCATCTCCTCAGGGAATCCCGTGAGCCCCTCCTGCTCCATGGCGATCTTCATGAGCGTGTTTTTGGCCACCTTCATCTCGCCCCCGGCTGCCCGGACCTGCGCACGGAGCCTGGTCATCTCGGCGACGGTCATTCCGCGGTACTCTGCGACGAAAACTGCCTCTGAGCGAGCGAGTTTCTCCCGAAGTTCCTGAACCTGTTCCAGTTTTACTGTTGCCGGCATATCTGTTCACCTCCTTCCCGATAAAATAAAACCCCCGAGCCTCGCCGGGCCGGGGGGATAGAGAAGCGCTATCGCGCTCTTTCTTCTCCGAAGCCTCGGCGGGCGGCCTTCGCCATTGTCCGTTGCGGACCCGCTGTCTCTGGTTCGTCCGATTCTATTCAGTTCGGCGTCACAAACAGGTCGCTATTCGGCCGCGATCTCCTTCTGGGCGGTCTGGGGATCGATTTTGATTCCAGGCCCCATAGTCGACGCAATGGAGAAGCTCTTCACGTAGGTCCCCTTCACGGACGCAGGGCGGGCCTTCATGACAGCCTGGAAGATGGTCTTGACGTTATCGTACAGCTGTTCGTCGGTAAAGCTCTTCCGGCCGACGGCATTGTGGATGATGCCGAACTTGTCCACCCGGAACTCCACCCGGCCGGCTTTGATCTCTTTCACGGCGTGGTCGAGCTCAAAGGTGACCGTGCCCGTCTTTGCGCTGGGCATGAGGCCCCTCGGGCCGAGGAGTTTGCCGAGCCTGCCGACGGACTTCATCATGTCGGGGGTGGCGATCATGGCGTCGAAGTCCAGCCATCCGCCGGAGATCTTCGCAACGAGATCCTCTCCACCGACGAAGTCGGCGCCAGCCTCCTCCGCTTCCTTGACCTTCTCGCCCATCGCCAGCACCAGCACACGTTTGGTGACACCCGTTCCATGGGGCAGACCGACAGTGCTTCGCACCTGCTGGTCCGCGTGCCTCGGGTCGACACCGAGTCGGATGTGCACTTCGATGCTTTCGTCGAACTTCGCCGTCGCCGTCTCCTTGAAGAGTGCAATAGCCTCCTTCATGGAGTAGGCCTTCCCCTTCTCAACCTTGTTTGCCGCTTCCGTCAATCTTTTGCTGCGCTTCGTCGCCATTTCGCATGTCCCTCCTCGTGGTCAGACGGCCGATGAGGCCTCCCACAATTTCATGAATCCGTTAGTCCACTATGTCAATGCCCATGGAGCGGGCCGTTCCCTCGATCATCCTCATGGCCGCCTCGACATCGTAGGCGTTGAGGTCGACCTTCTTCATCTCGGCGATCTCCCGGACCTTCGACCGGTTCAGAGAGGCGACCTTTTTCTTGTTCGGCTCCCCGGAGGCCGTCTCGAGCCCCGCAGCCTTCTTGAGCAGGACGCTTGCTGGCGGGGTCTTCAGGATGAAGGTAAAACTCCTGTCTGCATAGACCGTGATGACCGCCGGGATAACAAGCCCTGCCTGGTCGGCCGTCTTGGCGTTGAACTGCTTGACGAACTCCATTATATTGACCCCGTGCTGCCCCAACGCAGGCCCTACAGGGGGCGCAGGCGTCGCCTTGCCTGCGGGTAACTGCAGTTTGATCTCTCCGATTACCT
Organism: uncultured Synergistales bacterium; assembly: GCA_937897575.1. GTDB lineage: Bacteria > Synergistota > Synergistia > Synergistales > Aminobacteriaceae > CALCQG01. The sequence goes on along the minus strand of CALCQG010000150.1, from coordinate 1,307 downwards.
TCTTTGCCATGCTGTACGATCTCCTCTCATTTCATCGCTGAAAGAGCGGTCAGAATCAGGGAGCCAAAATCGTCTGCGATTGGGCTCGCTGTCCGGCCACATTCTTTCTGCATATATGTCACTGGAGCTTTTCAAGCTCCGTATAGTCCGTTTCGACGGAGGTCTCACGTCCGAAGACGGTGACGGCAAACTTCACTTTTCCCTTGTCGGGCAGCACCTCCACCACAGGTCCCACATGTCCTTCGAAGGGGCCGCTCTTGACCTTGATCGTATCGCCGACGCGAAGGTTCATCTCTATTTTGGGCTTGGCCTGGTCCTTCCCGATCTTGGCCATGATCTCCCGGACCTCTCTTTCGCTGAGAGGGATGGGATGATTTCCCGAGCCAACGAAGCCGGTAACACCAGGGGTATGGCGGACAACGTACCAAGATTGATCGTTCAGACGCATTTCAACCAGAACGTAACTGGGAAAGAGTTTCCGGATGACCTTTTTGCTCTTCCCGTCTTTGACGGAGACTCGTTCCTCCACGGGAACAAGAATGGAGAAGATGCTGTCCTCCATGCCCATAGTGGCGATCCGCTGTTCGAGGTTCGCCCTGACCCTGTTTTCGTATCCGGAGTAGGTCTGCACTATGTACCAGCGACGTTCTTCAATGCGATCCATGCACCAAGGAGGTCCGCGACCTCCTCACCTCCCTGCCGATCTCTTGTATAAAGGGTACTTCTGCCTGTCTGGACCGGCAGTACCGCATATCACTAACTCAAGAGCTTCGCGAACACTCCCGTGAGAACCATGTCCACGATGCCGAGATATAAAGACACCAACAGGGAAAAGATAACCACAACGAGGGTGGAATACCCCAGTTGCCGTTTCCCAGGCCACGTCACCTTTTTCAGTTCAGCCCGTGCCTCCCTTATGAAGGTGAGGATAGTATCCAAAAGCGTTGCCTCCTATCTGTGAGCAACAAAAAAATGGCAGGCCCGGCAGGACTCGAACCTGCAACCCCCGGTTTTGGAGACCAGTGCTCTGCCAATTGAGCTACGGACCTGCGAGCAGAGAGTATTTTACACTACTTGCTTTCTTTATGCAAGGTATGCTTACCGCACCACTTGCAGAATTTATTGAGCTCGAGTTTCTTCGATTGTTTCTTCTTGTTCAGCGTGGTCGTGTAATTTCTCCGCTTGCAGTCGGTGCAGGTCATGCCTATGATATCCGCCATTGAAAGAGCCTCCTCGGTCTACTCTATTCCAGGATTTCGGTAACGACGCCGGCGCCGACGGTGTGGCCGCCTTCCCGTACCGCAAAA
>CALCQG010000149.1 GCA_937897575.1 uncultured Synergistales bacterium | reverse complement strand
ACCTACACGGTGATGAGCAAACGGTTGCTGCTCTCTTTGGTGAACGAGGGCATCGTCTCGGGGTGGGACGACCCGAGGATGCCGACGATCAGCGGCTTCAGACGGCGAGGGTATACCCCCTCATCGATCCGGCGCTTCTGCCAGGAGATCGGCGTGTCGAAGGCCAACAGCCTTGTGGACGTGGAGTTCCTCCAGTTCGTCATCCGCGAGGAGCTGAACGCCACGGCCCCGAGGGTCATGGCGGTCCTCGACCCGCTCAAGGTCGTCATCGAGAACTACCCCGAGGGGCACACGGAGATGCTCGAGGCGGAGAACAACCCCGAGGATCCGTCGGCGGGCAGCCGGCAGATCCCCTTCTCGAGGGAGCTCTACATCGAACGGGAGGACTTCATGGAGAACCCGCCGAAGAAGTTCTTCCGGCTGTCCCCCGGCTCGGAGGTCCGGCTGAAGCACGCCTATCTGATCACCTGCACCGAGGTCGTGAAGGACGACCGGGGGCGCGTGACGGAGCTCCGGTGCACCTACGACCCCGCGAGCCGGGGCGGCGAGGCGCCCGACGGACGAAGGGTCAGGGGGACCCTGCACTGGGTTTCGGCCCCCCACGGTGTCCGGGGCGAGGCGAGGCTCTACGACACGCTCTTCACCCTGAGGGACATGTCCGAGACGGAGGAGGGGAAGGGGTACGGGGACTATCTGAACCCCGAGTCGCTGACGGTCAGGACGGACTGCATCTTCGAGCCCTCCCTCTCCGATGCGGCCCCTCTGGACCGCTTCCAGTTCCTGCGACAGGGCTACTTCTGCGCCGACCGGGACCATCGCCCCGAGCGGCCGGTCTTCAACAGGACCGTCACGCTCAAGGACACATGGGCGAAGATGGTGCGGAAGGACGAGACGGACTGATTCGAGGCTCGTGTCCATACGAAAGGGGAGGGGCGACGGCCGTCACCCCTCCCCTTTCTTTGTCTCACGGTCAGAGCGTTATGTCCTTGGTGTCGCTGAGGATGAACTCGTTCTTCTCGAGGGAGGCCTTCTCCCCCTTGATCTTTTCGCCCTTGGCGCCGACCTTGACCTTGATCGGCCCATCCTGCTCCGACGGACGGAAGATGACCCTGAGGAGAACAGACATCCCCTTGAACGTCTTGCCCTTCGGCAGGTCGATCATGGCGAAGAAGTGATTCGAGTTGACCCGGAGCTTGAAGGTCTTTTTATTCCCCGGGGTCGTGTTCAGCCAGGGGAGCCGGGCGTCAAGGTGGAGCTTCGAGCCGGGCGGAAGGTCCGTATCCCCCCGGATATGGAGTTTGTATCCCTTGACGGCGACCTCCGTGATCTCGAGATGGCCAAAGGTCTGGACCGCAGCGGCCTCCGCCGGCGGAAGCCCCCACAGCAGACTGGCCAGAAGCAACGCGAGGACCGCGCAGATTCTCTTCATACCTCTTCCCTCCTCCATGATAGGCGTCATGAGTCTTAAAGGATACTATACTCCCGTCATTCTGCCCTTCTCTCGGTACTTTCCCGTATTTTTACCCAGGGACGGCGTAAAAAGACCTGTACGATATAATAATACATTGAGCGTTCCCTTTCGTCTCCCGGCGAAAGGGCGGGAGGAGGGCGAGAAGGCCATGGACGAAGAGAGAAGAGAGGGAACGGAGTTCGACCTGCACGACGAGGATCGGGCGATGCCTCTCTGCCATGAGTGCGGGATGGAGGTCTCTCCACAGTATCGCTTCTGTCCCTATTGCGGCAGTGCGATGCCCGAGTCGCTTCGGCATCCGGAACACTTCGAGGTCCATCGGGTTCCCCAGCGGACAAGGGTGCCGAACCCCGTCAACGAACGGGCCGAGGAGAGCTATCGGGAGTTCAACGCGGTGACGCGGACGCGGCGAAGGAAGAAGAAGCGCCGGGGAAGGCTGCTTTTCCTGTTGATCCTGCTGTTTCTGCTCGGCATCCTTGCCGTCGCTGCGTACCGTTTTTTTGCCTCTCCCACGGAGTGGAAGAGCGAGGTGATCGAACAGCCCGGGCAGAATTCTGCCGTCGTGGCAACGCCCGGTGACGGAGGAGCGGACGGAACGTTCGGGCAACCTGGGCAGGCGGATCGCGATGCGCCGGAGTCCACGGAGCCCGTGCAGCAGGATGTGCCCCTCGCGGTCCAGACACCGGCCGCGGTCCACGAGCCTCCGTCTCTCGAGATCGGTGAGCCCACGCGTGGTGTGGTCGTTGGCTCCAACGTCAACGTGCGCCAGTCCCATACCCTCTCGAGCACGACGGTGGGGAAGGTCTCCACGGGCAACAGAGTGGAGGTTCTTGAGGCCTGGAACAGCGGCGAAAACCCCGAGGCGGTCACGCTGGCGGACCTTCAGGTCACGGGCCCGAAGGGGGAGAAGAAGAGCGTGGCCAAGGGCAGGGGCGTGACGGTACTGAGCGGCCCCGATGCACAGGGGGTCGTCGAGGTCTCCCTGCCCGAGGATAAAAATGGAGTGCGCTACCGTGTCCCGTCGTCGTCCCTCAGCAGCCCCCAGGCCTGGCCCTGGTATCGCATCAAATGGCAGGCGAAGGAGGGGTGGATCTTCGGCAAATTCCTTGCCGTCATGACGCTAAAAGAAGCCTCCCTCTCCGACGAGTATCTTCGCAGCGTCCTGCACTCCTTCGGCGCGACGGAGGAACAGCTTCAGTCCGCCCTCGGGAAACCGTCAAAACGGACGGCGAAGAAGTCCGGAGCGGGCTCGGAGGTAACCCTGACCTACCGCAATGCCGTTGCCGTGGTCTATAAAGAGGCGGATCGGTCCGAGGTCCGGAGGCTCACGCTCACGTCCGGAGGACGCGCTCTTGAGGGCGGGCTCGAGGTGGGCATGGATCGGGG
>CALCQG010000148.1 GCA_937897575.1 uncultured Synergistales bacterium | reverse complement strand
GATCATCACCGAGGCCACCATCCAGTTCGCCAAGGCGACGGTCGCCCTGGGGGCCGACGGCCTGTTCTTCGCGTCCCAGCTCTCCACGTCCAATATCCTGGACCTGCCGACCCACGACGAGTTCGTCCGGAAGTACGACCTCGAGATCCTGAAGGCCGTGGAGGGCAGGACATGGTTCAACGTGCTCCACCTCCACGGGGCGAACACCTACATCCGGGAGATGCAGGACTACCCCGTCCAGGCCTTCAACTGGCACGACCGGGACGACGGCCCATCCATGGAGGAGCTCCGGAAGGTGAGCGACAAGGTCTTCATCGGCGGGCTGAGCTGGGGAAAGAACTGGCTGAAGAAGACGAACGACGAAGTGGTGGCCGAGGTCCGTGAAGTGGTGAAGCGCAACGAGGGCGGCAAGGGGATCATCCTGGCTCCGGGGTGCGTCATCGACCCCGCCACGCCCGAGGAGCGCCTCGAGCTGGTCCACAGGACGGTCCTGGAGACGGCGAAGAAGTAGCGTAGAGAAAAGGGTGTGTCGCGCCCTCCCTACTTTACAGAGGGCGCGACGGGAGAAGGGGGAACCACGATGCGCATAGCCTTTTTCGGAACCGGGAAAATGGGATTCCCCATGGCGAAGCGGCTTGTCCTGGCGGGACAGGAGGTGCGGGTGACGGTCCACCGGAACCCTGAACCGGCCCATGCGCTGCAGGGCATGGGCGCGACGCTGTATGACGCCCCGGAGACGGCGGTCCGAGATGCGGACTGCCTGATCGCCATCCTCCCGGGGGACCGCCAGATGGAGGAGCTGCTCCTCCGGCCGTCCCTGATGGACGCCATGGCGCCGGGAGCCGTCCTCGTGGAGATGTCCACAGCCTCGCCGCGGTCCATGGAGGCCATCGAGGCGGAATATGGCGGGCGGGGTCTCCGCGTGTTGGACGCGCCCGTCAGCGGCGGCGTCAAGGGGGCCGAGGAGGGAACGCTCACCGTCATCGCCGGGGGGGCCGAGAATGCCCTCGAAACGGTCCGCCCCGTCCTCGAGGTGCTCGCGGCGAAGATCGTCCATGTGGGAGGCGTCGGCGCCGGCAAGGCGGTGAAGGCCGTCAACCAGCTCATCGTCGGATCGAACGCCGTGATCGTCTCGGAGGCGCTCCGGCTTGCCCGCCATCTCGGCGTGGACCTCGAGAAGCTCTACCATGTGGTGTCGGCGAGCACCGGCGCTTCCCCCATCTTCGCATCGAAGTTCATGAAGATGGCGAAGCGGGATTTCGCGCCGAACTTCACCCTCGCCCTGATGAAAAAGGACATGCGCATCGGCCTGGGCGAGGGAGGAGATCTCCCACTCCCCATGGCGAACCTGGCCTACCAGCTCTACCTCATGCTGGGCAAGGCCTGTGAGGGGGAGGATTTCTCCGTGATATCCACCCTCTTCGAGGAGGTGGGCGAATGAACGTCGTCCATGTCAAAGAGGATCACGCAGCGGAACGAAGCCGCATCGTGAAGGCACGGAGACCCGCGGCGGACTCGGGTGAAAAGCTGAAGGAACGGGTGGACCGATATGTCCGGGAGCAGATCTTTCAGAAGAGGACGCTGTGCTGCGGGGACCGGATACACGAGCGGGAGCTCGCCCGGACCCTCGGGCTGAGCCGGGCCCCTATCCGGGAGGCCCTCAAGGAGCTCGAGGAGCAGGGGCTCGTGGTGGCCGTGAAATACCGGGGATGGTTCGTGGCGGACTTCCTCGAGGAGGAGGTCCGGGAGATCAACAAGATCCGCACCCTTCTCGAGTACAACCTCTTCGAGTTCCTCCTCTCCCGGGGGGGACCGAGCGAGGAGGAGCTGGCCCGGGCGGAGGAGCTCAACCGGCGGCTCGAGGAGATTCTTCGCTCCGACGATCCCGAGGAGACGAAGTCCTTCGAGTTCGCGGAGCGGGAGATGGACTTCCACCTCTTTCTGTACTCCCTCCCGAAGGAGGGGTGCTTCTGGACCAAGAAGATGCTGATCAACATCTCCTATCAGATCCGGTGCACGCTCCACCGGTGGATCTACCAGGCGGAGCAGATGAAGGAGGGTATCGATGCGCACGCCATGCTCATCCGCTCTCTGAGGGAAAAAGACAGGACGGCCCTGAGGCAGTCCCTGTTCAAACGCCTGGACATCGCTCCATGGCAGGATTGCGAAGTTGAAGACGAAGCCCGGAAACGGGATCATATCGTATAAGGAGGACTGAGCACATTGAACCGACGGGAACGAATCCAGGCAGCGCTGCTGAAGAAAGAGACGGACCGGCTGCCCTTCAGCCTTTGGCGGCACTTTCCGAACCTTGACCATCATCCGAGGAAGCTTGCGGAGCTGTCCCTCGAGTACCAGAGGAAGTACGACCTGGACTTCATCAAGTTCACCCCCTACGGCATGCTGGCCACCATCGACTGGGGCGTGAACCTCAAGTTCACCCCCGGCTTCGACATCGCCACCGTGGCGGCGGAGCCCGCCATACACAGCGCCGATGACTGGACGAAGCTCCGCCGCTTCAGCGGCACCGACGGCGAATACCTTCACGCCCTCGAAGGGCTTCGGCTTGCCATGCTGGATATCCCGAAGGACGTCCCCCTCATCCAGACGGCCTTCAGCCCCCTGACGAACGCCATGAAGATGGCCGGCGAGGGAGCTCTCCTCAAGCACATGCGCGAGGACCCCGAGAAGGTGGAGAAGGGGCTCGAGGTCATCACGGAGGCCACCATCGGCTACCTGACGGAGAGCATGAAGCGTGGGGCGGAGGGCGTCTTCCTCTCGACGCAGATGTCGTGCTACGACAAGATCACCCTCGAGGAGCAGGAGCGGTTCGTCCGGAAGTACGACCTCCGGATACTCGAGGCTCTGAAGGGCATCACGTGGTTCAACGTGCTGCACATCCACGGATCCCAGATCATGTTCAAGGAGTGCGCGGACTACCCCGTGCAGGCGCTCAACTGGCACGACCAGGACGACGGTCCGAGCATGGAGGAGGCGCGGAAGCTGACGGACAAATGCTTCCTCGGGGGCCTGAGCCACCTGAAGGTGCTGCTTGAGAAGGACGCCGAGGAGAAGATCGGGAAGGAAGTGGAGCATGCGTGGGCCCAGGGCGGCCACCGGGGCGTGATCCTCGGTCCCGGGTGCGTGGTGGATCCGAAGACGCCGGAGAAGTACCTCTATCACATACGCGACTGCGTCTACGCCACGAAGAGGTAGGGGCACAAGGAGGAAAAGGGGGGATCCCGTATCGTGGGGTGTACAGGGAAAATATCGCTGAAGCAGTTTCTCCGTGAGGAGGTCAAGCCGGCTCTGGGGTGCACCGAGCCGGTGGCCGTGGCGCTGGCCGTCGCGAGAGCCAGGGAGGAGCTCGGGGCGAAGCCCGAGAGAGTCCACGTCCTGCTGAGCTCCAATGTGTTCAAGAACGGCGCGACCGTCGGCATTCCGGGGACGGACGGCCTCAAAGGGAACGACGTGGCCGCCGCCCTCGCCCTCGTCTCGGGGAAGTCCGAGTGGGGGCTCGAGGTGCTCAAGGAGAGCTGTGCGGCCGCAGTGGGCGAGGCGAAAAGGCTGCTCGACGAGGGGAAGGTCTCCCTCGTCGTGGACAGAACGGTGCACGGCGTCTACGTGAGGGCCGAGGTGTTCGGCGGCGGGCACAGGGCATCGTGTACCATCGCGAAGAGCCACTCGAACATCGTCGAGGTGACGCGGGACGGCGCGGTGACGTACGACGCCGGCGCGGCAACGAGCAGCGGCGGATGCACCGCCGCCGAGGCCGTGGCCTCCATGACCTGGGACGACGTCATGAAGCTCGCCGACGAGATGGACGCCGAGGATGAGGCCTTCCTCCTCCGGGGCGTCGAGATGAACCTCGCCATAGCGGAGAGGGGCTTCGAAGAGGGCGTGGGGCTCGGTGTGGGACGCTCCATCCGGGAGGCCTACCCGGACAGAAGCCGGGCGGACATCGGGACGAGGATAAAAGCCTGGAGCTCCGCCGCGTCGGACGCCCGGATGGGCGGCGTCCCCATGCCCGTCATGAGCAGCGCGGGGAGCGGAAACCACGGCATCACGGCCATCATCCCCGTGGCGCTCTACGGCCGGCATGAGAAGATGAGCGACGAGAAGATCGCCCATGGCCTCCTCGTGAGCCACCTCGCCACGGCCTACGTGAAGAGCCGCACGGGGCGCCTCAGCTCGACCTGCGGCTGCGCCTTCGCGGCGGGGGCCGGAGCCGCCGCCGGCATGACCTGGCTCATGACGGAGGATACGGACAAAGCAAAGGCGGCCGTCCAAGCCGTGGTGTCCAACCTGCTCGGGATGCTCTGCGACGGCGCCAAGGAGTCCTGCGCCTTCAAGGTCGGGACGGGAGCCATGGAGGCCTACCATGCGGCCGTCATGGCCTCCAGAGGTGTCGCCCTCGAGGCGCAGGGCGTGGTGGGGCGGGACATCGAGGAGACCATCACCAACGCCTCGAAGGTCGCCGCCCATATGGGGGAGATCGAGGAGACCGTTCTGGACATCCTGGACGAACGGAAGAACCCCGCACAATAAATCAAGAAACACCCGCTTCCCGGTTCAGACCCGTCCGGCATGCCGGACGGGGCTGAACCGGACCGGATCAGACCGGACCGGACCGAACCAGACCGAACCAGACCGAACCAGACCGAACCAGACCGAACCAGACTGAACCAGACCCTGTCCAAACCGTTCAGCGTCTTGTATCGCCCAGCGTGCCCTCCGTCACCTCGAGCGCGACGACGACGGCGGGCCATCGCGCGGAACACGGCGCGCTGGCCCCTACCCCCCAGGAGTGAGGACTCTCTGGTTGGTGATGGTGACAGGCAGAGGCTCCGCCCCCCTATCTCCCAGGGGTGAAGACCCTCTTGTCAAAGTACCCGCCGCTTCCGACGCGTCCGGGGCGACCAATCCGGCCTGACGCGTCGGGGTATCCCCCCGTCACAGCGCCGTAGAAAACAAGGCCCGCCCGTCGGGCGAGGACATGGCCCGGGGCTGTTGAGCGCGCTCCGGACTTTACCCTCCGAAAAGGACCGGGGAATGTCCGTCTCCTGCAACGCACCCCGTTGTCCCCGCGCCGTCATGCCGCTCCTCCTTCCGCCCATCCGGTGTCGGACGGTATTGACAAAAAAAGAGAATTAATAGATTATATATGAACCAGTTGCTCAGTTATCCTACAGCTTGATCTCATACTGCTCCGGAGAGGAGTACAAATTGCTCACAGCCGCGACACGATCCACCCTTCATGAGGATGTCCTCCATCAGCTCTATTCCGCCATCGAGAATGGACAGTGGGCGCCTGGGGAGAAGCTCCCCGGGGAGCAGCTGCTTGCCGAGCGCTTCGAGGTCAGCCGGAACTGCATCAGAGAGGTCATGAAGGTCCTGGCGAACAGAGGGATAGTGTGGACGAAGCCGGGAAGCGGAACCTTCCTCGCGGAGAACGCCAGCATCCTCACCTACTTCGCGAAGAAAGAGTTGAATTCCCTTGGCGGCATCGAACTGAAGGAGCTCATCGAGACCCGCTGCCTCGTCGAGGGGCAGGTGGCCTATTACGCCGCAAAGCGGGGCAGCGATAAGGAGTTCGACGAGCTGGAGGGGCTGCTTTTCGAGACGGACGACCTGGATCTCTACCATGAGATGCACATGAAGTTTCACGACAAGCTGGCGGAGATAGCGAGAAACAAGATGCTGACGCAAATTCTGGGGTCCATCCACAACGAGATCGCCATCCAGAGGGAGCGGTATCGGGAGTACCACACCGAGACGCTGAAAAACGTGATGTACAACCACGCCAAACTGCTGCGATGCCTGAAGAGCAGGGAGCCGAAAGAGGCGAGGCAGGCCATGGTGGAGCACATTATCGCTGCGTGGTCCGCCATCTTCAACTCGCCCCTGGACATATAGCCTGGTTCCGAGGAACCAAAAACGAAGGGAGAGGAACGAAACATGAAGATCGAGACGCTGCTTCTGAGCCAGAAAGAGGTCCAGTCACTGGTCACCATGAAGGATGTCGTCGAATGCGTCGACAAAACGTTCAAGGGCATGGGGGACGAGACGGTGGTCAACCCCACGAAGGTCAACCTTGACCTCGGTGAGGTGGCTTCCTATCCGGCCTATGAGGGCTTCATGAACGCCATGCCCGCCTACGTCGGCTGGTCCGATACGGCCGGCATAAAGTGGGCCGGCGGTTTTCTGGGGGCGAGGAAAAAACAGGGGCTGCCCTATATCACCTCCCTCATCATGCTCATCGACCCGCAGCTTGGGCACTTCCGGGCCGTCATGGACGGCGCGCACATAACGAATATGCGCACCGGCGCACAGACCGCCGTCGCCCTGAAGTACATGTACAAGAAGGGCAAGGACCTCCGCCTCGGCCTCTACGGCGCGGGCATGCAGGGGCACACGCAGACCATGGCCATCGCCGAGCTCTTCAACATCACCCATGTGTCGGTGTACGACATCAGCCAAGCAGCGGCGGAGAGATACGCCCAGGACATGAAAAAGTTCGTGAAGGGCGACATCCAGATCGCGAAGACGCCCGAAGAGGCCTCCGACGCCGACGTGTGCGTCTGCGTCACCCAGTCGAAGGATGAGTTCTTCAAGTTCGAGTGGTTCACGCCGGGCAAATTCCTCTTCCCCATGGGCTCCTACCAGGAGTGCACCGACGAGTGCATCCTGAAGGCCGACAGGATCGTCGTCGACCATATCGGGCAGACGCTCCACAGAGGGGCGCTCGGCAAGCTCGGCATTGCCGGAACCATCACCGAGAAGAACATCTACGCCACCATCGGCGAGATCGCCGCGGGCAAGAAGAGCGCCCCCGAGAAGGACCTTCGGGTGCTGTGCATTCCCATCGGGACAGGGGCCATGGATATCGGTGTCGCCTCCCTCGCGTGGAAGAGAGCGGTGGAGAAGGGCGTCGGCGGAAAGTACGCCTTCGTGGAGTACTAAAAGACAGGTCTGCCGTGGGTGCCCGTCGCGGGACACCCACGGCATCTCCGGCTCTGGACGGCGCTTCGTGACAGCGAATGTCTTTTCAGCCTGTTTCGCAAGCGCCCTGTTTTGTATGACACCCCTTTTTGCGCTATCGCGAGAACGGGCATAGGAGAGAACAGAGTATACGGAAGAGGTGTTGGTCATGGGCAAGAACGGGACGAAGTGGGCGGTTGTCGGCGGAGGGCACGCCGGACAGGCTATCGCCGGGCTGTTGGGCCTGCAGGGGCACGACGTCAAACTCTACGACGTGTATCCGGAGCTAGTGTCCGCCATTAACGCCAAGGGCGGCATCCAGATGCAGGACGACCTGAACGGCTTCGCCCCGGTGACCCTGGCGAGCACGGAGATGAAGGATGTCCTGACCCCCGACAGGGAGTTCGTGGCGGTCGTGATCCCCACGGCGTTTTACGATTCCGTCGCCGAGAAGTGCGCCCCGTACATCAAGAAGGACCAGATCGTGCTGCTGTTCCCGGAGTCGACGTTGGGGGCCTATGCGTTCTGGAAGAGGGCGAAGGGCTGCGGGGCCGAGGATTTCATACCGGTTGCGTGCAACCAGCTGATATACTGCTGCCGCGCGTGGGCTCCCGGGCTCGTCAATGTGAATGGGCACAAGGAGTACGTGGGCATCGCCGCCATCCCGGCCCATAAGACGGAGTATGTGGTGGAGAAGATGCGGCCGTTCTTCCCGCAGATGCGCGGCTTGAAAAACGCCCTCGAGTCAAGCCTCACCAACTTCCAGGCCATCGTGCACCCCATCCCCCTCGTGATGAACCTCTCCCGGGTGGAGAACAAAGAGGAGTGGAACCCCTATTTCGACGGCGTGACGAAGTCCATCGCCGCCTTCATGGACAAGGTGGATGCGGAGCGCTTGGCCATCGGCAGAGCCTACGGCTTCGAGCTGGACGGCATGGTGACGATGTACCGCGACATGTACGCCTTCTGCAGCGGAGAGACGATCTACGACGTGCTGCAGACCTGCTCGTGCTACCGGAAGATTCAGGGGTGGAAGGAGCTCGACACCCGGTACCTGTACGAGGACCTGCCCTACTCCCTCGTGCCCATGATAGCCCTCGCCAAGCTTGCCGGCGTCGAAACGCCCCATATGGAGGCCTTCAGGACCATCTCCTACATGCTGGTGGGGGAGTACCTCGACGAAGGCCGAACCTTCGAGGCGCTGGGCTTCGACAGGATGACGAAGGAGCAGTTCGTGCGGGAGATCGTGAACGGATAGAGGCGGGAGCACCGGGGGCGATGGGGCGGCGTGCCGCCTCGGTGCCTCCGGATTGCCGGAGGGGCGCCCGTCCGGCAAGAGCGTGAGAGGGCCGGCCATAGAGCCATAGCCTCCTCTTGTACGGTATTTATCTTTTTTTACAGACTCGTGGCATAACCGAACAATCGACAGACGCAGTGTGTCTTTGACGGTGAGAGCATCGTGCCCGCAGAGGGGCGCGTACCTCTCGGGATCGAGAGAGAATGGGGGGGACATACTTTGGATACCTTCGAACTGAGAAGAGTGCACGTTTCGGACGTGACATTCGGGGAGAAAAGCTCCTTCAGCCGCGGGATCCTCACGATCAACGCCGACGATGTCCGATCGGTGGTCCTGCAGGATCGCTTCATCAAGTCCGTGGACGTGCAGATAGCCCGGCCCGGCGAGGAGAAACGCATCGTTCCGATAAAGGATATCCTGGAACCCCGGGCGAAGGCCAACGGCGACCCCGTCTTTCCGGGGTGCGGCACCGAGCCGGACTATATCGCGGGAACGGGGAGCACCGTGGTGCTGGACGGAGTGTGCGTCGTCACCACGGGGACGATGGTGAACTTTCAGGAGGGCCTTGTGGATATGACGGGCCCCGGTGCCGAGTACAGCCTGTTCTCCGGAAAGATCAACGTCGCCCTTGTCATCGCACCGGTGGACGGACTCGGCAAGCACGAGCATGAGAGAGCCGTCCGGCTTGCCGGCATCAATGTGGCCCGGTATCTCGGCTCCCTCGCGGTGGAGGCCGAATACGAGCCGGAAATCTACCCCGCGACGTCGCCCTTCGACTTTCCGGAGCTCCCGAAGGTCGTCTACGTGTGCCAGATCATCGCGCAGGGGCTGTTGCACGATAACTACATCTACGGCCTGAATGCCCAGGGGTGCCTGCCCGTTCTCTTCCGGCCCACGGAGTTCATGGACGGGGCGGTGGTCAGCGGCAACTGCGCCGCTCCGTGCCACAAGCACACCACCTATCACCATCAGAACAACCCCATCGTCGAGGATCTCTACTCGGAGCACGGAAAGACCCTGAACTTCGCGGGGGTCATCGTGGCGCCCGTCCGGACGGCCTTTGCGGACAAGGAGAGGATCTGCAGACAGATAGCGAAGATGGCGGAGATGCTCGGGACCGACGGCGTGATCCTGTCTGAGGATGGCGGCGGCAACCCCGAGGTGGACCTCATGCTGACGACGCGTCTGCTCGAGCGCAGCGGGATCAAGACCGTCATCGTGACGGACGAATACGCCGGCTCCGATGGGGCGTCGGCCGGCCTCGCTGACGTGACGCCCGAGGCGGACGCGGTGGTGACGAACGGCAATGGGAACCAGCGGGTCACCCTTCCTCCGCTCTCCGTGATAGGCGATATACGGACCGTGGAGCGGATCACGGGCGGGCATGCTGGCGGCCTGCATGACGATGGATCCATCGATATGGAGATTGCCGGAATCATGGGTTCCACCAACGAACTGGGGGCGGAATCCCTGACGACGGTGCTGATCTGAGCTGAGGGGGGAGAGGATCATGGATAAAAAAAGAGTCGTCCACTATGTGAACCAGTTCTACAGCGGCGTCGGGGGCGAGGAAAAGGCGGGAATGACCCCCTTCTCCATAGACGGCGCGACCTCCGTCGGAAGAAGCCTCGAGGCGGCCTTCGACGGAGCGATCGAGATCGTCCGAACCATATCCTGCGGGGACAACTTCGCTGCGGAGAACCCCGACGTTCTGGCTGAAAAGGTCGTGCAGTGGGTGCGGGAGAGCGATGCGGCGTTCTTCGTCGCGGGGCCCTCGTTTGCGGCGGGACGCTACGGAATGGCCTGCGCCGTCGCCTGTCAGGCCGTGGCGGAAAAGCTCGGCCTCCCGGTCATGGCCGCAATGGAGCCGAGCAGCCCCGGGGTGGATATGTGCAAAAGAGTGACCTATATCGTTCCGACCTCGGACTCCGCCCGAAGCATGCGCGAGGTCCTCAAAAGCATGGGGCAACTCGGCGTCAAGCTCCTGAGGGGCGAGACGATCGGCCTCCCGCACGAGGAGGGGTATATCCCCAGGGGGATCCGGGTGAATGTGACCGCGGAGAAGAGAGGCGCGCGAAGGGGCGTCGACATGCTGCTCAAGAAGCTCTCGGGGCAGCCCTACACGACGGAGCTCCCCATGCCGGTCTTCGACAGGGTTCCTCCCGCACCGGCGGTGAAGGACATGCGAAGCGCGCTGATCGCCATAGGGACGGAGGGCGGGATCGTCCCCAAGGGGAACCCGGACAAGATAGAGGCCCATAACGCCTCGAAGTGGTGCTTGTACTCCATCGCCGGGCTGGAGGGGCTCGCGAAGGGCGAGTTCGAGGTGGCCCACGGAGGGTACGACCCTGTGATGGCCACGGAGAACCCGAACAGAGTGCTGCCCCTCGACGTCGCCCGGGCCTGTCAGAAGGAGTCGCTCTTCGGGGGGCTCTTCGACAAGTATCCGGTCACCGTGGGGAACGTGACCGCCGTTCGCTCGGCGGAAAAATACGGACGAGAGATGGGGGAGCTTCTCAAGGAACAGGGCGTGGAGGGCATCGTCCTGACATCCACCTGAGGCACCGGGACGCGTTGCGGTGCAACGCTCGCCCGTGAAATCGAGAGAGTCGGGATTCCCGCCGTCCTCATAACGGCAGTCCCTCCGGTCGCGCTCACCGTGGGCGCCAACAGGGTGGTGAAGGGGATCGCCATTCCCAACCCCATCGGCAAACCGGACGAGGAGAAAGAGACGGAGGACGTCATCCGGAAGAAGCTCTTCGAGCTCGCGCTCTCTGCCTTGGCGACGGATCTCGATGAGCAGACCGTGTTCTCCCTGTAGGCGTTTTTTGGTCCTGTCGAACAATGACCGCGTCGCTGCCTCGTACCCCTGCGTGTTCGTCGACGGACCGGCCGATGCCGTCCTGCGGACGGCGCTGGACTACGTGAAGGGGGGGCGGTACACGTTCTACGCCCACCCCTTTGCGGGCGATGTGCGGCTCCTGCGAAATCCGTACAGGACTGTGGTTCTGGAAGAAACGGACGGAGGATCGACCCGCGACATCGCGTTTTTTCTCGACCGGTTGGAGTCGGTGGTGTTCGACCGGTCTCCGGCGGCCTCCGAGGATTACAAGGTGATCGATTGCGATCTGTTCGTCTCGCTCAATCTGGGAAAGGAGGATATGATACAGTGCTGAAATTCGCGGTGCTTGGAAGCGGCAACGGAGGACGGGCGTTCTGCGCGCAGATAGCGGCGAAGGGGTACCCCGTGACCATGTGGGAACCCCTCGACGAGGCCCCGGATTTTTCCAGGATTGCAGAGAGGAAGGAGATGTTTCTCGAGGGCGACATGACCCTCGGCGGCCCCATAGGGGCGACGAAAGATATAGCGGACGCCATGAAGGGTGCGGCGGTGCTTCTTGTCGTGGTCCCGTCCTTCGCCCACGAGCCCATCTTCAAAAAGATGATCCCGCTGCTCGAGGACGGACAGCACATCCTCATCGTCCCGGGGAACTTCGCGGCCTATCGCCTGAAAGCGATGATGGACAAGTTCGGGTGTACGAAAAAGGTCACCATCTCCTGTACGGAGACGATGCCCTACGCTTGCCGCATCAAGAGTTTCGACGTGGTGAACATCTTCAAGAAGAAGTTCACCGTTCACATCGCCACATCCCCTTCGTCGGCGAACGATGAGGTTCTGGGCATCTTCAACGACGTCTTCGACGGGTACGTCCATTTCGAGAAATTCGACCATCTTCTGATGATCGACATGTCGAACGTCAACTTCACCCTCCACCCCCTCCCGGTGCTGCTCAACTACGGCGACATCGAGAAACACCCCAAGACGTTCAGGCACTACATGGACGGGATCACCCCGCTGATCAGCGAGCAGATGCACAGGATGGACGCGGAGCGCGTCGAGGCGGGCAAGGCCGTGGGCTTCACCCTCACGCCGACCCTCGAGATGCTCAAGACGTACTACGGAATGAATGAGACGAAGACCATCTACGAATACGTGAACAGCCCGGAGACACCCTATGCCGACCTTGTGGGCCATAACGTCCGGGGCCGGTATCTGACCGAGGACGTCCCGGGTGTTGTGGCGCCCGTCTCCAGGATCGCCGAAAAAGCGGGATTCCGAACCCCTCTCTCGAGCCTTGTGGTGGACCTCGCCTCGCAGCTTCACGGGACGGACTACTGGACCTGCGGCACGACCCTGGAGTCCCTGGGAATCGGGGATAAGAGCATCGACGAGATACTCGATATGATGCGGTAGAAAGGAGCTGTCCTTATTTTGTCCAAACTGTACGATCTCTATGGAAAGGTGCAAGGAGCGGTCATCAGTTTCCTGATGCTCTTCGTCGGCGTGCTGATGTTCATCCAGGTGATCCTGCGGTATGTCCTGAAGATGCCGCTGATGGGGATCGAAGAACTCCTTCTGTTCCCCACGATCTGGCTCTACATGCTGGGAGGGGCTCACGCCTCCTTCACGAGGACCCACATCACCTGCGGGGTTCTCACGCTGCTGATCAAGCGGAAGAAGAGCTTCGCCCTCTTCAACATAGCGCAGACGGTGATCTCCATCGTCGTAGCGTTGTGGCTCACGCGCTGGGCGTGGTGGTTCTTCACCTACTCCCTTCGCACGATGAAGGAGAGCCCTCTTCTCTACATTCCGTTGATCCTCGCGGAGAGCGCCATTTTCGTCGGGCTCGCCCTCATGGTTCTGAACACCGTCGTGGAGTTCTTCAGCCACGTATCGGAGTACAGGTCCTTTGACGGCACCGAGCTCATCAAGGAGGTAAAGTAGGATGGATCTCGTCACCGTTGTCCTCATCGCAATCGGATTACTGATTTTTCTCCTCATGATGAGTGTCCCGCTTCCCTACTGTTTCGGAGGCGCGCTCATGTTCATGGGGCTCTTCGGCAACGTGTCCGTGAAAAGCCTGTTCGTCTGGAGTTTCGGCCAGCTGGTGAACACCACCCTCCTCGCGAGCCCTCTCTTCATCCTCGCCGGCACGTTGATGGGCGGTAGCGGTATCGCCAAAGCGCTGCTCGATTTCGTCGATATTTTCATCGCACGGGTCCGGGGCGGCCTGGGTGTGGTCTCCGTCGTGACGTGCGCCGTCATAGGGGCCATCTCCGGCAGCGGGTTTACCGGCATAGCGGCGACGGGGCCCATCATGATCCCCCGGATGGTGGAGCAGGGGTACCCGCGAGGGTTCGCCACGGCGCTCGTCACCTGCTCGTCGATCCTGGGGCTCCTGATTCCCCCCAGCGTCGTCATGATCATGTACGGCTGGGTCACCGAGACATCCATCCTGGCGTGCTTCCTGTCCACCGTGATCCCGGGAATCCTCGTGACGATCCTCTTCTCGGTGATCAACGTCATCTGGGCGAAGAAGTTCAACCTCGTCATGGAGTCCGAGGAGAGCGTCAAACAGAAGAGACGGGAGATCGTCCCGCGCTTCACGAACGCCTTCCCCGCCCTGCTGATGCCCGTCATCATCCTCGGCGGGATCTACGGCGGCATCTTCACCCCCACGGAGGCCGCCGCGGTGGCCGCCATCTACTCCATCCCGGTGGGCTTCTGGGTCTACAAGGGATTGAAGATGGGGAGCTTCTACGAGCTGCTCAAGGAGTCGGCCACGTCGGTGGGGTCCATCATGACCATGATCATGTTCTGCCTGATGCTCAGCCAGACCCTCGTCCTGCTGAAGGTCCCCCAGATGGTGGTGGAGCTGCTCATGGGGCTGACGACCAACAAGTTCTATCTGCTGCTCCTGATCAACATCGTGCTGTTCATCGCCGGCATGATCGTCAACGACATCACGGGCATCATCCTCCTCGGCCCGCTGCTTCTCCCCCTTGTCCTCGAGCTGGGGCTCAGCCCGGTTCACTTCGGGGCGATCATGGGGGTCAACCTCTCCATGGGCGGAGTGACGCCCCCCTACGCGAGCATCCTGTACCTCGGGATGCGCATCGGCAAGTGCGAGTTCTCCGAGATACTGTATCCGACGATGGTATTGCTGGTACTGGGGTATATCCCGGTGGTCCTGCTGACCACCTACTGGGCGCCCCTTTCGGTCTGGTTGCCGTCTTTACTGGGGTATTGACGAAAAAAAAGTGATACTCTTGTGATGATGATGCCTGTAGGAATTCGCTCCGGGGAACGCTGCGGGGCATGAACGGTGCAATCGGGCATCACGTGGGACGAAGGATGAGGGCTGTATGTGGGGCGAAAGTGAAGGAAAGGGGGGCAAACAAAAAAGCGGACGTTGAGCGCCTCTTTGCGCACAGACGGTTGTGGTACGAGAAGAAAATCCGATATAAGGAGATGACGAATGGTGAAGAGAATCAGCAAGGTACTGTTGGGAGCGCTGCTGCTCGTTTTTGTGGTCACGGGAGCCTTTGCGGCGGAGAAGTCCTACACGTTCAAGATCGGACATATCCGTCCGGAGACCGCGTCGATCCACACGGACCTTACGAACTTCTGCAACGAGATCACCGAAAAGTCGAACGGCAGGATCAAGTTCGAGCTGTACCCCGCCGCTCAGCTCGGTGACTACACCGTCGTTCAGGAGCGCGTCTCCATCGGCGACGTGGACATGCATGTCGGCCCGCTCGGGACGGCTGTGGACCGCAGAGTGAACCTGTTCACCATGCCCTATCTCGTCTCCAACTGGGACGAGGCGCGCAAGGTCTACGGCCCGGACAGCACCCTGACGAAGCACATGACCAAGATTCTTCAGGAGCAGGATCTGCAGGTGATCGCCGGCTACCCCGTGTACTTCGGCGGGATCATCACGAACGTGGAAGTGCCCGAGCCCGGTAACCCCGATGTCGCGAAGAACATAAAGATACGGGTTCCGCCGCTCAAATCCTATGAGCTCACCGCCGAGGCCCTTGGCTATCTCGCGACCCCCATCCCCTTCTCCGACACGTTCACCGCGATGCAGACGGGCGTCGTGAACGGGGCGATCGGGGCCGGCGCCGAGGGGTACTACTCGAACTTCAGAGACATCGCCAAGTACTACCTGCGAGTGAACGACCACCTGGAGTTCTGGTATCTGTACATGAACAAGCAGACCTACGACGGGCTTTCGGACGGGGACAAGAAGATCTTTGCCGATGCGGCGCTGAACTTCCAGACGAAGCGCTGGGAGCTTG
This sequence comes from uncultured Synergistales bacterium, assembly GCA_937897575.1. Lineage (GTDB taxonomy): Bacteria > Synergistota > Synergistia > Synergistales > Aminobacteriaceae > CALCQG01. The sequence continues at coordinate 10,313 of CALCQG010000148.1, read as the reverse complement.
CCCCGACCGACACGGAGCGCTACGAGAAGCTCCTGAGCGACGGCGGGACGAAGATCATCACCTTCACCGACGAGGAACTGACGAAGATGAAGGAAAAGTCTCAGAAGACGGTGTGGCCGCCTCTCGAGAAGGACGTGGGCGCGGACATCCTCAAGGAAGTCGCTGCCGAAGCTAGCAAGTAAGCGAAGCGAACGGTGCCGGGGGAAATCCTCCCGGCATCTTTTTTATTGGGGATGGAGCGAAGCGAAGAGCCCCTCTGTCTCAAAGGGTAAGGCCACGGTGCTGAAGTTTGTTCTCTCTCGTCCGAAAGAGGGTTGGAGGAGCGCTGTGAGGACGTTTCACGAGAACGAGCGACGGCGCGCTCGGGGAGGGCAACGGGTTGCTCTTCAGAAGGAGATCCTCAGGACTCCTGATCCTCCTGGTCGTGTCTCTGTTTCTTCCAGAAGAAGTCCACGTGCTGCAACATGGCTTTTCTGGCCTTCGCGGGGGACCCTGTCTTGATGGCGTTCAGGACATTCCAGTGCTCCCTGCGGTCCCCGTCGGGGAGGATCCCGGAGTGAAATTTCCGCTGGGTCCAGATGTCGACGCGGAGAAAGGAGAGAAGCTTCACGAGCATCCGGTTGCCGGCCATGTCGATGATGGCGTTGTGGAACGCGTCGTGGATATCGTACAGGGGTTCTCCGCGCTCCTCCCCCCGGAGGATGTGCTCGAGCCTTTCGATATCCTCGGCATCGGACCGTTCGGCGGCCCAGTAGGCGGCCTGCCCCTCCAGGAGCCGGCGGATCTCCATCAGCTCGGAGTAGGAGAAGGAGTCGGACAGCATCCCCTCCATCAGCTGCGTCCCGTTCAGTATCTTGGACGCGTTCTTCGAGACGAAGGTCCCGTGGCCCGGGTGGGCTTCGAGGACGCCCGTGTAGGTCAGCGCCTTCAGCACCTCCCTGATGCACGCCCGGCTCACCCCGAAGGTGCCGGCCAGAAGCTGCTCGCCCGGCAGCCTGCTGCCGGAGGCCCAGTGGCCGTCCCTGATGGCATTGACCATCTGGAACATGATATCGTCGTAGAGCGTCGACCTGTTGGCGTGTTTGAGCACTCTTTTTCCTCCGTTGTCCGGCGGTGTCCGACAGGCGCGTCGTCCGCAGGGTGATCGAACAGGTGAAGGGCGTAATGAAATCATACGGCCAAAGGGGGAGCGGCGCAACTGCTCACGAAGCAGGGGGGTGCGGGCCCCTCGGCGGGACGCCGTGTCGCCCTCCGGCGACGGGCTTCGACGGCGGTCCTGCGAGGGCTTTCCCCGTTGACATTCCGTGGTGCTGGACATATCATAATGTCTGACATTCAGATATCTTGCCACTCCCATTTGACGCCTCCCGAGGGGCGCCGGGCAGAAGGGTGACACGTCCGCTGTAGTCTCGGTTGTACGTGGCGATTCCCGTCGCCGATGTGGGCGCACCGAACCCGCCGTAGCCTTCGACAAGGCGCTCCGAGGCGACGCGCAAAAGGAAAGGACAGGACATACAGTCCGAAGACAGTGTAAAAGAAGGGGTGAACCGACATCATGTGTGCACAGGAACGTCTCGTCAGCCTGTTCGATATTCTCGGCCCCATCATGACCGGTCCGTCCAGCTCCCACACGGCGGGCGTCCTCCGGATCGGGCGCATCGGGCGCCTGCTGCTCGGCGGAGAGCCGGAGGCCATAGTGCTCCATTTCTACGGCAACGCCCTCGGAAGGACGTACAAGGGGCACCTCAGCGATTCGGCGATCGTAGCCGGACTGCTCGGGTACGAGGAGGACTCGCCGATCGTCCGGACGGCCCTGCAGGAGGCCGCGAGGAGGAACGTCCCCGTCACCTACCATGTGGCGTACGATTCTGAAAGAAATCCGAACACCGTGGACATGCGCCTTTCGAGACAGGGGAAGGAGCTTCGCGTCGTCGGAATAACCGTCGGCGGCGGCGAGATCATGATGACCGAGGTGGACGGCTTCGCGATCGCGCTCTCCGGGTGCGAGGAGGGGTTCTTGCTCGAGACGGACGGTGCCTTCGACGCCGCGACGATGGAGTCCCTGTTCCGCGGGCGGTTGACCGCCGTGAGGAGATCCGAATCGGACGGCCGCACGCTCTGGACGTGCCTCATGGGGCAAGCCCCGTCGGACGGCGATATGGAGGCGCTGCGAACCATGGGGGGCGTCCGGAGGATCTTCCCGCTCCAGGCGATCCTTGACCGGAAGACGGACGACGCCCGCGCACTCTTCACCTCCTTCGACGAGATGTTCCGGGTCATGGAGGACAAAAAGCTCTCCCTCCCCCAGGCGGCCATGGAGTACGAACGGTGCCAGAGCGGACTGTCCGACGAAGAGATCCGGCGCCGGATGGAGCGGATATGGGCCGTGATGAAGGAGTCGATTCAGCTCGGCATCTCAGGGGACAACGATATGGTCGCCGGCTTTATCCCCAGGGACTCCGGGGCACGGCTGATGCGAGCCGTGAACGAGGGGAAGACCGTCGGCGGAAAGACCCTCGGTACCGCCGTCGCCCGGGCGATCGCCACCATGGAGACCAATGCCTGCGCCCGATGCGTTGTCGCGGCCCCCACGGCCGGCTCCTGCGGGGTGCTCCCCGGTGCGCTGACGACCGTCGCCGAGGAGCGGAACGCATCGGACGACGCAGTGGTGGACGCGCTGCTGTCCGCGGCGATCTCGGGTGTCCTGGTGGCCATGCGGGCGTCGCTCTCGGGGTCCATCGGCGGATGCCAGGCCGAGATCGGCGTCGCCTCCGCCATGACGGCCGCCGCGCTGGTACAGCTTGCGGGGGGGACGCCCCGACAGGTTGCGCACGGGATGGCCCTTGCTATGAAGAACATTCTGGGGCTCATCTGCGACCCCGTGGCGGGCCCCGTGGAGATCCCCTGTATCAAGCGGAACGGCATCGGGGTGGGCAACGCCTTTGCCGCGGCGGATATGGCGCTGGCGGGCGTCGAAAGCGCCATCCCCCCCGATGAGGTCATAGGGGCGCTGGCGAACACCCAGAAGCTGCTGCCCTCGGAGCTTCGGGGCACCATGATAGGCGGGCTCGGCTCGACGCCCACTGCGATACGACTCAAGGAGGAGTGGAACCAGAGGATCTTCGCCATGGCGCGAGATGGAAAATAGTGGGTATAACATATCATACTCTGTGAAGGAGACGATTCGAGATGTCCGGTTTGCTTGAGATTCTGAGAAAAGAGGTCAACCCCGCCCTGGGCTGTACGGGCCCCGTATCGATCGCGTATGCGGCGGCTGTCGCCCGGGACGCCGTCGGTGGAACGGCGAAGCGCGCGAAGATGCGGATGGACAAGGATTCCTTCAAGAACAGCCTGAGCGTCGGCATTCCGGGGACGGACCGCATGGGGATCGATATCTCCGTTGCCCTCGGCGCCGTCGCTGGCAACTCGAAGGCGGGCCTCGAGGTGCTGAACACGGTGACCCCCGAGGAGGAGAAGAAGTCCGTCGAGTTCCTGAAGAACGTGGACGTGGACATCCTCTGGGAGTACGAGGGCGTCGGACTTCGCCTGGAGGCGGAGGTCGAGACGGACAAGGGCGTCGGGCGGGCCATCGTCGCGAAGACCCACACGAACGTGGTGTATCTGGAGCGCAACGGCGAAGTCCTGGTGGACAACCGCGACAGCCTGAAGGGCACCACCTTCGACTACTCGAAGGACACCATCCTCTCCTATAAACTCGCCGATCTGTACACCTTCGCCGAAACGGTCCCCCTTGAGGACATCGCCTTCCTCAGGGACGGCATCGCCATGAACCGCGCGTTGGCGGAGGCGGGGCTCGAAAAGGGCGTCGGGGCGGGGTTCGGCTGCGCGTACAGGGAGATGGCGAAGGATAACCTGGTGCTGAAGGTGAAGTCCTACACCGCGGCAGCCTCCGATGCCCGCATGGGCGGCCTCGGGCTCGCGGCCATGAGCTGCGCCACGAGCGGCAACGTGGGCATCACGGCCATGCTTCCCCTCGTCGTGATGGGCGACGAGCTGAAGAAGAGCGAGGAAGAGGTGCTTCGGGCCATCGCCCTGAGCTACCTGCTGACCATCCTCATGAAGAGCCGTATCGGCCGTCTCTCCGCGATCTGCGCCTGCGCCATAGCGGCGGGGATCGGCGTCGCCGCCGGGGCGTCCATGCTGCTCGGCGGCGATGTGGCCTGCGCCGGCCGGGCGATTCAGAACATGGTCGGCAGCCTGACGGGGATCGTGTGCGACGGGGCGAAGTACGGCTGCGCCCTCAAGCTGTCCGCCGCGGCGGGGATGGCCATCGAGTCGGCCATGCTCGCTCTGGACGGCTACGTCGTCCCGAACGGCGACGGCATCGTCTGCGACGACGTGGACGAGTCCATGGCGGCCATCGGCCGCCTCGCCCAGGAGGGCATGGTGGGCGCGGCGACGACGCTGGCGCGGATCATCATCGAGCGGGAGAAGGCGAAGGGGCGCTCCTGATCGTCCCGGGACGGCGTCCTCGTCCTGTGATTCAAGGGCAACGGAGCGGGCGGACGCTCAGCACTCCTGCCGGAGCAAGTTGAAAACGTAGCGAAAACACCCTTCGGGAGTGAGCGGGCGCCGCAGCCCCTCGTTCCCATTCGTCCGGAAAGGGGACATGCGCCATGAAGAGGATAACCGTTATGAGCGCCGGAAACGGAGGGCAGGCCCTTGCCGGCGATCTGGCCCTCCGCGGCCACGAGGTCACACTGCTGGAGCACCCCCGGTTCGAGGCGACAGTCGAGGCCATCCGCGCCAAGGGAAACAGAATCCAGCTCGAGAACAAGATCACGGGGGTCGGTCAGCTGGCCCGCGTCACCACGGACGCCAAGGAGGCGCTGAACGGGGCGGAGATCGTCTACTTCACCGCTCCGTCCTTCGCGCAGGGGCCCTTTTTCGATCTGGCCCTCCCCCTCTTCGAGGACGGGCAGATCCTCGTCCTCTCCCCGGGCAACTACGGCACCTTCGCCCTGCGCAAGGCCTTCAGGGATATGGGGAAGGACGTGGTCGTCGGTGAGACGGACAACCTCCCCTACGCCTGCACCGCCCTGGAGCCCGGCAGAGTGGCGGTGCGGGGGGTCAAGAACCCCGTCACCCTGGCGGTCTTTCCGGCGAAGGACTACCGCCGGGTGGACGACAGGATGAAGGACGCCTTCTGCACGTCCTATGTCCAGGGGGCGAACGTCCTCCAGACCAGCATGGCCAACACCAACATGGTGGTCCATTGCGCCCCCATGCTGATGAACGCGGGGTGGATAGAGAGCTCCAGGGGTAACTTCCGGTTTTATTTCGACGGCATGTCCCCGGCGGTCTGCAGGGTCATGGAGGCCGTGGACAACGAACGCATCGCCGTGGGCAAGGCCTTCGGCCTAAACCTGAGGAGCACGACGGAGACGATCCGCGCCCAGTACGGCGTTCAGGGCGACGATCTGTTCGCCGTCATCCGGGCCAACCCCGCCTTCGGAGGCGATAAACCCGATGCTCCGAAGACCCGTGGCCATCGCTTTCTGACGGAGGACACCCCCTTTTCGCTGCTACCCCTGGTCGAACTGGCCAGGCTGGCGGGGGTGCGGACACCGGTGCTGCGGGCCGTCCTCGAGCTGTGCGGCCCCCTTCTGGGGGAGAACTCCCTCGAGACGGGGGTGACCCTCAAGAAGATGGGGCTGGAGGGGAAGAGCGTCTCGGAAATCCGGGACCTGCTCGAGAGCTGACGAGCCGGTCGTCGAGGCACCGCTTGATCGGCCAGGGCCTGTTTTCCGGGCTTCCGGAGGAGGATCGGCGGCGTGCCGTGCCGTTGAGGTCCGGTCGCCACGTCGCGGGCGAGCCGACGGCGGTTCCGCAGGGACGAGCGACAAGAACTCATGCTGACAGGGTGAGAGGAGCGCTCTCCGCCCACTGGGCACCAGAGCGCCCGGCACCCCCGTTTGGAGGAAGAGGGCGGACATGATCAAGGCAGCGAGTCGGTTGACGTTGTACGAGGATGTGCTGAACCAGCTGTCGGACGCCATCGAAAAGGGCATGTGGGCCGTAGGGGATCGGATTCCCGGGGAGAAAGAGCTTGCGCAGCAGTTCAACGTGAGCCGAAGCTGCATCCGTGAGGCCGTGAAGGTCCTCTCTGACAGAGGGATCGTGGTGGCTCGCCCCGGAAGCGGGACCTATCTCCTGAGGAGCACGGCGGACCCCCTGCATCCCGAGCGGACAAAGGCCTACATCTTTGACGGGATCAACCTCAAGGAGATCATCGAGACACGGTGTCTCATCGAGGGGCAGATCGCCTACTATGCGGCGAAACGAGGGAGGGAGGACGAGTTCGAGGAGCTCGAGGCCTTTCTTCATCATCGCCCTCGGGCCCAGGACGACATGTACGATGTCCATATCCGCTTCCACGGGCTGCTGGCAAAGATAGCCCGTCAGGAGATCCTGGGGCGCATGGTGGAGTCCATCCAAAGCGAGATATCAGTCCAGCGGGAGCGGTACAAGGCATTCTACGATAAAATGCTGAGCAACTTCATCTGTGACCACTCCGAGATCGTCCAAAGCGTCCGGTCCCGGGACGGAGAGCGGGCGAGAGAGGCCATGATGGCCCATATCAGCTCCGTCTGGTCCGGCATGTTCGATGTCCCGCTGGATATCCGGGAGCCCTCTCCTCGAGGAGGGAGCGGATGCCCGGACTGACCGGCCGCATCCGGGCGCGGCGGCGGGGGAAGAATTGCACGCAACCAGCCGCGTTCACCGGAGATTCTCCGGCCTTTTGCGGATGAAACAGTGGAATTCCATATGAAAAGAGACCGAAATGAAGGAGGAGTGTGTGCATGAAACGAAAAGTGACGGTCCTTGGTGCGGGAAACGGCGCGCAGACCCTGGCGGGGGACCTCGCCTCGAGGGGCCACGAGGTGACGCTGTACGAGCATCCGGATTTTGCCGACAAGATCCGGGACATCAACCTCAAGGGGAACAAAATCCTTCTGACCAACACGCTCGAGAAGGAGGGGCAGCTGGCACAGGCCACCACCGATATCGCCGTTGCGATGAAGGGGGCGGAGATCATCTTCTTCGTGGCGCCCACCTTCGCCCAGACCCCCATCTTCAAACTGGCGGTGCCCTATTTCGAGGCCGGCCAGACCCTCGTGATCATCCCGGGCAACTTCGGCTCCTTCGCGCTCAGAAAAATCCTCCGCGAATCCAACGGTCCGGACATATACATCGCCGAGACGGACACCCTTCCCTACGCCTGCCGCCTGATAGAGAACGGAAAGATCAATGTGTGGGGCATCAAACAGTATGTCCGCATAGGCACGCTGCCCGGAAAGGATTACCCCGTCGTGGAGAAGATCCTCAGGGACGTCTTCCCCGTGGAGATCCGGGAGCTTCCCAACTCGATGGCCGCCGGCCTCGCGAACACGAACATGGTGGTGCACTGCGCCACCATGATCATGAACGCCGGGAGGATCGAGTCGGAGAAGGGCAACTTCCGTTTTTACACCGACGGGATGAGCCCATCGGTGTGCAAAGTGCAGGAGGCCATCGACAGGGAGCGAATGGCAGTGGCCGAATCCCTGGGCATTCCTCTGATCAGCGCTCTCGACGGTCTGAAGACCATGTACAACCTTCAGGGGGAGACCCTGCACGAGGCCCTTGCGGAAAACCCGGCCTACGGCGCCCATGGGCCCGATGCCCCGAAGACGATGACCCACCGCTATCTCAGCGAGGACATCCCCTATCTCCTCGTCCCCGTCTCCATGCTGGGCAGGATCACGAACGTTCCAACGCCCGTGACGGACAGCATCATCCTGCTGTCCGAGACGGTCAACGACGCGAAGTACTCCGATGTGGGGTGGAATGCGGAGCAGTTGGGGATACAGGGCATGAGCAGGAACGAGCTCATCGAATTCATCCGGTAAAAGGGGGAGAGCGCTATGCTGTTGCTGAACGAGGATCAGGTACGGTCCCTCATCACCATGAAGGACGTGGTGGAGGCGTGCGAGAAGACGTTCCAGGGTATGGGGACGGAGAAGGTCGTCAACCCCACCAAGGTGAACCTGGATCTTGGCATCGACGGAAAATGGCCGGGCTTCAACGCCAGCATGAACGCCATGCCGGCGTACATCGGCTGGCAGAACATCGCCGGGATCAAGTGGATCGGCGGCTGGTACGACAACCCCTCCAAGGGGCTGCCGTTCCTGAGCGCCATGATCCTCCTCGCCGAGGCCGAGACGGGGCGTTTCCTGGCGGCCATGGAGGGGAAACTCATCACCGACATGCGCACGGGGGCTCAGGCCGCCGTGGCGTACAAGAACTTCTCCGGCAAGAAGGAGATCGTCATGGGGCTGTATGGCGCCGGTGTCCAGGGAAGAACGCAGGCGGCCGCATTCGCCGAGGTCTGCGACATCAAGGAGCTTCGGGTGTTCGACATCAACCGCGAGGCGGCGGAGAAATTCAAGGCGGACATGGACGCCCTGCTCCCCGGAAAGATTCGGATATGCGCGACCCAGAAGGAGGCGGCGGTGGACTGCGACGTCGTGGTCAGCGTCTCCCACGGGAAGGACAAGTACATCAAGAACGAGTGGATCAAGCCGGGGGCGGCCGTGTTCCCCATGGGCTCCAACACGGAGGCGTCCGATGAGCTCCTGATGGGCGTGGACAAGATCATCGTGGACCACATCGGTCAGACGCTCCACAGAGGAGCGCTCTCCGATGTCGTCTCGAGAGGGCTGCTCGGCGAGAAGGACATCTACGCCACGATCGGCGAAGTGGTCGCGGGAAAGAAAAAGGGCTTCGAAAACCCGCAGCAGAGAATCGTATGCATCCCCATAGGTACGGGAGCGATGGACATCACGACGGCGGCCGTCGTGTACAAGAGGGCGAAGGACAAGAGCATAGGGACGGAGTTCGCATTTACGAACCTGTAAAACGCAGGAACATCCTCAGTGCGCCTCTCCCGGATTCGGGAGAGGCGCACCTCAAACCGTCATTGGAAGGTATGACCGTGAAACAACGTATACGGAGCGGTAGACGTATGCGGGCGCAAATCTCGTCAGGCATTCCAATGACGAATGTATAACAGCAAGAGGTACAAGATATCTTTGAAAAACTTTGCAAGACGAGAAAAAATACTGTGTTCCAGTGGATTGCACTGTGGTTTAAGTAAACACGCTATCTCATAAAGAGGAAGAAGGAATCCCCATGAATGACAGAATGAAAAAAGTCTCGTTGTTGCTTTCCTCCCATGGCATGGAGGCCCTCCTCATTGCAACCTCTCCTGATTTGCGCTATCTGACGAATCTGGATCCGATAGATGACGAGCGATTCAAAGGAATTTGCATCTATGCTGATGGACGGGTTTTTGCCATATGTCCGTCTTTGTGCAGAGACGAGTTCAAAGAGGATCTTGACAACGATGCACATATCTTCGCATGGGATGATGCCTACGGAGTGGCGAGCGCTTTCGAGGCCGCTTTCAACGAATACGGTATTCCTCGGACGTTAGGCGTCAATGAAGCCGTTCGGGCCGCCGATATCCTCCCCATAGCGAAAAAATACGGGATAGAACTTCTCCCTGCCAGAAAAGTAGTGGGACAGGTTCGAATGAACAAGACGCCTGAAGAGGTTGAAAGGCTCTGCAAGGTGGGTTCACTTGCCGATGAGGCGTTGAGGCAGCTTGTGGATTTCATTGTGCCGGGGACATCTGAGAGTACACTGAAGCGTAGGCTCCGGGATATCTATGAGTCCATCGGTGGAGAACGAATATCCTATGTCGTCGCAACCGGTCCGAACAGCGCCCTTCCTCATTACAACAAAGGGGACAGGGTCGTCGGGGAGCGCGATGTCGTTCTGATCGATTTCGGGGGGAGCCATAACGGATATCGGTCTGACATGACGAGGACATTCTTCGTGGGAGGACCTACTGAGGAACAAAAAAAGGTATACTCTATCGTTCTCGAGGCTCAACTTGCGGGCGAGGCAGCGGTCAGAGAGGGTATTCGGGCATGTGATATCGACCGGGCCGTTCGCGGGGTCATTGAAAAGGCCGGATACGGACCGTTTTTTACCCATAGGACAGGGCACAGCATAGGAATCGTCGGGCATGACCCCATGCCCGATATCTCTTCTACGGATGAAACGGTCTTACGGGAGGGTATCACCTTCAGTATCGAGCCCGGCATCTATCTTCCGGGACGATTCGGCGTCCGGATTGAGAATTGTGTTGCCGTTACAAGGACAGGAGCTCTTTCCTTCACAAAGTTTCCGCGTGAAATGACCGTTCTGTGACAGGAGAAGGTCCTTGAAGACTCAACAGGCGG